>JABJMA010000029.1 GCA_018659605.1 Rickettsiales bacterium
TACCAACATCGCCATAGCCGCATACAAGTGCAACTTTTCCAGCTAGCATAACGTCAGTTGCTCTTTTTATACCATCTACCAAAGATTCCCTGCATCCATAAAGATTGTCGAATTTAGATTTGGTTACAGAATCATTTACATTGATTGCAGGAATTTTTAAAGTACCAGCTTCAGCCATTTGATTTAATCTAAGTACACCAGTTGTTGTTTCTTCTGAAACTCCTAAGATGTTCTCTAATAATTCTGGATATTGCTCATGCATGATAGCTGTTAGATCACCACCGTCATCAAGTAGCATATTTGGAATCCAGCCATCAGCTTTGATTGTTTGTTCGATACACCATTTATATTCTGACTCTGTTTCACCCTTCCAAGCAAATACAGGAATCCCAGCTTCCGCTATTGCAGCTGCTGCATGATCTTGAGTTGAGAAAATATTGCAACTACTCCATCTGACATTTGCGCCTAAATGAACTAAGGTCTCAATTAAAACTGCAGTTTCAATAGTCATATGAAGACAGCCAATTATATTGGCACCTTTAAGCGGTTTGCTATCGCCATATTCTGTTCTAAGTGCCATTAGGCCAGGCATTTCTTTTTCGGCGATATTAATAGCTAAGCGGCCTGAACCTGCTAAGCTGATGTCTTTGATATGGTAATCCATTTGTGGGTTTTTGTTTAGCATTATTAAATTTATAATTTTATATCTAAGTTTAATATATCTAACATTAGACAATGATACTGTCAATTAAAGCTAACTATGCTGATGAATTTAGGTTATTTTTGCATTTTTAGATAATCTGGGATCTTAATTGCCCTGATAAGCATTTTATTTGCAAAATCTCTCTAGGCTATAAATTAGAGCTCTAATTACGATATTATATAGAAAAATAGATATTTTGAAACTTTGATATGTTAAATATGATTTGATCTGGCAAGATAATATCGGCTGATTATATAAGATAATCCTATCTCTCATGGCTAGAAGTAGCTGTAGAAGATTCTTTTTCAAGCTTTGCTAACCAACTATTAAAACCTTTTGGGTCACTAATGGTACTCTTTTCTTCTTCGGCTATTTTCTGCTCTAGCTCTTTCTCGGTGAATTCTGTATTTGTCATTGCCCGTGGTAGACCGTCCTCACCATCCATTAGTGTCGCTAATTCACCTTCAGGCTCTTGAGTTAATTTCTGAAACTCCTCTTCTGCTGTTTTTAACTCCTCTTCTGCTGTTTTTAACCCGTCCTCTTCAGGCTGTGCAGATGCTTTGTCTGGTTTTGGCTGAAATATTTTAAATATTCTGGGAAGCTTCATAATATCGATAATTAATTTTTTTTATTAATTAATTGTAGCATATTTTGGAAGCAAAGCAAGTGTGAGTTGCAAAAATAGAACAAAAAGAAGTCAGTATATAATAAATCATTACGAAGAGAGGTGGCCAGTTGTAGTAAACCGTTGCTCAGAAGCTATTGGGGGTATATAGATAGAATCGTTGGTTTTTAATTAAAGCATCATATTTATGCCATATCAGCCACAATTGAGCAATAGTTAATAATATCTCTAATATTCATGAGGTAAAACAGTTGTCATTAAGCATTATTTATGGAAAGTCTTCTTAATATAAATATGTGTTATGATGTGCTTGCAAAAAAAATGTTATCTTTCTTTTGAATCTCATTTATAAGGCTTTGTACTATGAAAATTTTATACATTAATTAACCGAATAAATTTTTACAACTATGTTAACAATAGGCGATCAGTTCCCAGCTTTCTCTTTAAAGGCTGTAAAACCAGGTGGTTACCCTGAATCAGTAAATGATGCATTTACTGATATAAATAATCAAACATATAACGGCAAGTGGCAGGTCATATTTTTTTGGCCAAAAGATTTTACTTTTGTCTGCCCAACTGAAATTGCAGCATTTGCAGCATTAAATGATGCTTTTTCTGACCGTGATGCAGTATTGCTTGGCGCAAGTACGGATAGTGAATTTGTGCATCTTGCTTGGAAAAAGCATCAAGCAGAATTAAATAATTTACCAATACCGATGCTTGCAGATGTTGGTGCTGTGTTGTCGAATGATTTAGGAATTTTATCTAAAGAGGCTTTAGTTGCTAACCGAGCTACTTTTATTATTGATCCTAATGGAATTATTAGATTTGCATCTGTAACTGATTTAAGCGTTGGTCGTAATCCAGACGAAGTTTTACGAGTATTAGATGCTCTTCAAACTGAGGGATTATGCCCATGTAATTGGAAAAAAGGTGAGGATACAATTCAGCTATAGCATATAATGAAGCGGGAGCGACTATTAAAATTATTTGTTTCCGCTATCTTAAATTAAACCAAGACATAATGATGACTAATTTTGGGCTAAAAGATTAAGCTCAAGATAGCTCCATAATTTCGTTTGTTACATAATCAAATATCCGCAATTGCCTTGTCATATGCTTCTACGACAAGAAATCCTGACTCAATTAATTATCACCTATCTGCTATTATTGATTAATTTACATTAGATTTTTGTAAAAGATGTGATAAAAGGTTTTTTTTTATAGTAGTTTAGATGATTAGAGTTAAAGATTTAGCAATTGCATTTCATGGTCAGCCGATTTTTGAAAATGTAAATGTCCATTTCAATCCGGGTGAGAAGATTGGCTTAATAGGGCGTAATGGAAGTGGTAAATCGACTTTCTTAAAAATTTTATTGGGGAAATTAGAGCCAGATCTTGGCAAGGTTGAGATCTCAAATAATTATCGTATTGGTTACTTGGAGCAGCATTTAAGCTTTTCTCATCCTACTGTTTTGGATGAAATTGCTAGTGTTCTTCCAGAAGAGCGTATTTATGAAGTTTGGAAAGGTGAAATGATTCTGCATGGTTTAGGATTTAGCGATGAAGATTTTCAAAAGGACCCAAAGGATTTCTCCGGCGGATATCAGGTAAAAATAAATCTAGCAAAATTATTATTGGGTGAACCAGAGTTACTATTATTAGATGAGCCCACCAATTACCTGGATATTCATTCAACTAAATGGCTCAAGAAATTTCTACAGGATTGGGAAAATGAGCTAATTCTAATTACGCATGATCGTGTTTTTATGGATAGTATTATCACCCATACTCTAAATGTTCATAGAGGACAGTTTAGGAAAATACCTGGCAATACTAAAAAGATTAAAGATCAAATAGAGCAAGAAGAAGAAATTTATGAGAAGACTCGAGTAAATCAAGAAAAGCACAGACAGAAAACTCAGGAATGGATTGATAGATTTAAATCAAAGGCAAGCCAAGCCAGTAGAGCGCAATCTAAGATCAAAGCCCTAGAGAGGGATGGGGTGATGGAAAAATTAGATGATGTTGCCACATTAGATTTTAAATTTAATTATGAACCATATGAAAGTCGTGAAAGCTTACTGCAGGTTAAAAATATAAGTTTTGGCTATAATGAAACTGAAGTTTTGATTAAGAATTTAGCCTTTGCCGTTAATAAA
>JABJMA010000030.1 GCA_018659605.1 Rickettsiales bacterium
AATTTGACTCAGAAACATTTGATCCAGCATCGGTTAGTTTTAGAAATGTGCTTAAACGTTGATATTATATTAAATATATGTAAGCGTCAAATATCCAGCAACTAACAAATAAAAAATAATGTGATATAGGTTTTCTCTATAAGCAAATATGGAGAGACTTATGTTAAAGAATGAAGAACTTAAAGTTACTAGAAATTGGCAATTATTAATTGATCAGTATGAGTCAAGAAAAATAAGCCGAGAGGCATTTTGCAAGCTACACAACGTAAGTATAGGTGATCTTTATAAATGGAGGAGATATTATTTATCAAATATCTCTTCTCGTAATGAAGAATTATTTATTCCTTTAGAAATCAACTCAAGTAAGATTGTAACATCAAGAGATGATTTCCAGATTACTTCTTCTATTAAGATAAGTAATAAATCTAGAATTAGCATAGAATTAACTGCAGGTTGTAATCGTTCTGAATTAACAACAATTATAGAGGTACTGAATGCTACCGAATAATTGTAAAATATTACTTTATAATAGGACAGTCGATATGCGTAAATCGATAGATGGTTTATCGATTATCGTAGCTGAGAATTTAGGCTTAAACCCTAGTGATGGTAGTATTCATATTTTCTATAATAAAAAGTATGACAAGTTAAAAATGCTATATTGGGATAAGAATGGATTTAGTTTATTATATAAACGATTAGAAAAGGAGAGATTTAAAATACCCAGTCTAGTATCCTCTAGAGCGATTACATATGAACAATTACGGTGGTTACTTGATGGTTTAGATATTGATAAAATCCATGGATTTAAATCTGTAAAATATAATGTATTTTTTTAACAATAAATCTGCTAAACACTATACATTTTAAGGGATATGTGGTATATTATTAGTTATAAATGAATGTTAAAAACTAGTATATGCAAGTGAGTAGTTCATCAGAAAATATTGAAGAGTTAAATGCCAAGATTCAAGCTCTGATATTTGAAAATGAAGATTTAAAAACAAATCTTTCTAGTATAAAAGATACCAACCAATATCTAACAAAAAAAGCAGAGTGGCTAGAAATAGAGCTTGCATCATCTAAGCATAATTGTGAGTTACTAAAAAATGTTGTGTATGGCAAGCGCTCGGAAAAGCATAAGGAATCTTATATGCAGCAAATGAGCTTCTTATTTAATGAAGCTGAGGAATATGCCAAGTTGGATGAATCAAAAACGGATAAAGAAGAGGAATCTTCTAGTTCAGCTAAAAAGCACAAAGCTGGACGAAAACCACTTCCATCTAATTTACCTCGGGTTAAAATTATACACGAGCTTAAAGATAAAGATCTTAAATGTAAATGCGGTGGCCAGCTAATCCATATAGGTTCTGATGAATCTGAACAATTAGATGTTATTCCAGCTAAAGTTATTGTTAACAAGCATATTCGTTATAAATATGCTTGCAAATGCTGCGAAGAAGTAGTTAAAAGAGCAGCTCCTGCTTTTACTCCTATCAAGAAATCAATAGCAACTTCTAGTTTATTAGCTCATATTTATACTCAGAAATTTGAGGATCACTTGCCATTATATAGGCAGGAGAGGATTTGGAAAAGATTAGGAGTGAGCCTATCGCGCGCAACAATGTCAAATTGGATATTGTCTGGAGCGATAATATTGAAGCCTATAATAGATTTATTAAAAAAGGATATTAATAATGCAGATTATGTGTGCAGTGATGAAACAACATTGAATGTACTAAAAAATGCTAAGAGTACTAATTATATGTGGATGCATATGTCTGGCAACAGAGAATGCAGAGCTATAATATATGAATATCAGCAATCAAGGTCTGGACAATGGGTCAAAGATTTTTTAAAGGATTTTAAAGGCTATCATCAATGTGATGGATATTCTGGTTATAATGAGTTGCATAATAAAGAAGGAGTAATAGGAGTTGGTTGTATGGCCCATGCTCGTCGTAAGTTTATGGATATTTTAAAAATAACCAAGAAATCTGGTATAGCAACAACGATAGTAGATATTATTGGTAAGTTATATGATATTGAGAGAAAGATAGCAGGACTACCCCCAGAAAAGATTTATCAAATTAGACAAGATGAATCTAAACCAATAATAGAGAAGTTGTATCAAACCTTGTTGCATTATCGGGATCAGGCCCCACCAACAAGCATTTTGGGAAAAGCTATTAATTATCCATTAAATCAATGGACAAAGCTTGTTGCCTATTTGGAAGATGGAAGAATTAGAATAGATAATAATGATAGCGAGCGTGCTATCAAAACATTTGTAATAGGCCGCAAAAATTGGCTATTTAGTAATTCTGAAAAAGGAGCCCAGGCTAGTAGCTTCATTTTTAGCATTATTGAAACTTGTAAGGCTAATAATATCAACACCTATAATTATTTACGATATTTATTTGAAAATATTCATAAAGCTAAAAATGAGCAAGAGTTACGTGCAATGCTACCATATAATATAGATACAGCACTTTTTACTCTTTGATTAGATGCTGGATATTTGACGCTTACATATATACTGCAAATACAGAGGAAATAGCGCATCTTGAACTCAAATCCTTTGCTAGCAATTGGGATAGTAAATACCCGGTAATATCAGATATATGGCAAAGAAACTGGTCAGGAATCATACCGTTTTTTGCTTTTCCTGAAGAAATCAGGAAGGTGATTTACACGACCAATTCCATTGAATCTGTAAATCGTCAAATTCGTAA
>JABJMA010000031.1 GCA_018659605.1 Rickettsiales bacterium
AAACATCATCTTTTTTCAAAGATATCTCTCTAATCTCAATATTGTCACTGATATCCCTCTGCAATAAATATTTTCTTACAGATGAAAAATCACCAACTTCATCAACTAAGCCAAGATTTAAAGCCTTATTACCACTAAAGACCTTTCCAGATATAACTTCAGCAGTATCATCTTCTTTTATATCTCTGTTCAACAAAACCAACTTAGTAAACATCTGATAAATATCATCAATAACCTCATGCAATGAGACTTCACCTTCTGCTGTTAGCTTTTCAGCAAAATGAGGAACAGCTTTTAACGATGTCGATTTGATAACAACAGGCTTAATTCCAATAGACTTAGCTAGCTCAGACAAATCCACAGATTGCAGGATTACTCCTATAGAGCCTATTATAGAACCTTGTGGTGAAATAATATAATTAGAACCAATGGCTGCCAAATATGCGGCACTTGTTGCTTGAGAACCAACAAAAACAACCGTAGGTACTTTATCAGAGATCGATTTAATAGTTTTATATAATAACTCACCACCTACAACAGAACCACCAGGGCTATCAATATCAATGATTACTGCTTTTAGATATCTATCCTTAGCTAACTCATCTAATTTTTTTAAACGAAAATGATCATTACTTATAAAGCCACTTATTGAAATTCTTGCTATATAATCAGATGTCGGATTTTTTAGATTATCAAAACTATATGTTAAAGATATTAATGCTATTAGCATTACTACCGAGAATATACGCCATAAATTTAACCTACGACGCAAGAATTCAATATTAAAACTGCTTGATAACTTAGGTGAATCCATAAAAATAATAAATGTTATTTACTCACTCAATATCAATCTACTCTAGCTTAGCTTAACTATTTATCAGCCTTATCTCCATCAGATGATTTGCTATCCTGACTTTTATTATCAGTCTTCTGCTCTAAATCACCAAAAGCATCGCCTAATATATCACCCAGACTTGCGCCACTAGTAGCAGACCCATATTCTTTAATAGCCTTTTTCTCATCTTGAATTTCTAAGGCTTTAATTGATAAGATTACACTTTGTGTATCCTGATCCATCTTTATCACTTTTGCATCAATTTTTTCACCCTCAGCAAATCTGTCCGTTCTTTGATCAAACTTATCCTTTGCTAGTTCGTATTTCTTAATGAATGAAGGTATGGAGTCACCGATTAATACTTCAATGCCATCAAATTTAATTTTACTTACAACGCATGTTACACGATTTTCTTCATCAATAAAATCAGTAATTTTATTGAATGGATTATCTGTAAGTTGCTTTACTCCTAAAATTAGTTTTTCTTTCTCAGGTAATAATTCAATAATCTTTACCTCAACTTGATCACCTTCTTTATAATTTTCAGACAGCTTTTTACCATCATTAGACCATGACAAATTATTGTAATAAAGCAAACCTTCAACCTTATCAGATATTTCAACTGACATATTATATTCAAACTTAGCCATAATCTTACCGGTAACGATATCATCGACTTTATGCGCTGTAGTGAAATCATTCCATGGATTTACTTCACAGCGTTTCATACTCAAACTGATACGATGCTTATCTCTATCAATTTCTAGGATTACTACATCAACCTTCTGACCCGGTTTTATTTCCTTCATTAACTCTCTAACAGATTTAGACCAAGTAATTTCAGAAATATGAACCAACCCTTCAATTCCTTTAGTAATTTCAACAAAAACACCATAATCAGTTACACTTGAAACTGTTGCAGAGATTTTGGAACTTTTATCCATGCCCTCTGAAATCTTACTCCAAGGATCATTTTCTAACTGTTTGATACCAAGTGATACTTGACGCTTCACTGAATCATATTTTATTACTTTTACTTGTACCTTCTGCCCTAAACTTAACTTCTCTGACGGATGAGATATTCTTGACCATGATATATCAGCGATATGCACTAATCCATCTATTGTTCCAAGATCAATAAATGCGCCATAATTTGTTATATTTTTTACAACACCATCCATAATCTGTCCTGCTTCTATAGAATCAAGAATTGTATTCACAGCTTTCTGATGACCAGTCTCTAAAATAGCCCTTCTTGAAACAACTACATTTCCTCTAAGCTCATCCATTTTTAATACTTTAAATGGCTGCTTTATACCGACTAAATGAGATACATCTTTAACTGGCCTAACATCAACCTGACTTCCAGGTAAAAATGCTGTTAAGTGGTTAATATCAACTATAAAACCGCCCTTAACTCTACCAATGATTTCACCTTCAACATCATCCTCTGCCTTGAACTTTTCTTTAACTTCACTCCAGCTATTCTCCTGAAGAACCCGCTCGCGGGATAGATTTATTCTGCCGTCCAAACCTTCTAATGATTCAATATATACACTAATTTGATCACCGACCTTTAATGTTTTCTTTAAGCCATCTAAGGATAATTCTTTATCATCGACAATACCTTCTGACTTTAAGCCTACATCAACAATTGCATGGCCATTTTCAAAGTCAACAACAGTGCCTTCGACTATTCCTCCTTCGGTATTTATATTTTTAAAATAATTTTGTATTAAGGTAGAAAATGAATCTTCTGAATTTGTAAGAGTTGAAGTAATTGTTGCAGCAGATTCTTGCTTAGCGTTAGCATCTAACGGGTTTAGTTCGTTGACCATAGGTGTTAATATTGATTAATAAAATTTATCCTCCGATTTAGAGAAAGGCTCGTAAATATACAAAATAATGCTAATTGTCAATTAGTTCTAGAACTTTTTTTACCGTTATTTCAATAGAGTTTTTACTATTGTCAATTTCAAATGCACCATCAGGAATGATTAATGGCGCTAAATCTCTATTCTTGTCACTAAAATCACGCGCCTTTATATCTAGCATAATGTCCTCTAGACTTTTATCTATAATATTTTTCTCACGCAATTGATCATATCGCCTTTGGGCTCTTATTTTAACATCTGCATCAATATAAAATTTATAATCTGCCTGTGGACAAATTACTGAACCAGTATCACGTCCATCCAAAACCGCTCCTTGCTTACCTTTAGCAAAATCTCTTTGCATATCAATTAAGCTCTGACGCACCTCCCCTGACCTGGCTATTAGCGATGCAACCTTTGCAATATCTTCGGAATATAATTCAGGCAATTGAAGAATAGAAGATGTAATCTTAGCAGCTATCTCATCTGATTTGGTTGCAAAATGATCTATATGATTTTCTTTTTGCACGATATATGCAAAAGCACGATATAGCTTTCCTGTATCAAGATATTTAAGCCCTAATGCCTTTGCAACTCTTGAAGCTATTGAACCTTTTCCAGAGCCAGATGTGCCATCAAATGTAATAATCATAACTTACCAACAAAATCTTTTATTTTGATATATTAATGCCCAAATCTGATATTATTTCGAAGAAGTTGGGAAAGCTTGTAGCAATCACAGAAACATCATCAATAGTCATTGGAACTTTAGCTATTATTGCAAAAATAACAAAAGACATTCCTATGCGATGATCACAATGAGTTCTAATACATGCCGACTTTAGGCCAGCATTGCTGCCTGTAACTATCAGACTATCGCCTTTTATTTTTACGTTTACACCACATAGTAACAAATTGTCATGCATTACCTGCAAACGATCACATTCTTTTACCCTTAACTCAGCCAAACCATTAAATATCGTCTCCCCCTCAGCAAAAGCAGCTATCACTGCTAATATCGGATATTCATCTATAGCAGCTGGGACCATCTCACTACCAGTTTCAATTGCTTTAAGCTTGGAATATCTAACTCTTATATCAGCAACCTCTTCGCCACATAGATAACGCTTGTTAAGATATTCAATATTAGCTCCCATTTTTGCTATAATATCAAAGAAACCTATTCGAGTTTTACTTATACCTACATTTTTTAAGATTAAATCAGAACCTTCAACGAGCAAAGCCAATGCTGCAATAAAAGCTGCAGAGGAAGGATCCCCTGCAACAAAAAGATCTTTTGATGCAACCTCTTTTCCTGGAGTTAGACTAATTTTCATTACTTCATTATTGAGCTTGCGTTTTAAATCAAAGCCTAAATATTCAAGCATAATTTCTGTGTGATCCCTAGTGGGCACCTTCTCATAAACCACTGTTGTACCTATACTATGCAAACCAGCCAATAACACTCCTGATTTAACTTGGGCAGAAGCTACATCCATTTTATATTCGATTGCTATACTATCTCTTATCCCCTCTATTTGCATTGGCAACAGATGCCCCTCCCTTGCTGTAAACTTTGTGCCGAATTGCTCTAATGGCCTAATAGTTCTTCCCATTGGACGTTTTGACAAACTTGAATCACCGAATAATTGCGAAGTAATTGGCTGAGTGGCTAAAAGCCCAGAAATCAACCGAATTGTCGTGCCAGAATTACCGCAATCAAGAGGTTTAGATGGCTGTCTAAAACCGAACCTGCCATTACCAGAAACTATATAATCCTTCCCCTCTTTTGTAATTTTAACTCCTAACTCCTCTAGGATATTCTTTGTAGCTAAAACATCTTCTGATTCCAAAAGGTTGGAAATACGGGCCTTACCTAAACATATAGCTAAGATCATTAGGCTCCTATGGGATATAGATTTATCACCTGGTATTTGCACATCCCCTTGCAAGTTAATTCTATCCTGATTATTTACTATCATTTGTTCTAACATTACAAATTCCTAAAATGAAGATTCTCAAAATTATCGCTCAACATAAATCCCTAATCACTAATTTAATAGCTTTTTTATTAGCTATTCTAGCTTTTGTCCTCAATTCAGAGATTCTTTTTGCTATTGCTCTTTTTGCACTTTCTGGCGCTATAACTAATTGGTTAGCAATACATATGTTATTCGAGAAGATTCCATATCTTTATGGCTCAGGTATTATCCCGAATCGCTTCGAAGATTTTAAAGCTGGTATAAAAACCCTTATTGTCGAACAATTCTTTTCTAGCGACAATATAAGTAAAATATTAACCTCAAATAAAAATCATTCAATATTAGATAATATCGCCGATAGGGTAAATTACGAAGAAACATATCAGTTGCTCGTGCAATCCATATCAGAATCAAAACTTGGACCTATGTTAGCAATGTTAGGAGGTGTTAAAATATTAGACAATGCTAAAGAAGATATTATCTTGGCCATTGAGAAAATATTACATAAAATCATTAACGATCTTCAAGAGCAAAAAAATGATATGAGTCATATAGCCCTGGAGTTTCATAGTAAGGCAGAGAAAATTATTGATACTAGACTAAACGAACTAACTCCAAGTGAAGTCAAGAGTATAATTGCAAACATGATAAGATCTCATCTCGGCTGGTTAGTTGTTTGGGGAGGAGTCTTTGGAGGCCTTATTGGCGCCATCTCAACAATGATTTTCTAAAAACCTACCCTAGAAATTAGACTTATATAATAACTGTACTGATATTGTGTGTTTTGACAAATTTACATCGTCTCTTTCAGACTTTCTTGTACCAGCTCTCAAAGTAATATTATTGTCGAAGAGATAACTCATAGAGAAGCCTTCATCCTTAGCCTTAATATTACTTGATACTAACAGCTTTGTATAATCCTGCCGACTATACATATAGTTAAAATTCCAACTTTTATACCCTAATCCAAAAACAAATAATATAGATTCTAGATCTGCTGGCAGATATTGATCATCACCAAACTCTTGGTTAAAATCATTGTTAAAACTATTAAAATTCTCAATATTAACATATTCAACCATAGGTCTAATGGTCAAATTATTTAACACATTTTTTTCAAAACCAACTGTTACGGCATAGCCCTCCTCATCATCAATATTTAACGAAGTAGAGTTTTTAAGGAATCGGTAACTTGCATTGTAAAAAAGACCATCAAAGAAATTTAAATCCTCTGCAAATAGATTTAATGTAAATGATGATAATGACCCTGTATCAGATGCAACGCCTATATTATTATCTGATATCGTTCTTCTTGTAAATAAAGCATCAGAAAGATTTGAATCATCGTAATAAAATGTAGCAACAGAAAGATTATGTTGGCCATGCCCCTCTAAATCCATTTTTATCTTACCACCAATAGCAATTTTACCAGTAATTTTATACATCTCCGCAATATCACTTGTCCAAATTCCACTATTTAAATTATAGTTCCATAAATATGCAAAATTAGGATTAACTTTTCCAATAAAAAATTCAGCATCCTCATTTTCAAAGCTAAAATACAACTCATCTAATACTAAGCCCTCACCCTGGAAATCATTATTAGCTGCAGGATCTTTTAGCAATTCAAAAACCCATGATGTTTTTATACTTGCCCCTTCTTTAAAGGCAAAATCTAATTTAGGATATAATTCCAGCATAGCAGTGCTATCATTAAGACTAGAGTCATTAGTGGTGACGTCATCATCACTGTAATTTCTAATATTATCAAATCTAAGCTTTATATCATTTTCAAATGAAATTTGAATAGATTCAGCAGATAGATTTCCTAGAAAAACAAAAATGCACAAAATAATTTTAAAACACTGCACCATAAGAAACCTTCCTAAATTAGCATAGAGGCAGGGTTCTCAATATAAAATTTGAACCTATTTAAGAAATTAGCCCCAACAGCTCCATCAACCACTCTATGATCACATGAAATAGTAAAGTTGGTCATATTAGCTGTAGTAATTTGATCGTCAGCTGTTGCAATAACTTTCTTTTCCGTTGCACCAACAGCTAGAATACAACTTTGTGGTGGGTTCACAATTGCCGAAAACTGCTTAATTCCATACATTCCTAAATTTGATATGCTAAAACCGCCTCCCTGGAATTCATGGGGCTGCAATTTATTCTCACGTGCCTTTTTAGCCAAAAGCTTCATTTCACTAGAAATATTCTTTAAAGGCTTCTGGTCAGCATTAGCAACTATAGGTGTTATAAGACCATCCTCAGTTGCAACAGCAACTGAAATATCAATATTGTTATAGATGTAAATCTCTTTGTCAGTCCATGATGCGTTTGCCTTTGGTACATCCCTAAGAGCTAATGCAGAAGCCTTAATTATAAAATCATTAATAGAAATTTTATATAATGGCTTACCATTTTCATCCTTGCTAGCAACATTGTTAACCTGCTCCCTAACTGCTAACAAGCTATCCATATTGCAGTCTATGGTTAAATAGAAATGCGGAATAGTCTGCTTCGCTATTAGCAAACGCTCTGCTATAATCTTACGGATATTGTTATTTGGCACTGGTTCAGCATCTATTTCATTTCTTACAACAACATTACCAGATGATGAGTTAGTTAAGAAATTTGTGACATCTTCCTTGGTAATTCTATTACTAGGACCAGTTCCCTTAACTAAGGATAAATTCACCGAATTATTAGCCGCAATTCGCTTTGCAACTGGTGTTGCATTATATTCCTGTTTTGCAGAACTTGACAGATTAACAACTGGAGTTATTGCCTCAATAGCTTTAACTACAGGCTGAACGTCATTTTTTATTTGAGAAGATTCAATGCTGTCATCCTTTGACTTTGCTTCTGATTTTACCTCAGGCTTTGCAACTTCTGTTATTTTATAAGAATCTAAAACTGATTTATCTTCTCCCTCCTCAAGTAACAAAGCTATAACACTATTTACAGCAATATGCTCAGAGCCATTAGGAACAATTATCTTACCCAAAACTCCACTATCTACAACTTCAACTTCCATTGTTGCTTTGTCTGTTTCTATTTCAGCAATTACATCGCCAGGGTTTACTTCATCACCCTCTTTTTTAATCCATTTAGCTAAATTGCCTTCTTTCATAGTTGGTGAAAGGGCTGGCATAAGAATTTCAATAGGCATAAGAATATATCAATATATTATTTTTTAAAAAATTTTTGTGCAGTATGGACAATATCATCAATAGTAGGTAATGCTAATTTTTCAAGGTTAGTAGCATATGGTAATGGTACATGCTTAGCTGTTACGCGAGCAGGTTCATTATCAAGATAATCGAAAACATTTTCTACCACAAGAGTTGAAATTTCAGAAGCAACTCCACAAACCCCCCACCCCTCTTCAACATTAATAATTCTATTAGTCTTCTTGACAGAATTAAAAATAGTTTCAGTATCTAGCGGCTGAATTGTACGCAAATCAATTACTTCAGCTTCTATACCTAATTTTGCTAATTCATCTGCAGCTTTCAAAGCCTTTTCTACCATTATAGAAAAAGCTGTTATTGTTACATCAGTTCCAGACCTAGCTATTTTAGCCTTACCTATTTCGATGTCATCTATTATATCTTCATTTAGCTCAAATTCATAACCATAGGTAATTTCATTCTCTAGGAAAATAACCGGATTCTCATCGCGGATTGCCTTCTTAAGGAGTGCTTTGCAGTCAGTTGCATCATAGGGCGCTACAACTTTTAAACCTGGGATATGAGCATACCAAGAAGCATAGCATTGAGAATGCTGAGCTCCAACACCAGCAGCTGCACCATTTGCCCCTCTAAAAACAATCGGACATTTTACCTGACCACCAGACATATAATTAGTTTTTGCTGCAGAATTAATAATTTGATCAATTGCCTGCATCGCAAAATTAAAAGTCATATATTCAACAATTGGTCTGAGACCAGCCATAGCAGACCCAATAGCCAAACCCGTAAATCCATGTTCCGTAATTGGTGTATCAATAATTCTATTAGCACCAAATTTATCTAGCAACCCTTGTGATATTTTATAAGCACCGTTATATTCAGCAACCTCTTCTCCCATTAGGAAAACATTAGGGTCACGCTCTAACTCTTCATACATTGCATCTCGCAATGCATCTCTTACAGTAATCTTAACCATTATCCCTTAATACATCTGTTAATAACTCTGAGGCAAGTGGCTCAGGGCTAGCCTTAGCAAACTCAAAAGCCTCCAATACTACATCTTTCACTTTAGATTCTATTTCTTTAAAGTCTGACTCTATAACCTTATCATTCTTAAGGGCAAATTCCTTAAGATTTCTGATTGGGTCGTAATTCTCTTTGTAATTATTTACCTCCTCCTTACTACGATAATTCCCTGGATCAGACATTGAATGTCCTCTAAACCTATATGTTTTCATCTCTAAAATATAAGGCCCCTTTCCAGATCTTATATATTCAGCAGCCTTTTTTGTTGCTTCATAGACTGCGCAAATATCCATTCCATCCACAACATTGCCTTCGATTCCAAATGCCTCACCTCTGACATAGAAGTCGCGAGTAGAAGCTGCACGCTTAACTGCTGTTCCCATTCCGTATGCATTATTTTCAATAATGAATAATACTGGCAAGTTCCAGAGACTTGCCATATTAAATGATTCATACACCTGCCCTTGATTGGCAGCACCATCACCCATAAAAGTAACTGCAATGTTGTTTTTCTTTTGATATTGATATGCAAAAGCCACTCCCGTACCTATTGGAACCTGAGCTCCCACAATACCATGACCACCATAGAAACCCCTTGCTGTATCAAATAGATGCATAGATCCGCCTTTACCACGAGATATTCCTGTCTCACGTCCAAATAATTCTGCCATTACAATCTTAGGATCACTACCGCATGCTAATACATGACCATGATCCCGATATGAGGTTATCAATGCATCACCTTCTTTGATTGCCTTTTTCACACCTACAACAACTGCTTCCTGCCCAATATAAAGATGGCAAAAGCCAGATATTAGACCCATACCATATGCTGCGGCAGACCGTTCTTCGAAACGTCGAATTAAGAGCATTAATTCATAACTTGATAACAAAAATTCTTTAGAGTAAGCTTGCACTAACTGTGATTCTTTTGTCATAATAGTTCTATAAAAAATAAATCGGTCATTGATTTTGACTAACGAATACTTTAAGTAAATATATCATTTTAGCAATAAAATTTTTCCAATCCATTTTGAGTTCACATAATCAATCATGAAAGCAGAAATAAAAAACATAACTGATTTATCAGAAAAAGATAAAATTAGCTCTACTTTCAATATTGAAATTGAACAGCATCTACTTGGCCATATTTTTACCAATAATAACGCCTTAAATAACGTAGTAGAGATTCTCAAAGCTGAATATTTTTACCACCCTCTACACCAAAAACTTTTTCAAATAATTATTGATTTTTCAAGTAAGGACCTACTGATCACACCTTTAACAATTAAGAATTTTTTAGCTGCAGAGAATAGCGGTGACCAAGAAAAAACAATAGAATATGTCAATAAACTTTTACTCAACAGCTCCTATATTTTTAATATTAAAGAATATGCCAAAATTATATGTAACTTAGCGCTAAAAAGACAATTAATAGATGTTGGATCAGATATCGTCACGAATGCTAAAGATGGAGGTAATACTACAAATGTTGTGACATTAATAGAGGAAGCGGAGCAAAAATTATTCAACCTTGCCTCACAAGATGAATATGCGAGCGACTTTCAAAACATCTCAACATCACTTAACCAAGCCCTTGAAGCTGCTGAAAGAGCTATAAGCGCCGGTGGCTTTACCGGCATCCCAACGCAATATTCTGATTTAGACAAAATGATTGGAGGTCTACAAAATTCAGATCTATTGATCCTTGCAGGAAGACCATCAATGGGTAAAACAGCCCTCGCTATAAACATCGCTTTAAACTCATGTCAATATTATAAAAAAGATAAATCTGAACAAAAAACAGTCGGCTTTTTCTCTCTTGAGATGTCTGCCGAGCAATTATCAGGTCGAATGATCGCCATGACATCTACCGTAAATGCTAAGAAATTTCGTAATGGGAATCTATCATCAGAGGATTTTGAACTGATAGTTAAAGCTCATAAAGAGCTATATGAACTACCATTCTTTATCGATGACACACCAGCACAGACAATATCAGCTATCAGGACTAAAGCTCGAAGATTAAAACGAAAAAACAACCTTGCCCTTCTTGTGATAGATTATCTTCAGCTTATTCGTGGATCAAGCAGCAAAAGCAACGAGAATCGTGTCCAGGAAGTATCTGAAATTACACAAGGTTTAAAAGCAATTGCTAAAGAGCTAAATATTCCAGTTATAGCTCTCTCACAGCTATCTCGTGCAGTAGAGCAAAGAGAAGATAAAAGACCTCAATTATCCGATCTTCGTGAATCTGGAACCATTGAGCAAGACTCTGATCTAGTGTGCTTTATCTATAGAGAGCAATATTACACTGAGAGAAAAAAACCAAGTGAAGGCCATAAAGATATGGAAAAATGGCAACAAAGTATGGACGCCGTATTAAACAAAGCCGAAATAATGATAGCCAAAAATCGTCATGGGCCAGTTGGAAATATATATCTCCATTTTGATCCAAATACAACTAAGTTTAGCAATCTGCAAACAAATAACACCTATTAAATTACATAAAAAAACTTCCCATTCCTTTTATAAATGATAGGATTATTATACTCAACTTAGAATGTATTTTACAAAACATGTAATTTTCCTTTGCACTTATCGCAGTATACGTGTATAATGGGTAAAAATTTTTTTAATACAGAGAATGAAAGAGAATGTGATTGCCGTAAAGCTTAATTCATTTACAAAAGATAAAGTTAAAAACTTGATATCTTCTGCTGAAAAAAATATAGATAATGATTGTAATAGCAGCCTTAAATACCTTAAGGAAGCTGAGTACTATATGAAACATCAATATAGCTTTGATGATATTTTCAATGGAGCACTGGTTGATTTATTTGGTTATGGAACAGGATGTCCTTTACTACATTTAATCAAACGTGGCGCGAATAAAACACTGATTCTTTTCTTCATCAAGTTAGGCGTTAACCCTTCTTATAAATCTAATATTGATGATGAATTTTTAAGCTTTGGTTAATTACGAGAATAATGAGAGACTAAATTATGACTGCAACAACAAACACAATACAAAGTACATCTCTACAATATTTATCCGAGGATCCTGACACATTCTCAGAAATGTTAGACCATCATATTGTAGCATATGGTGATAGAAAATTATCACATAATCAGCTAATTGAGATCTATAAGGATTGTAATATTACAAATTTTATGCGTAGCTTCGATACCTTGAATATTGCTATGACCCTATTTCAAAACGTACTTATTCCTGCTTTAAGAGATAAAGAGATATCTCCTGAATTGGTTAAAGATAACCTTAGTTACCAAACAAAAGAGGGAAATACTATCAATGCAGCAGAAATGTTATTAATACTTGATAGAAAATTTGACAAAGATTCTCATCCTGTGCAAAATCAGTATATTAACTCACTAATAAATACTTTGAAGATAGATCTAAAAATACAACCAAGTGAAACCTTTAAGATCAGGTTAGAAAGATTTAACCCCGCAGAAAAAGCTAACGTAATAAACCTAAACTAATAATCCGATATTACTCATAACAGCAGATTCTTTCCTTCATATTAGCTCTGCAGTATTAGATATATAGCAATTATTGATCAGATACTAATTAACCTTCTTCGTACTATTTGATTTTTTTGATGCCACTGAGCCACGATCTGGTATATATGGCTCTTGCTTAGGTATATTAACCTTTGGTAGCAACTTCCTAGTAAAAAACTTATCTTTATAATAAAATATTTTCTTACTTTTTATTGGAGGACTTGCCTCTATTAATAATATTTGCTCATCACGTGGTAAATTAATAACCTCCTGTGGCAACAGTAATGCACGCTGAGTTTCTGATACATGTAATGATCTAGATGCTGGATTTAGATCAAAGAATTTAGGCTTATTGACAGATTCCTGCTCTACCGTTTTATTACCAATTAATTGCGAAATCAAGTTAGCTGTCTCTACATTATTAGCTGCAAATGTTATACGATATGTTGCATTTGATAAAAATGAGTTCATTCCAGATTCTTCATATGTTCCCTTCAATTGCTCCGTGTCTTGAATAATTAAAAACAATCTAACATTATAACCTCTAAAATAAGCAATTCCAGATTGAAACTGCTCCATCTTTCCAAGCGTAGGAAACTCATCCATCATAAATAAAACACCAAATTTATCCTCTTTAGTTGGTGTACGTTGCGATAATGCCGCTGCAGCTTGCTGATAGAAAATTTTCATCAGAGGTTGCAATCTATGAATGTTATCAGGTGTTAAACCAACAAAAACCGTAGTCTGCTTTCTTTTAAAATCCCTAATATCAAAATCACTACGAGCAGTAGTAGCATCAATCAATGGATTCGACCATAACTCTAAAGATGAATTTGCAGTTGATATTACACCCGAGCGTTCCTTATCAGCCTTTTGCAGAAATGCAGCTATATTCATATATGCAACAGGATGAATATCATTACCTAACGTATCAAGTACTACAGCTAAATTATACACAACATCATCACTTCTTAATGTTCTAACTACTTCACCAAAGGACTTAATTTTAGTATCATCAGCAAGAAGATAAAGCATTACACCTACAATTAATGACCTAGCCTCATTCTGCCAGAATTCTTGCTCAGGCAATAATAAATTAGCTATTTTCTGAACATCATCTACCATTTTGCCCATCTCAGGAGATATAAAGTCAAGAGGGTTATAACAATGACTAATACCTTCCGGTGAAGCTGGATTCCATAAATATGTTTCTTGTTTCAACTTAGTTTTCCTATATCCACTAGTTAATTCATAATTTTCTAATTTTATATCATGCACCACAACTGAATCTTGCCAAAAGAGTAAGTTTGGAATTACAAATCCTACACCCTTACCAGAACCTGTTGGCGCAAATAACAAACAATGTTGATAACCATCAGCAATAAGAAAACCCTTATTATTACGACCTAAAAGCATACCTTTTTTACTTCTGAGGCCAGCTTGCTTAAGATGCTTCTCTGTTGCCCATTTAGCATCTCCATGAATTTTTTCCTTTCCTTTAAAGGGTCTAAAATCCATAATTGGGGCCCGAAATAAGAAAAAGTTAAGGATCAAAATAGCATTAGGAACAAAGGTGGATAAGAAAAGCTTGAGAACAAAATTTTGATCGTCTCTAATCTCCAGCTTACTCTTATTCTCCAAATAAAAATTCCAATAATAAGAAAAATATTTCCACAATAATGCTGGCTGCTCAGATATGGCGTGATCTTTTATAATGGAAAATACAACCTGATAACCATTAATTGTAGCAATTGCACTTACTGTCATTGCATAAAAAGTCAGTAAAATTATGATACAAAAAAGAATAATAAAAATAACTAGATTCTTAGCTCTATAATCCATATCTTTACTCTATGCCAAATCTTTATGTTTATAATAAATCTCAGATATAAATCTTTTTCCTCCCGACCCTCTCTTTAATTGTACTACTATATCAACTACTCCTAAGATATAATCTCTTATTTGATCTGGAGGGATTCCAAGACCTGCTTGCATTACCATTAATTTCAATTGCTCCAATGCCATTTTAGGGGTATCTGCATGCAGCGTAGAGATTGAACCAGGATGACCTGTATTTATAGCCCTTAAAAAACTAAATGCTTCAGCACCACGTAACTCTCCAACAATAATTCTATCTGGCCTAAGACGTAAACATGCTTCAATTAGATCTTGGGTTGAAAGATCAGCTCTACCTTGACCACCTTTAGATGCTAATAGATGAACTCTATTAGGATGCTGGAGATCTATCTCTCTTGCATCCTCAACTGTAATTAAACGCTCGTCAGTTGGTATTGATCTTAATGCTGCATTTGTGAAAGTAGTTTTTCCTGTTGATGTACCGCCACTAATGATAATATTTTTTTTCATAGTAATGGCATTTTGAAGAAATTCTTTAGTTTTACTTTCCTTCAGTAATTTTGCTAATGCAATTGAATCTGTATCAATCACTTCTTCCATTACACATGAGTCAAAAGCTCCCATTTTATCATAATCTTCTAAAGTCCATTTTAATGGAGACTGCTTTCTAATAGAAAATATTGTGGTGTTCTGTTCACATGCAGGTGGTATAACAATTTGCACTCTGTATCCAGCCGGTAATGTTGCTGATAATAATGGTTGTTCCTCACTAATTCTCTGCTCTGTAGACTGAGCTATAAGCCTTGCAAGCGCAAGTAAATGACCATGACCAAACTCTGGCACTAACTCTCTTCTTATATCACCCATCTTCTCAACCCATGCTTCACCGGGCTGATTAATAGATATTTCATTAACCCCTTCTTCACTAAATATTTTTTTTAACGGGCTTAAATAGGTTTCTAGCGCTGCTATTGTCATTCCAGTATTAATAAACCATTCTGAGATTTAGCTGGTGGAAAAACTAAATCCTGATTAACAAAAACATTTATTCTTGTACCCTGAGGAACAGTAATAGTTGGTGTCACATTAAGCATATTTGATAATATAGTATCTGCTGTACTACTAATTGTATTTATAATTTCATCAGCAGCAAAGTCAGTAGCTGACCCCGATGTGGTTGTGTCACCATCCTCCTCCTCAGTAACTGACAATTCTGAATCTCCGGTTGCGCCCTCTAATGCTATTGCCGTTCCTACAGTAATTAGACTTAATAATATTGAATTATTAAATAACTCTAGATATTTATTATCTACATTTCCAGGCACACCAGCTCTTCCGAATTGATCAGTTGACATAGAATTTATAGCTATATCTACTGCATCAGGCCTAATTAAACGCTCCCAGCTTATCAATACTCTTGTTTGACCAGTATCAACAGAGCCTGAATAAGACCCTATTAATCTTGATCCCTTAGGTATCAATATATGACGTCCTGTCTCAGCATATACATCCTGTGAAACCAGACCTCTTACGCTTCCTGGAAAATCAGTATTTATGGCTGTTTCTAATACAGCTTCAACTATCTTACCTTGAATTATTGTTCTATCTGTATGAAAAACTTTTGTTGCCTCAATTGACGCAAATGTTGTTGGGTTTATTAAATAATCATTACTAGAGCTTTGAGTTGCACCTCCAGAATTTAATAGCATCATACTTTGTTGCTGTTTTTTTCCTCCTGCTGCGCCTGTAGGACTATCTGAATCTGCAAAATCAGGGGATTTAAAATCATCCTTCTTCTTATTACTTTGCTTAGTTTGATCTCCAGCTTGTTGCTTATTAGGAGTTATACTAGCTGTATCTTTATTACCAATTTGAGCAACATTTATATCTGGTGCCTTAAACTCAGGAATAATGGCTTCTGTTTTTGGTAGATCAATCTTAATATTATCCATAGGTGGTAACTTAGGAATATCAATATCAGGAACATCCACTGCTGCATTACTTTCGCTAATATCAGGATCTAATGCCTCTACTATTGGGGCTAATGATTCTTTCGGAGGCTTCGCTACATTTACCTTTATTTCCTTTCCATCTTTATCGACTTTTTTCTCCTTAACAGGCTCCTCTATGACATCACCTGACTTTGAATAGAAAAAAAATCCTGCTATCGCTGCTACTATAACAAGTAGAACAATTCGTACAGCCTTGCTACTCTTTGCAGAGCCAACCTCAGTTTTAGAATCATCTATAGCTGTAGTATAATCCTCATCACCAAAATTGGCATCATCTATATTGGTCAAATCTTCAGACACTTTAGTAAGTTACCCCTGTTATATTATCATTAAATATACATACCACTTCTTTATTATTACGAAGCGAATATTGCCAAGATGTATTATTAATTACCACTTGGTTATCTATTATTCTATAATCAGCTATAATCTCCATTCCATCTTGATTCACCACAAATATATCTGGCAGAATATTTGAATCAAAAACAAAATAAGTATTTACACCATCGTCATATACCATGAATGGTTTAATAGGACTGTTCTGATCTCCTACCATACTATATTTATAGTTTTTAGGCAAGCTCTCAGTACTTAGTTCTATGACCTCTTCGATATTTTGGACTGGCTCAACCTCAGGAGTAACTAATAGCTCTACCTCAGGAGTAACTATTGCCTCAATCTCAACTGGAGCAGCTATAATAGATGAGACAACTTCTTTTTTAGGTTGCTTTGTATCTACAACTTTAATCGGTTTACGAATTTTTACTGAATTCATATAATCATAGACTGAATCAGGGTAAAAGAATTTAACTACAAAAGCTAATTTAGGATCTGCATATTCTGACTTCTTACTACTTGAAAAAATTTCAAAATGATATTGATGCTTATCTGTTATGATCGTCATATTTGTTGAAACACCTATTTGATACGGCTTGATAAATAGTCTTCTCCCTACTTTCTTTACATTCCATGAATAGCGGTCTCCTAATGTTATAATATTAATATTCTCATCCTCAGGAAACTCGATATATGACTGATAGTTATAATGAAATGTTAGATAAAAAATCTCACTTGGACTATATATCAAAGTCTTAATCCGTGAATCAGTTGAAACAGGCACATAACCATATGAGGAAAATGCAAACAACCAAAAGCTTAGATATAGAAAAAATCTATTTAATATTAAACTCATCATTAATTTTATAAAATGTTACCTGAAAACCCAACGGATTTACTAAGCGCTCTTCAAATTCTAGATTCAAATTAACGAATCTATACTTCATGATAATAACCTTATGCTCTTCTTTTACAAGGCGATTTTGCTGAATGTGCTGAATAAGTAATCTAACTTGCTTCGTGGCTAAAGATTTGGCTCTATCAGCCTTATTTGTAATATCTATAACAGATTTAATTTTTGCCTTTATTGTAGTCTTCCTACCAAACATATTAATAGGGCTATCGGCATTTCTTTTATTTGTTTGCTTGTAAAAACCTTTAAAGACGCCTCCTGATGAAAGCACCCTGACAACAGTAAAGTAATTATATACATAATCTCGAAAATCATAATTCTCTCGAGCTCTTACATATTTATATATAAAAAAATTATTTACCGCCTCTTTAGAGGTGTATTCCGCCTTGGTTTTCTGATCTACTACTGTAGGAATACCTGACTTCTGCTCAATCTCTACCACAAAAGGATCTACAGTTTTTTTCTGGCTAATGAGGTTAATATAAACCACCCCCATAAACATAACAAACACTGTAGCCAACAAAAAAAGCATCAAAAAATTTCTTTGGTATATAGCTATGCTATACCTATCAGTATACCAATTATGGCTTCCTGACTTACTCTTTACTTTCTTCTTATTTTTTGTTACCATTATGTCGAAATTAGGATAAGAATATTACTATTGATTATGATATATAGAAGTTTATTTTGTGCAATGCTATTTTACAGTAAATATAGTTTTTTTTAGATAAAAAGCTTCTAAAGCTATACCTAACCCTTGTAAATAAGAGCACTCCCTAAATACCACCTCTGATACAAAATTACTATTAAGAGACTTTACGCCTTTGCAACCGAAATACTCCTCCACCCTTTCTTGATTAAACTCTCCGCAAATCACTCCATTATCTTGAACCAAGCCTGATATACTCTCCAATGATGCTACGCCGATATTATCAACATTATTGCAGGGCACGATATTTCTATAATAATATTCTCCATTTTTCTTACTATCTACAAGGATCAGTACCTGTCCAAAAGACATATTCTTATACTGCACAAAATACGCATCAAATAAAGTGATTGGTATAATATTTATATTCAAAGATATTTTGAGACCAAGCACCAAAGATATACCAACTCTTATTCCAGTATAACTACCTGGCCCAGTGATAATAAAAATATTATCAATTACTTCCATTCCTACATTATAATCCTTAAGGAACTTTTCAATCAATGGGATTAGATTTTGTGAATGTGAGTTATAATCATCCGACTTGTAACTTGAATACTCTCCTTGATGATCACTATATATTGTAGGATATGGAGTTGTTGTATTAACCAATAAGTTTATCATAGTTAAAATATATTCCTAACCTCTATCATAATTAAAATATCAAATAGATGGTGCCCAGGGACGGATTCGAACCGCCGACACAAGGATTTTCAGTCCTTTGCTCTACCAACTGAGCTACCTGGGCAAAAAAACACAATATTTACCAAACCTTATAACCAACACACTTAAAAGCATTTGATTAGTACTAGATAACGTGATTTTAGCAGGCACTAGCTATAGAAATAAACAAGCCAAAGTCAATATAATTTTATAAAAGCTTTTTTGTAATAACAGAGACGAAATCAAGTCGTTGTAACGAAACAAATGGCTGAACAAGGTATTGACTACCCAACTTTACCACTATTCCAACTGGTATGTCAGGAAAAAAGACTCCACCATCACCAGAAGTATACATAACCTCCCCAACCTCCAAAGAGTGGTTTTTCTTTAGATATTCTAAATAAGGCAAATTATTATAATCACCATACATAATTGCCCGCTCTCTAGATTTACTACTATATACTGAAATGCGTGAGTTGGGGTCGTTATACAAAACAACCTGAGCATTCTCATTAAACACTTTATACACTCTGCCTACCAAACCCTTACCAGAGATAACAACCTGATTCCCTAGAACATTGTTATTACTACCAATATTCAATATTGCTAATGAGTTATAAGAAAAGGCCGAATTCAAAAAGATTCTTGCTGAAGTATAATCATATTCAGCTTTATTAAAGTTTAACAACTCTTTTAATGCTATATTTTCCTGGGAGTCTTTTTCAAGATATACCAAATATTTACGCAAATTTTCATTCTCTTTCATCAAGCGATCATTTAACTTAGATACATTATAAATATTTTTTACACCGGATTGCATTGATTGGTACAAAGAAAAAGGAGAGTCAAGCACCATCATCGAAGGGCTAAGCACTTTTAAGGAAGCTAATTTTAATGAGTGATCCAGCCCAGTACTTGAACGTGCTGTGAAGAAAAGTAGTAACGATAGCAATAAAAACAGCTCAGATTTATAACAGGAGGTAACGTAAGAAAATAGAGTAGAGGTAGAGTCTGACTTAATAAAACGATGCTTATGCATAATCTAACAACAAAAGATATTGGTTAAATTATAAAACATCACATATTATTTAATCTTGTCGAAATAGAACATGCTTATACTTCCCGTGATTCTCCAAAACCTTGCCTGTTCCATTTACAACGCATGATAATGCATTCTCTGCAACAAAAACAGGAAGCCCTGTAGCGTCCTTAAGAACGCATGAGAGATTCTTCAACAAAGCTCCTCCTCCCGTCAAAACAATACCTTGGTCAACAATATCAGATGATAATTCAGGAGGCGTGGACTCTAACGCAGCCTTAGCTGCTTCAACTATTTGAGAGACTGGCTCAACTAGGGCCTCAGCAATATCATACTCACTTAATACCATTTCCTTTGGAACACCATTTATGAGATCTCGCCCTTTTATCTCCATCACCTTGCCTTTATTATCATTTGGCTTCATGGCAATACCAATTGTTTTTTTAATCTTTTCCGCAGTAGTTTCACCTATTAATAAATTATGATTTCTACGCACATATGAAATAATAGCCTCATCCATTTTATCACCACCAACACGAATAGACCTAGAATAAACGATACCACCTAATGACACAACAGCAATTTCAGTAGTTCCACCACCGATATCAATTACCATCGACCCATTTGGCTCAGTTACAGGCAAGCCAGCACCTATTGCAGCAGCCATTGGCTCCTCAATTAAATAAACAGGATTTCCACCAGCATTTTCTGCAGCCTCTTGAATAGCGCGCCTGTCAACAGGAGTAGATCCAGATGGGACACAGATAATAACCATAGGACTTCTAATAGTACGGTAATTATTAACTGTAGTAATAAAATGTTTTATCATTTCTTCGGTAAATTTGAAGTCAGCTATTACGCCATCCTTCAACGGACGCCTTGCATCAATCTTAGCTGGCGTCTTACCAAGCATTAGCTTGGCCTCATGACCAAATACCATCTCACCACTATCATGAATCTTGGCCACAACAGAAGGTTCATTTAATACTATTCCCTTACCTTTTACATATACTAGCGTATTAGCGGTTCCCAAATCAATAGCTATATCATCAGAAGAAAAAAAACGTAGAGCTCTACCAAACATTGCAAATAAATACTTAAATCCCTGTTAAATCAGTAGAGACTAACCCCTCTATTTAGAAAAGTCTAGCAAATTTTAACTATTTAAAAAATCATCAATATCCTGATCTGTGAGAGAGGATTCAGAACCTGCCTTCTTGCCTGTAGCTTTTTTAGACTCAGAGCCGGGCTCTTGCTCTTTTGTTAACGAGTAGCTTGAGCTCTGTAATCCATCCTTGCCCAAAGATGATTCTTCTTTTGCTGGCGCTGGTGCCTGAGTAGCCTGAGGCACTGGCTCTATTACCGGCGCTGGTGCCTGAGTAGCCTGAGGCACTGGCTCTATTACCGGCGCTGGTGCCTGAGTAGCCTGAGGCACTGGCTCTATTACCGGCGCTGATGCCTGTGCAGCCTGAGGCACCGACTCTATTACTGGAGACTCGTCTTTTACTGGTGCTGGCGCCTGAGTAGCCTGAGGCACCGGCTCTATTACTGGAGACTCGTCTTTTACCGGTGCTGGTGCCTGAGTATCCTGAGGCACTGATTCTAGGGATTGCTGTGGACTAGATTTAGCCCGCTTACTCTTATCGTCTATACTGGCTGAGCTATCCGCTGTATTAATAGCATATTCGCATAGCTCCCCAAAATCAACTCTGTTAGTCTTTGATAAGTCATGTAGCTTCTCTAAACTCTGCATAACATTACCTGGGACAGAGCCCCCTCGTGCGCTAGACAACCAGTTTGATTGACTTTGTATAGGGTGCTTATCACCCCTTGGTTGACCAACATAAAAATCAACAGGATGATTCTGAGCCCCAAAAGAGCAAGGGATAGACAATTTTTTCATAGAAATCTAAAGCCTAAATTATTTACACAATATTATATTTCTGCATAATAAGGCAACTATTGCAACTATTATTTTGAATATAAAATTGACTATAGCCAAATAAAAATGATAAAATTGGCTGAACATAATCTTCGCCGAAGAAGAAGCTATAAGACGGATCTTATTTTAAAACAACTAATGCAAAGTCAAAATTTTATACATCTACGTATCAAAAGTAGTTATTCACTTGGACAAAGCACATTAAGTATTTCTCAAATCATTAGCCTAGCCCAAAATAATTCTTTGCCGGCCATTGTATTGTCTGATAGAAATAATCTATTTGGCTGCCTAGAGTTTTCACTTCACGCCCAAGATTACGGTATCCAACCCATAATAGCTTTATGCTTAGATGTATTGCTTCCCAACAAAGATCATAAGCATGATAAAATCTTACTAATTTGCCAGAATGAGACGGGGTTTAAAAATCTTTTGCAACTTACTAGCTTATATCATACTAGAGCCGACCAATCCTGCATTACTTTTAATGATATAGAACAATATTCAGATGGATTAATCTGCCTCATTGCTGCAAAAGAGAGTTTTATCTATGATTTACTTTTAGATGGAGTTGAAAAAGATGCTCAAGATCTAATCGATCAGTATGTTAATATTTTTAATGACCGATTATATATTGAACTTCAGCGACTTGGCGACAAAAATGAAATTGCAATTGAGAATACCCTGCTTAAAACCGCATTAGATAAAAACATCCCTATTGTAGCTACAAATAATGTTAGCTTCGCTCACAAAACTCAATATCAGGCCTATGATATATTAGGCTGCATTGTTAACAATCAATATGAATCTGACGAAAAAAGAATCAAACCTCCTCAGTCAGTATATTTTAAATCAAATAAGGAGATGTGTAGATTATTTGCAGATCTACCAGAAGCGATAGAAAACACTAGCCTAATTGCAAAACGCTGCTCTTTTTTTCCTACACAAAAAGACCCTATGCTACCACATTCTGAATGCGCAGAAGGTAGAAATGAAACTGACGAGCTCAAAGAGCAGGCTACCTCTGGATTAAAAACCCACTTATCCTCTCCTGAATATCAAGAATTTAGCTCAACAAAGATAGAGGAGTATTATAAAAGACTAGATTACGAATTAAGCATAATCAATAAAATGGGATTTCCCGGTTACTTCCTCATTGTATCGGACTTTGTCAAATGGTGCAAAGATAATAATGTACCAGTGGGTCCAGGTAGAGGTTCCGGAGCCGGTTCAATAGTAGCATGGTCATTAAGTATCACCGGTCTAGACCCTCTTAGATTTGGATTGTTATTTGAAAGATTCTTAAATCCGGAACGTGTTTCAATGCCAGATTTTGACATAGATTTCTGCCAGGAAAAGCGTGACCGAGTAATCAAATATGTTTGTCAGAAATATGGACAAGAAAAAGTCGCTAGCATCATTACTTTTGGAAAGTTACAAGCTAAAGCAGTATTAAAGGATGTAGGAAGAGTTCTACAAATGCCCTATAAAAGAGTAGATGATATATGCAAGATGATTCCTTTTAACCCTGTTAACCCGGTTACACTTGGACAAGCAGTTTCTATGGATCGTAATCTTAGATCGGCAAGAGAACAAGATCCTGAGATAAGAAAATTAATAGATATCTCCTTGCAATTAGAAGGGTTAAATCGCCATGTATCAACACATGCAGCTGGAATTGTGATTGGCGAAAGCGATTTAACAAAAGTTATTCCTTTATATAGAGACCCTAGATCAGAAATGCCAGTTGTACAATATTCAATGAAATATACAGAAAAAGCTGGATTAGTAAAATTTGACTTTCTGGGTCTCAAAACTCTTACTACTATAGACAAAACTCTAGAAATACTAAGAGCCCAATCAATTGATATTAATATTGACACAATCAATATTGCCGACAAAAAGACCTTTGAATTACTTAGTAGTGGTAATGCCGTTGGTATATTTCAGCTTGAAAGTGCAGGAATGCGCGACTGCTTAAAAAAATTAAGACCTGATACAATTGAAGATATTATCGCTTTAATTTCCCTATATAGGCCGGGACCTATGGATAATATACCAAGCTACATTGCTAGAAAACATAATTTAGAGCCTGTTGAATATCCCCACCCTCTACTTGAAGAATGTCTAAAAGAAACTTTTGGAGTAATTATTTACCAAGAACAAGTAATGCAAATAGCCCAAATATTAGCTGGATATTCTCTTGGGGATGCTGATTTACTCAGAAGAGCTATGGGAAAGAAAATCAAAGCTGAGATGGATGCCCAAAGAAATATTTTTATACAGGGTGCTAAAGAAAATAAAATTATCGAAACACAAGCCTCCGAAATTTTTGACTTAGTAGCCAAATTTGCTGGTTACGGATTTAATAAGTCACATGCAGCAGCTTACGCAATGATAGGCTATCAAACCGCTTACTGCAAGGCCCATTACCCTGTAGAGTTTATGATAGCCACTTTGAATATGGATATTCATGACACAGACAAACTGAATTATTTTGTTCAGGAAATAAAAAGAATGGATATAAAAATCCTACCACCCTCTATTAACAACTCATCTAGCTTATTCAAGCTAAGCTATAGAGAAGATAATAAAGTTATAGAATATGCATTATCAGCGATTAAATCTGTAGGCTTAAAGGCTATGGAAGAGCTGATCTCAATAAGAGATGAAAAAGGTAATTTTACAGATATTTACGACTTTCTGGAGAAAACAGCTTATATCATTAATAAAAAAAGTTTGGAGAATTTAATAAATTCTGGAAGCCTAGATGAAATAGCACCGAACAGATCATTACTCGCTCACAACATAGATTTACTACTCAAATATGCAGCAAGTTATAAAAATGATATTGAAAGCAACCAATCATCGTTATTTGCAACAGCAGATAATCACAATTCATTAAAACCAGATCTAAAGCACGTTCCGGAGTCACTTCAGTCCAACTTACTTGATATGGAGTTTACAGGCCTAGGATTCTACCTTACCTCTCACCCGATAGAATCATATGAATATCTCTATAACAATACCAGCATAATAAAATCATATGATGTTAATACTAGCTTTGATATTGGTGAGCATAAAATAAGCCTTATGGGAGTAGTTATTAATTATAAACAACGATCTGGCAAAAATGGACGATTTGTCACAATGACACTATCTGATTCATCAGGAATATTTGAGGTGTCAATTTTTGATGGAGATATTATTGAGAATGCCCGAAACCTATTTGTAAATGGCACAAGGATATTTATTAGCGCCTCATTATTTAAAGACGAGTCTGGCTATAGAATATCTGTTAAACAAATAATATTACTAGAACAATATGTTCATAATCTACAAATAGATCTTCAAATTTTATTAGATCAGAGCTTTGAATTAGATCATTTTACCAAATTTCTATCTAAGAAATCTAGTGTTTCAGCAAATTTAAGCTTCGAAATCATGTATAAAGATCATAAAATAAAACTATCCTGCGTAAAAAAACACCCGGTCTTACTAAAGGATATCGATAAAAACGTAAAAAATATTCACGTAAGAGTTGATAGAGGCTAAAAACTGCACATTTATGCGTATTTTCTCAACTAAACTACTTGATAAATAAAAAAACTATTATAATCCTCTAAACTACAGTTAGTAACATTAATTTTTGGATATAGCTATGAGTAAAGCACAATTGATCAAGAAGATCTCAGTACAAACTGGGGAAAGCCAACAAAAAGTTAACGATTTCATCAAATCTTTTATTGAGAATGTACAAGGTATCGTTTCTGAAGGCGAACAAGTAACCTTAATCGGTTTTGGAACCTTTTATAAAGCTTATAGAAAAGCTACAGAAGGACGTAACCCTCAAACTGGTGAAAAGATTCAAATTAAGGCAGCTAATTTGCCTAAATTTAGAGCTGGTAAAAAATTCAAAGAAGCTGTTGTTAGTTAATTTCCAACACAACTTTGTTTATACAGAATAATAAAAAGCAGGCTTTTAGCCTGCTTTTTTTATTTACACCAATTATGTTTCTTTGTTCCTACAGCAATTGCTAAATTTTCTTTTAGCAATTTATCACTTAATGATTGCTGATCCACCAAGACATCACCCTTTAACCTTCCAGACTTAGTTTTCTCGATATTAACTAAATCAATCCGTGAGGATGATTTAACTATATTCGATACTAACTTCTTAGCCTTCTTAGCTTTGGCTTTCTCACATTTATCCTTAGCTCTAATTTTAGCTGTTTTGACTTCAGATAGCTCAAACTTCAACTTGCTGCCAAGCAAGGGGTGTGCATCAAGGATATTAAATACCAAACTGTCACCATCATAATTGCTAACATATTGTGCGCATGATAATTTATCTATATCATGTTTACATTCAGTGGGGTTAAAAGAAAGTGCATTACTACTAAGAGTAACAAAAGTTGCGAAACTGACGAGCGAAATATGTACTACATTTTTCATATTTCGCTTTATAAAACTGACAGAAGATAAGTCAACTAATTTATCACATAATTTACAAGATTTAGACTAGAAAGAGAGTCAGTTAGCTTGTTTTTTTCCATAGGGACGAATATTCATACGCCAGGTTACCGATCGAGTAACAATTAAAAAAACAGCTGCGACACTCTGTCCCTACGTCTTTTTAAATAATAAAATATAATTTTGCGAAACATCCTTTGACTCTGACCAGCTATCATTAAATATATTATATTTTGCACCGATAAGATCAAGATGCTGAATTTTATTTTGCTTGGCAAGGAATCTAACAATCTCAGATGGCTTTAGAAATTTCTGCCATTTATGTGCGCCACGAGGTAACCATTGCAATATATATTCAGCTGCCATTTTTGCCAGAAGTAATGATTTCATAGTCCTATTAATAGTCGCAACAAACATTATGCCTCCATCAGATAATAGCTTGCTACAATTTATAAGGAACTCCTCTGGATTATCTACATGCTCAATAACCTCCATAACTAGGATTACCTTAAACTTGTTTGTTTCTGGCATATCCTCAATAAGGGATTGCTTATAATTAATTTTAAGATTTTGCTTTTCAGCATGTAATTGAGCAATTTTTATATTCTTCAAAGATGCATCAATTGCAGTTACATCGGCATTGAGTTTCGCCATAGGCTCCGCTAATAAACCACCTCCACAACCAACATCTAAAACAGAAATCCCCTCAAAGGAGTTATTGGTTTTTAAATTAAAATTTTCAATGATTTTAGCCTTTATATAGGGGACCCTGCATAGATTAAATTTGTGCAATATTGCAAACTTACCACTACTACTCCACCATTGATCAGCTATTTTCTCAAACTTCTCAACTTCTGCATAATCAACTGATGTTGTTTTATTCATCCAATTATTAAGAAAATTGAGAATTATAATAAATAAGAGGCTCTTTTGAATCATCATTATCCATGTGATATACCTCGCCAATAATAATATGATGATCGCCTATTTTGTGCGAGCTATGTAATTTACAAGATATCAATGCTAAATTATCATCAAAATATGAATTCCCCTTATCATCCTCAATATAATCAATATCAGAAAATTTATCATTATGACTTTTAGCGAAATGATTTGCCAAATCTTTTTGGTTTTTAGACAAGATATTAATATTGAAATATTCACTATTAAGAAAAGCTGTACTTGAATGCGATGACTCACCAAGGTTGAATAGGATAAGGGCAGGAGTTAAAGACAAGGAAGTAAAAGAATTAATGGTCACACCATAATGAATACCCTCATATTTAGTTGTTGCAACAGTAACCCCAGTAGCAAATCTACCTAAGGTTTTTTTAAATTTTTGGCAAAGATCTTGATTCATTGTAAAAAATAGTCTTAATATTAGCAGTTTTATATTTAATATATATAATTAAAGGATAATTTTGAAAACGAAATCATTAAATTAGTTTTATGACAGTAATAGTACAAAAGTTTGGCGGCACCTCTGTTGCTAATATTGAACGGATCAAAGCTGTGGCTCAAATAGTTAAAAAAGAATATGACAATGGTAACCAAATTGCTGTTGTAGTTTCTGCCATGTCCGGTATTACATCACAATTAGTCGATTACACTAAGCAAATTTCAAACTTACATAGCGAAAACGAGCTGCAAGAATATGATACAATTCTTGCATCAGGTGAGCAAGTTACCTCTGGATTATTAGCATTAGAGCTAAACTCACTTGGAGTTAAAGCACGCTCATTTCTTGGGTGGCAAGCAAAGATACAAACTGACAAATCACATTCAAAGGCTAGAATACAGCAAATTGATGGCGAGTATTTAAAAAGCTTTCTAGATGATGGTTTTGTACTTGTTATTGCTGGATTCCAAGGCATGACAGAAGATAATAGAATATCTACCCTTGGTCGTGGTGGGTCTGATACTTCAGCTGTTGCTATTGCAGCGAGCATAAATGCTGATAGCTGTGATATCTACACAGATGTAGACGGTATTTACACTGCAGATCCTCGCCTTACACCTAAGGCTAGAAAATTAAAATATGTAGGTTATGAAGAGACTATTGAAATGGCCTCTTTGGGCGCAAAAATATTGCAAACTCGTTCAATTGAGATGGCAATGAAGCATAACATAACGGTTAGAGTTCTCTCAGCGTTTGAAGAAAAAGAAGGTACTATATTAGTTGATGATGATAAAATTATGGAAAGAAGATTAATTACAGCAGTTACTCACTGTGATAAAGAGGCAAGAATTACCTTAGAAAATGTTCCCAATATTCCTGGAGTTTCTTCAGCAATATTTAGACCACTTTCACATAGTAATATAAATGTTGATATGATTATTCAAAATATTTCATTAGATGGAAAAGTTACAAATTTAACTTTTACTCTTGATGAAAATGAATTATCGAAAGCGCAATTACTTTTGAACGAAGCTAAACAAAATGGTAATATTGACTTTGGCAACTTAATAGCAACAAGCAATGTTAGTAAAGTATCAGTCATTGGCGTTGGTATGAAAACTCATTCTGGTATAGCATATAAGGCATTTCAGGTGCTGGCAGATAATAATGTTAATATTCTAGCAATCACAACATCTGAAATTAAAATTTCATTTTTAATTGATCTAGAATCTACTAAAATTGCAGTACAGACATTACATGATGAATTTGGACTAGATGTCAGCCAAGCAAAGCAAGATTGCACTCCTATCGAGCAAACAAATTAGAGTTATCTAATAACAATTATTAAAGCTCTAATTTTAAACTAATATAGGTTTGACTGCTATAAAGATTTCTTTAACTCTTGGTTAAAATTACGCAGATTCAAATAAGAATTATTATCTTCATCTTGTAGAATCTTAATATATTGAGACCCTACAACAATAAAATCTGCAAATTTTGCTATTGCTGCAGCCTGTTTTTTATTTTTAATACCAAAGCCAACCGCTATTGGCAATTCGGTATATTTGCGAATAATTTTAAGCTTCGCTTTTATCTCTGACACCACTGGCTCTTGCGATCCTGTTGTTGCATTAACCGATACATAATATACGAAGCCTTTTGCATCTTTAACGATCTCTTTAAGCCTATCCTCATTAGTATTTGGACTTAATAAATTTATAAAATTAATGTTATATTTGCTAAATATATGATCATATGGCAAGCGCTCTTCCATCGGCAGATCAACAATTATTATCCCTGTAACTCCAACTTTCTCCGCCTCTTTACAAAATTTCTCAACCCCAAACTTATGTATGGGATTAAAATATCCCATTAAAATAATGGGCAATTCTGAATATTTATTACGGAGTTTTACAACTAACTTTAATATCTGATTTAATGTTACACCTGTTTTTAAAGCTCTCTTACCAGATTCCTGAATAACAACGCCATCTGCAACAGGGTCCGAAAATGGCATACCTATTTCTAGAATGTCAGTGCCAGATGTAACTAAGTTATCAATAATGTTTATTGTTGATTCTAAATCAGGATCAGCGGCCATAATAAAGGAAACTAGACCAGCTCTTTTCTCACTTTTTATCTTAGCAAATGTTTGTGCAATTTTATTGGTCATAATATCTCTATATTCAAATGCTCCGCTACGGTAAAAATATCCTTATCACCCCGACCACATAAATTGACAATTATATTTTCAGTTTTCTTAAATTTTTTAGCAATCTTAACAAGATGCGCAATTGCATGAGATGGTTCAAGAGCCGGGATTATCCCTTCTAATTTACATAATAGCTGAAATGCCTCCAATGCCTCTTTATCAGTTACAGCGACATATTCTGCACGTTTAATATCTTTTAAATAAGAATGTTCTGGACCAACACCCGGATAATCCAAACCAGCTGAGATAGAATATGTTTCGCTTATCTGGCCATCATCATCTTGTAAATAATAAGATTTATTACCATGTAATATACCAGCTTCACCTTTACATAAGGCTGCTGCATGATCACCGGTTTTTAGACCCTTTCCAGCTGCTTCAACTCCGATTAACTTTACTTTACTATCATCAATAAATTCATGAAATAGCCCTATTGCATTTGAACCACCACCAATCACTGCCAGAATAGCCGCAGGTAATTTATCTTCTAATTCTAATATTTGCTGCTTTGCCTCAATACCAATTATTGATTGAAAATATCGTACAATCTCAGGATATGGATGTGGCCCTGCAGCGGTACCTATTAAATAATAACTATCCTGAATATTTGAAACCCAATCACGCATAGCTTCATTCATGGCTGATTTTAAGGTTTTAGATCCTGACTCTACTTTTATAACTTCAGCACCTAGCAACCTCATGCGAAAAACATTTGGCTTTTGTCTTTCGTAATCTTTTGCTCCCATATAAACCACGGCTTTTAATCCCAGCTTAGCACAGATTGTAGCTGTTGCGACTCCATGTTGGCCAGCACCAGTCTCGGCAATGATACGGGTTTTGCCCATATATTTTGCTAGTAAGCCTTGGCCTATAGCATTATTGATTTTATGAGATCCGGTATGATTTAACTCATCCCTCTTTAAATATATTTTTGCTCCACCTAAATGTTTAGTAAGGTTCTCAGCATAATATAATGGTGAGGGACGCCCAGTATAAAACTTATGATAATCTAATAGAGTCGCTAGAAATTCTAGATCAGATTTTGCCTTAGTAAAATTTTGCTCAACCTCTATAATTTGTGGCATTAATGTCTCTGGTAAGAACTTCCCACCATATTCACCAAAATATCCTTGCTGGTCTGGTTTGCTATAAATACTCATTAGCCCTTAAATAATTGAAAAATTCTGTTATCTTTTTTGGTGATTTAACTCCTTTCTCAGACTCTAGAGCTGAGGATAAATCCACATAGTTACATAAAGTTAAATCTAGGGCCTTTTTTATATTAGTAATATTTAAACCACCAGATAAAAAATAAGGCTTATTAAATTTAAATTTAGTAAGTTTTGTCCAATTAAATTTTAATCCACTACCTCCATACTCACCATTCCCAGATTGACTAGCACTATCGATCAGAATATAATCTGAAACCTGCTCAAGCTCATTAATTAAATCTTGCTGCAATGATAGATAAGATAAAGCTATTATCAGATTTAGCTTATATTTGGCTTTAATATGATTTATTCTATCTATAGTTATATGGCCATGAATCTGAAGGTAATCTGGCCGGGCTGTTGTTATCAGCTCCTCGATAAATTCATCTGATGGTTCGACCGCTACTATAACTTTATTTATTCTAGAGCCCAGAGCAGAAGAAATATCGCAATATTGTTTTAGTGAAATATTTCTAGGTGATTTTTTATAACAAACAAATCCTATAAAATTAGCGCCTAAATCTTCAATTAACTTCGCGGTTTTAATATCTTTGATTCCACAAATTTTAATGTTTAGCGGTTTATCTACCATTGAACTTAAATATTCTTAGAAATTGCTGCTTTGCTGTTACCTGATTTAAACCAGCATTATTAAGCTTTAATTGAGCTGATTTATATTTATTGGCAAGGTTCTTTAGCCTCATTTTTAGACTAAATAATTTTATACTAAAGGCCATAACAGCCATAAGAAAACCAGCTACAAATGTAGATGTAACAACAAAAAACTTGGGTAATATTATCTCATACATATTGAAAAAATTCAGCACCATATCATCCTGATTAAATAACGCAAAAATAATGATAATTGTGATGATTATCATATTAAATATAATCTTAAACATTTGTCTTCTCTAAAAGATTAACTTGAAAATCAGTATGGCTAGTCAGAACCATATCAGATTTTATTTGGTGATTAAAGAATGTTATTTGTCTTTTAGCATAGTTTCTAGTGTTTTTTTTCATTAACTCTAATGCTTCAGATTCATCAAGAGATTTACCCATAATTTGATTTATTTCTCTAATGCCAATTGCTTTATAGATATTACCATTAATTGGGTAGTTATTTTGCAGAAATTTTTCAACCTCTCCTTTAGCTCCAAGCTGCATCATTGCATCTACTCTTTGATTAATCTTATCATATAAATCTTCACGCTCAGGCTTGATATATATTTTTAGGAATTCTGATTCACTATATTTACTAATATTAGGTAAGTTTTTATATTTCTGATAGCTAATATTATGCATGAATAATAAACCATAAACTCTTCTTACTCGCTGCAAGTCATTTGCTAACAGAATATTCTTATAAGCTGAATCCTGCTTAATAATCTTATCATATAAATAACCAACGCTTTTATCCTTTATTAAATTATCAATTTCATCACGCTGTTTTTCTGTATTGCTAGGTAATTGTTTAAAACCAGATAATAATGCTTTTAGATATAGCCCTGTCCCTCCTACAATAACAATATTACGCCCTTTTAAACTATATTGATCAATTAATATTTCGGCTTTATCGCGCCAATCTGCAACTGAGAAATTTTGATCCCCTTTTAAAAAGGCAAATAATTTATGATGAGAGCTATATTTATCTGGTTGGGCTGAAATAATTGGAATTTCAGAATATAGCTGCATAGAGTCACTATTAATAATTATAGCATCTAACTCTTTTGCTATAATATCGGCCAGATTTGTCTTACCAGAACAGGTCGGTCCATAAATAATGATTTTTTGTGCCATATATGAATATTAGGTAATTCTGATAGTAAGTCATAAAGATATATTTATAGAGACGCAAGTTCTCAAATCTTCACTAATGAAAAAGTAACGCAAAACAATATTACAGGCATGATGATAGAATCTATTGAAATAAAAGTTAACTACCAAACTCATTTACCTAATCTGCAATTCTAAGATTAGAGTTTGGTTATTATCTGGCTATTGACTCATCTAAGTTAGACTTAATCTGATCAGAAATACCTTGAGCCATTTCTGCTGGGATTCGCTTTAGCCGATGACCAACTTCTATTTTATTGCCTTTTTCATCCGTAATTTTTAATTTTTTGCCTTCATCACCATCTTCTCTTCCTGTATAAAAGCCTGCAGTTTTTGCAATCTGCTGATATTTAAAAGAAAATTCCTTAGCTATATTAAAATACGACTCATCTGCTAATTGCGTGCTACCTCTGCTTCCAAAATGTTGCTGCCAGGATGCCAAACCTGCATTACCAACTCCATTATAAATTCGTGCAAAATGCAGTATTTGACCTAAATGCTCTTGCAGAAATAATTTATCATCTTCAGCACATTTATCTATTGCCGACTGGATATTTTGAGTAATTTTATCTTGGATAGCTTTTATACTATATTTTTCCTCTGTTTTTGTAATTCTTAGCTTTGTACTAACATCATCTTTTACCTCTTTACTGATACCATAAAGATCTGTGTTTTGAAAATAACCCTCCGGTTTAGTATCGGATAATTTTTGAACTTTCTCTCTTGGACTTGCTATCGATGCTGCTTTTCTTAACCCTGAAGGATCTGCTTTCGCATTAGATATTTTGCTTTGATTGGTTTCATTATATGCTGCTTTTAAAAACCTATTATAAAATATAGCCTCCCCTTCATAATATTCACATTTCACCTTTTGGTCTTCCACCATTTTTAGCTGGGCTAAACGTAAATCTTTAGCGCCCCTTTCATATGGTTGGGTAACTCTGCCATGTGTTTGAATTTTATCTGCATAGCCTCTAGACTGATCACCTATACAAATCGTCGTAAAATCTTTATCTCTATTTTGCTTTGGCGCAAGCATAGAGATAGTTTTAGCAGCAATAAAACCACATGAGGAACCATCACTTTGTAATTTAGGAGCCGCTATATCTAGATAGCTTATCTCTGCTTCACTATCAGGTCGATAATGAGCTAAACCATTACTAAGTACGGACTCTAAAGACGCTCTCATATCTTTATCAAAAGAACGTTTGCCACCATATGGATCAATTTGCCTTACCTCAAATTTATATTTTTGATCATCCTTACTAATATCAAAAACTAAGCTATTCCAATGGCTATTATCTACCTGATATGGAAAACATACACGGAATTTTTCGTCCTGTAATTTATCAACTCTATCTAAACTAATTCCAAGACGTGATTCAGAATCAGGAATTTGATCTTGTTCAGCTTCAAGTTTTAATATTTTATCAAAATTATTATTAAAATCTTTTTGCCAATTTTCTCTAAATCCTTCTTTTTCATCTTCCGACCTATATTTTAGTGCATATTGATCATCTATATTGATAAGCGCATCCAAATTATCACCGCTCAATCTGTTTTTAATTTTAGCTGTTAAATACTTCTTTGCTTTATTTAAAGCTTCGATAGTATTAAGTGCTGCCAATGCATCAATCTCTAATCTTAGCCGTGCATAATTCTCATCTGTGTTGCATCTCAAAGTTTTCATTTCAGCACCCGTTAAGCCGCTAGTAATAGTTTGAATACGAGCTTTGATATTAGAGCGAGAACCAAAGAAAAACGTAAATTGTTCAGCTCTTGTTATAGGCGTATCAATTCCTCTCCTGATAAGTGCAGAAACTGAATTAATCGCAGGAGCAATTAATACATCATCAGTGTCTACTCTATCGACTGAATATTCGATGAATCTTGCTTCAGCAGCATAAGCCTGCATAATAATATTAATATCTTCAGCATAAAGCCAATAATCTGTTTTAACAGTCTTGCTAAGATCTTTACTTATCTCTCTAGTCATAATTTTTACACATCTACTACAATTATAACATAGGCTTATCTTTATAACAACCTCATAAAGCCTTACGGTTAATATCAAACCATATTGCTAAACTTGCTTTTTGTAAAAATTGGTGCAATTTGCAGATTAAGTTTATAAGCGAGATATTTATAAAATCATAAAATGTCAGAAAATCCAAAACAGATCTATCAAATCATGCCAGCAACGGCAATGGATAAGACATTTGACTATATATCAGATAAGCAAAACTTAGAAATTGGTGATATTGCGATAATTGAATTTGGTAGACAAAAACTATTTGGGGTAATTTTAGGTAAGAAAACCAGCTCTGATTTTAAAAAACTCAAATCTATTTCAGTACATTTAGAACAATATAGAATTTCAAAAAAACTAATCGATTTTCTTGCATTTTTTAGTCGTTATAATCTAGCAAAACAAGGCATGGCATATAAAATGGTTATTAATCATTTTACATTATTAGAGAATGAAACAAGTCAAATATCACTAGCAAATACCAAGCTAAAATTAACGCCAAAACGGCAATTACTGTTAGATTATTTACAAAATAAAGAAAACACCAGCTTAACTAGCATTATCAATGACTTAGACCTTGGCAAACCATATGTCAGAGAACAAATAAAAGCTGGTTTTTTAAATGAATCTAAGATCAAAATTAAATATCAACATCCTGATCAAAAATTTAACTTCCATCCACCTGAGCTAAGCAATATTCAACTTGGATCACTTGCTGAATTAAAACAAATATTTCAAAGTAAGAAAACCAATATTTGTTTATTAAATGGCGTTACAGGATCAGGTAAAACTGAGATTTACCTTGAATATATCCGCTCCAAACTTGAATCCTCAGATGGACAAATTGTAATTTTAGTTCCAGAGATTATTTTAACCAAACAATTACATGAAAAAATCAAATTACGTTTTGATATTAATGTTCCAGTATGGCATTCACTAACTACTAAAAATGCAAAGCAGAAAATAATAAATGCTGTTAATTTAGGTAAGATTAGACTTCTAATAGGAACAAGATCAGCCCTTATGTTACCATTTAAAAAGCTCGATCTTATAATCATAGATGAGGAGCATGATACTTCCTATAAACAAGAAGATAATGTTATTTATCATGCTCGTGATATGGCAGTTGCAAGAGCAAAATTTGAAAATTCTGAAGTTATTTTAGCATCAGCAACACCATCACTTGAAAGTCTTGTGAATGTAGATTTAGGCAAATATCATCAAATAGATTTAGCTACTAGATTCAAAGCAAGTGCTATGCCAAAAATCAATATCATTGATATGACTCAGCATAAGCTAAAACCTAATCATTTTATTTCAGACCCTGCAATTAAGGCAATCAGAACTGCATTAGATAAAGGCGAGCAATCATTGATTTATCTTAATAGACGTGGTTTTGCCCCAATTAAGATCTGTAATGGTTGTGGTTATAAATTCGAATGTCCAAATTGCTCAATTTACCTAGTTGAACATAAAAAAACCAAAAAGTTACATTGTCATCATTGTGAATATAACATCCCTATTCCAACAGAGTGCATCAAATGTCACAATCCAGATTTAGTTGCATTTGGTCCTGGTATAGAGCGTATCCATGAAGAAGTAGTTAAGATTTTCCCAGATAAAAAATCAGTGATAATCTCAGCTGAAACTAGTGAGAAAGATTTCATCCAGATAATTAATCAAATGCAGCAAAAGCAAATTGATATAATAATCGGTACTCAAATAATAGCTAAAGGTCATCATTTTCCAGAGCTTACAAATGTTACAGTTATTGATGGTGATTTAAACTCCAATGAGATTAACAATCTAAGATGTAGTGAGAAGCTCTACCAATTGCTCAATCAAATTGCAGGTAGAGCAGGAAGAGAATCCAAGCCTGGCGAGGTATTTATTCAAAGCTTTGAACCAAAGCATCCATTACTTCAGGCCATTAAAAATTACGATACAAAGAGCTTAATTGAATTTGAAAAGAGCCAACGTAAGAGCTTTGAATTACCTCCATATAGTAAATTTCTAGCAATAATAATTGCAAATCATGATGAGAATGAGGCAAAAGAAACCGCCAATTACATTGCTTTTAATCTACCTAGATTTAAGGATGTCCAAATATTAGGCCCAATTCCAGCACCACTTTATTTTTTACGTGGTAAATATCGCTATAGGATTTTAATCAAATATAAAATTGGTAAGAATATCCAGCAGGTAGTAAAAGAGTTTTTTGAACAGCATAAGTTAAAATCAACTACAGCAATTAAATTAGATGTTGATCCTTATAACTTTTTTTAAAATCTAAAGATTGAAAATCTCAAGATTGAAAATCTAAAGATTGATATTTTATTTGCTAACTAGAGCAATATGGGCTAATAATAACAAAAAATAAATTTAGCCAGATGTTTATACAGACTTTTGAAACCCCAAATCCTTCAACTTTAAAATTCACAGCTGGCATGCCAATTATGAAAAAAGGCACTGCAGCTTTTGCTCCAGATGATGATTTAAGCAATTCACCACTTGCGCAGAAATTATTTCAAATCGATTCTATTCAAGGCATATTTTTTGGTTCTGATTTTATTGCTATTACCAAAGCGGAAGATATTGAATGGGAAGTTTTAAAACCAGAAATCATTGCTTCTGTGATGGATCATTTAGTTGCTGGTTTGGATATAATTATCGATAAAAAACCTAATAATATCTCAAATGATGTTAAAGAGGATGATAGCGAGATAGTTAAACAAATTAAAGAATTACTAGAAGAGCGTGTAAGGCCAGCAGTTGCTATGGATGGTGGTGATATTATCTTTCATAATTTTGAGGAAGGTGTTGTTTATCTTGAAATGCATGGAGCTTGCTCTGGTTGTCCAAGTTCAACTGAAACACTTAAAGGCGGCATTGAGAATATGCTTAAACATTACATCCCTGAAATTGTTCGTGTAGAGGCAGTTGAAGCTTAAAGAATTAGCATCAAATAATATCAAAAAGCTAACTTTTGATTTTATAATTATTGGTTCTGGTATTGCTGGTTTATCATTAGCGCTTAAATTATCGCCTTTTGGAACTGTTGCAATTATCTCAAAAGATAAAATTGATGAGAGTTCTTCACGCTATGCTCAAGGCGGTATTGCTGCTGCAATGCTACCTAAGGATTCAATCAAAGCACATTATGAAGATACTTTAAAAGCAGGTTGTTTTCACAATAAAAAAACAGCAGTGAAGATTTTAACGGAAGAAGGACCGGCTAGGGTCAGAGAGTTAATTGAGTATGGAGTAAAGTTTGATACTGATAGTCAAAACCAACTTGCATTCTCACGTGAGGCGGCTCATAGCGAATCACGTATTATTCATCATAAAGATTATACAGGTTATGAAATAACGCAAAACCTTATAAGGCTTGTTAGAGAAAACCATAATATAACAATTTTTTCAGAAACATTTATTACCAAATTAATTAAGCAAAATAATCAAATTATTGGCTGTATTGGTTTTAACGATATTCAAAAATTTCAATTTAACTCAAGAGCAACAATTTTAGCCACTGGTGGGGTTGCTTCGATTTATCAATTTTCTTCTAATCCAGATATCTCAACAGGCGATGGTATTGTACTTGCTGCAAGGGCAGGATGCAGATTAAAAGATATGGAGTTTATTCAATTTCACCCTACTGGCTTTTGCTATGATCAGAATAAAATATTTCTTATTTCAGAAGCAACAAGAGGAAGTGGTGCTAAACTTTTAAATCATAAGCATCAGAGCTTTATGCATAAATATCATAAAGATGCTGAGCTAGCGCCTCGAGATATTGTTGCAAGAGCTATATTTTTTGAATCGGGGCAAGGTAAGGAACCAATTTATTTAGATTTCTCACCAATTAAAAACAAGGTGGTTGAGCAATTTCCTATGATTCATCAATTTTGTCTTAAGCAAGGTTATGATTTAACTAAAGACTATTT
>JABJMA010000032.1 GCA_018659605.1 Rickettsiales bacterium
CATCAGCCAAATTTTAGTATGTTGACTAACTCAAATGGCCAAGGGGGGATGCTTGCTGGTTCGTCTAGCCCAGTTATTCCAAGGCAGCGGCAGGTTTTAGGTTCGCCTAACCCAAATGGTCAAGGGGGGGAGTTTGTTGATTCGCCTAACCCGCATGAGATATCGGCTTTGAGTATGGGTTCAGCTGGGAATGAAAGCGTGCTTACGGTACTCACAGTGTGTTTTGAGAGTCAGCTAGGCGAAATGGAAGAATTTATTCAAAAGAGCTTACTTGAAACATTTGTTATTAGTGATGAAGGGCATGATGCATATTATTTTGTTTCAAAAGCTAGTTATCGAGATTATTGCACTAGGAATGGTATAGAGCAGTCTTTGTCAGAGATTGTTAATATTGCAGCACTGCCTGAGCAGCAACTGCATGAGCAGCAGGCTGCAGGAGCTTCTTCTTCTTTAGCTCTTAGGAGTTTTTCGCAATCTGATCATGTTATTTTTATATTGGAGGAATTCGAAATAATTCGAAAAGATGCTGATAAAGATTTTAAAAAATATATCTTAAAAGAAGTTAGTTATGACAATCATAGGAAAAAGTTTAAATTAGATAAAGATAGTATTCAAGCAAGTTGGTTAAAACTTGTTGATGCAAATGATGGTGGAAAAGATGAAATTGAAGTGGTATTAAAAAATATAAGAGACTCTTTTAAATGGGCTAATACGAGAGCCCTGATAGTGAATCAAGGAGTAATATATGATAAAAATGCGGCTATTAAATTAAGTTTTTCTAATGCTGTAAGAGATGTTTATTCATCAATTAACGCAGATAATTATTATCAAACATTTGCTTCCATCCTTATTCAGACCTATTCTAAAGAGGTTGATGGTAGTGATAAGGAAGAAAAATTAGGAGTTCTAGAAGCAGTAACAAATAAATATGATGAATATTTTGAAAATTATAAACAAATTCTCGAAGGTTCTGATATAAAAGTAGCTTATGATGCAAGCAGTGTGAAGAATGCTTTTGATAAAGAGGTAGATACATTAGAAGAAGTTATAAATAGTACTACTACAGGACAACCCCCTGGGAGGGTAGTCTGATGATGGTAAAAGCGAAGATAAGGCAACTGCAAGAAAGAAAAAATCGAGAGAAGCGGCTAAATCAGCCGCCGGTAGGAAATGCTAATGTGACAACTAGTTCTGGGCTAACACCATCATCGCCTGGTGGAATGGTTGCTGGCAGCAGCTTAACACTGCAGTCACCGCAGTCAAATGCTAATGTGACAACTAGTTCAGTGCTCACAACACCACCACGGTCACCACTGGGTGAGATCGGAGTGGGTCTATCCCCAATTGCAAATGTGGGTGTTTCGATACAGCAGCAGCAACAACAACGGATAGCAGAACTCCAAGCGCAATTAGCCCAAGCGCAGGCGCGATTAGCCCAAGCGCAATCATCGGCAGGAGGGGGAGGGTCTCGACAATTAGTTGATATATCAGTGGATAAATTATTCACAGAAGATTTAAAAACAAGATACCTTACCTATATGGAATTAGGAGACACCCTTTCAGCAAAAAAATTATTAATTAATTTATTGGATCAGATATTACATCCTGAACAAACGGATAGTAAATGTCCTGCCATAAGAGATTCGGCGCAAGCATTAGAGTGGATCATAAATAAAGTTAAAGATATAGATATAGATGTAGCTACTTTAGAAGGAAAATTAGCCAATGACTTTGATAATTACAATAATTTTAGATCAAGCATTGTTGCAGACGAAGGAGGGTATTATGAAATTACTGAAGAAGAGGTAAATGATCTTAAAGAATTTTTTATATTAAAATATAAAGCCAAGAAAAAGGTAACATTATTATTAACTGAAAGGGAGACAAAAATAAATGCTTTGAGGGATGAAATTAATTCTAGCTCTATCTCTAGCTCTAGCTCTGATTCTGATTTATATTCGAATGCTAGAAAAGAATATATTAAATATGCTAAAGCAATAGCAAGTTTCAATAAGTCAATTACTTCCTTAGAGGGTAAAATTGATAGTCGCACCCAGAAAGGAATCGATGTAACTGCACTAGCAGTAACTTTAGATCAGGAAAGATCAAAAAAAGCAGCACTTGCAGAACCGCGGTATTTTGCTAATTTTGTAGCGTTGGATAGATCAATTTCTTCCATTACTCCGGTAATTAACGAATTACTACATTTTGCTAATTCTCCAATGTATTATATACGATATAATAAAGTAATGGAGAGTTTAAAAGGAAGGACATTAGAGGATCAGATATTATTTGCTAATATTATACATGACATAGCCTATGCATATAGTTTTGAGAAAAAGGAGGAAATGGCATTAGATTATACTCCAAAGAATGTTTTTGCTAAAGCTTTATCCATTTGGTGGCTGAATAAAGATGCTGAAGTTACTAGTTTGCAGCCAAATGGAAATGGAGCTGTGAAAGAAGGAGTGAGGGAATATAATAAGGCAAGGCTAGAACAGTGTACTGATCAATTTAAAGATTCTAATTACATAATGGGTATTAGGTATTTAAGTAGTATGTTAAAGAAAAATATTCGTAAACAATATGAAGCAGAAGTTGATCAATTTAAACAAAATTCTCGTTCAATGACACCAGAAGTAAAACAAGCAGAATTAATAAGATTTGACAAG
>JABJMA010000033.1 GCA_018659605.1 Rickettsiales bacterium
AAATGGTTTTAGTAATCTTGGATAAATTTCTTGCTTGTTTAATTGATAAACCTAAACCTAAAATTATAATTTATTTTTCTTGCTATGAAGTTTTTAATATTGATTTTCTCATGTGTTTTTTCATTAACAGTAAATAGTTTTGCTTTTGATTTAGAAAAAACTCTAGATAAGCTCAAAGATGATGCTAAAGGCGGTGGTATTTCATTAGATTCTCTAGCTGATGATATTACAAACAAGGTTACTAAAAAGCTTGAAGGCGTAGAGGATAGGGTTGAGCAAAAAGTCAAATCTTATGAGGAGAAACTTGATAAAGAGATCAAGAAAGGTCTGTCTGAGATTACTCAAGAGATAGAAATAGTTAAAACATTAAAAGCACGTGCGGATCGCGCAATAATGATAGCTAAAATTATCGGTACTATTTTCTCATTTAGTTTTTTATTTTTAATATTCTTAATATGGCGAATGTATAGAAAGATTAAAGGTCTCTATAAATTAATGGATAATGTGCGTAATTATAAGGATATTGAAAAGCGAATTGCGGCACTTGAGCAATCATAATAGAGAGCTGGGTTTGTTGTTGAGATATAGACGAAAGCTATGGTTAATTATCTAATTTTCTAATTATAGAAGTATAAATTTTTTGCAATGTCTGTAAATCTTCAATCGGAACGGATTCATCTACTTTATGAGCAGTTTTATTCCTAAGGCCCAATTCACAAATAGGGGATATGGCTTTTAAGAATCTTGCATCTGATGTTCCTCCTGACGTTGAGAATTCGGTTTTGATTCCAGTTACTTCAACGATTGCATCATCTACCATTCTAGCATAAGAACTTTTTTTAGATAAGAATGATTCTCCGGACACACGGTAATTCATTGTGTATTTACCACTGCATTTCTCTAGAGTATATTCAATTAGCTTAATAATATCTTGTGATGCATACTCATCATTAAATCTGATATTAAATTTGGCACTAGCATCTGCTGGAATTAAGTTAGTCACATTATTGCCAACATCAACGCTGATAATTTCTAAATTTGTTGCGCTGAAATTTTCATTACCTTCATCAAATTCATAATCGATTAATAAATTTAAGATCTTAACTAATGTGGTAATAGGGTTGCTAGCTTTATCTGGGTAAGCAACATGCCCTTGAGTTCCATGAATTGTAATATCAAAATTAATACTGCCTCTACGGCCAATTTTAATCATATCACCAATTTTTCTATTTGAAGTTGGTTCGCCAACTATACAAAAATCAACTTGCTCACCACGCTCTTCAAGCCATTTAATGATTTTTGGAGTACCATTTACAGCTATTGCTTCTTCATCTCCTGTGATGATCAATGAAAAAGAATTATTTAATTTGTTGTCAGCTAAGTAATCTTTCAAACTATCAATAAAGCAAGTAATAGCAGCTTTCATATCAACTGCACCACGCCCATATAAAACTCCATCTCTAATCTCGGCGGCAAAAGGATCGCTAGTCCAGCCATCTCCTGCAGGTACAACATCTGTATGTCCCGCAAAGGCAAAATTCTTACCAGAATCGCCAATTCGAGCATAGAGGTTGATAATATCGTCATAATTTTCTTCACTCATAACCATTTTATGGCAAGTAAAGCCCATAGGTTCTAGAATAGAGATTAGGTAATCAATAGCTCCATTATCGAGTGGAGTTACAGATTTGCATCTCATTAATTCTTGGGTTGTACTGATAAGTTCTGAAGACATATTCACCTTATGGTCATGATTGTAGGGGTAGGAGTGCCCAGCCCTTACAATTTTGATTCTTAATCACGTAATAATTCATTAATTGATGTTTTAGATCTAGTCTGACTATCAACTTGCTTTACTATAATTGCAGCATTTAAACTTGGTTTAGTTGGGTCTGAATTTGGAAGTGATCCAGGAACAACAACAGAATATTTAGGAACTCGACCATAAGTGATCTCACCAGTTGCTCTATTGACTATTTTTGTTGATTTGCCAAGAAATACTCCCATTGAAATAACACTTCCTTCTTCAACAATAACACCTTCTGCCACTTCTGATCTGGCGCCAATAAAGCAATTATCTTCAATAATTACAGGATTTGCTTGAAGTGGTTCTAATACTCCACCAATACCAACACCACCAGATATATGGCAATTTTTACCGATTTGTGCACATGAACCAATAGTGGACCAAGTATCAACCATCGTTCCATCATCGACGTAAGCTCCAAGATTTATAAAAGAAGGCATTAAAACTACATTTTTGCCAAGATATGATCCATGTCTAACAAAGCATCCAGGTACTGCTCTAAAGCTAGCATTTTTATAATCTTCATCATTCCAGCCAAGGAATTTTGAATTTACTTTATCAAACCAAGGTGATTGTTGGTTGTTAGATGCTGGTCCACCATCAATCAATTTCATCGGATTAACCCTAAAGGATAATAGGATAGCTTTCTTTACCCAGCTATTAACAATCCATTCACCATTTTGTTTTTCAGCAACTCTAAGTTTACCTGAGTCAATTTGTTTTAATGTTTCATCAACAGCGTTTTTTATTTCTGGTAGATTATTTTCGAGATTTTTGTTTTCGAAATCAAAAGCTTCGTTTATAAGGCTAGCTAGTTCCATAAGATTTTTTAGTTAGTTAATATGATTATCACCTGTCCCGCATGTAAATCTAGGTTTAGGCTCAATATATATGAGGCAAATGCAGTAAAAAATCAAGGTAGAATCTTGCATTGCGGTAAATGTGAGCATGAATGGGAGCAAAAGCGTGCTAGCTCACCAAAAGTAATGACGCCATTAGAAACAAGGCAGAATCAGGCTAAAGCAAGAAAGCTGCTAAACCAAAGCGAAAAAATTATCAATCTAACAAAATTTGTTACTGTCAAAGCAACTGAGGAAATAAATTTTATTGATAAGATCTCGTTAAAACTAAAAATTATTTTCCTTTTTTTGTTTTTTGTTACGACATTATTACTTTTTATTAATAATAGATCTGTAATAACTTATTTTATTCCTAACTCAGTGGGGTTGTATAATCTTATTGGAATAAATGATAACAGAGATGTTGAGATTGAACAAGTTACTATTTCTAAGGAATCTATATTTAATAAAGATCATTTAGTATTGACTGGTTATATTGTAAATAAATCTAGTCAGAATAAATACAGCCCTGATTTACGTATAACTTTTCTTGATAAGGATCGCAAAGTTATAAAGGCAATTTATTCTGATTTACCAAATAAAGAATTAATACCTATTGATAAATCTAAGATATCTTTAAAAATTAATCATTATCCTCTGGATACTCATTATATTGCTTTTGATATTGGTAATTACCTAGAATTGTTACTTAGATAATTTAGGGGCGGGATTCTCTAGCCCATGAACGAATGCATTCTTGGTTGTTGGCCGGTGGAGGGCAGGACCCAGACGATAAGGCTGCTAATATTGATCAGAAGGGTGAAGTATATAGCATTTGACAAAGAGGTGATTATATCTATAAACCTCTATCTAGGGATTCCTTTTATAAGGGGCGGTTAGCTCAGTTGGTTAGAGCGCTACGTTGACATCGTAGAGGTCGGGGATTCGAATTCCTTACCGCCCACCATTGTTAGTCTGGACTCAGGTCTCTTTCTCAAAATATTTCTATCGCTTATTTTATTAGGATGTAGGAAATCCTACGGGCAGGCATTAATGGGAACCAGTATCTAACGGATAGGGTGTTACATTCTGTTACGATGGATGGTGTTCTTGATATACAAAATACAAAACAACGTGTTTGTTCTAGTAAAGTAGCAGAAACTGACAGGTATAGAGCGTAAAAGATGGTCAATCCAGCTATTTTGATATTTGAGGATTTTTATTCTCAATATGGATTAGCAGAACGAGTTATGTGTGAGTTCAAGACCGACCCTATACAGAATTGCACGGAGTTTTGTTCGACTTTTAGTGATGATAATAATATTATCCCTTTGATTGATCGGTATCAAGCGATAAATAATCATTTCAAAGTTTTAAAGTCTCTTTGAGAATTTTTTAAACTTTAATCAAAACTCACCCACTTAGTAATAAGAAACTAGATGATTGAATTTACTTTCTAGGTCTTCTACGAAATTCTCCTTTACCACCAGACTTATTACCAGAATACCTTCCAGCTGGGTTTGATCTGCCTCTTGAAGGTGGGCCAGAGCGTCGGCGACGATTCCCGTCTGATTTTACACTAGCTGGAACGTCTTTAAGGCGGGTTACAATAATATTCTTTTCCATCTTACCCTTAGGGCCAACCGCTGTAAAAAAGTCTTCAGCAACTTCGGCAAGTATCTCAACATAAGTTTCATTTTGATCAATTCTAATCGCTCCAACTTTATCTTTAGTTAGATGACCAGCACCACATATCATAGGTAATAACCATTTTGGATCAGCCGAAGCATTCCGTCCAATAGATAGGGATATCCATACGCTATTTTTAAAGTTCCCGTGATTTTTATTACCGCGATCATCTGGAACCGCATCAAGTAATTCTTCGGGAGCAGGGCGCTTTGTGTTATGGGTTCGAATTAATGCTGCAGCAACTTGCTCTGGATTATAACGTTCTAATAATTCTTTTATTGCCTGCTGTTCTTCTACTTTAATTGGCTCACTAAGCACAGGGTCTGCTAAAAAGCGCTCATGGTCTCGTTGTAAAATTTCCTTTATTGATGGCGGGTTACCCCAATGAGCTTTGACTTTAGCGCCCTGCAATATCCTTTCAGCTTTCCTGCGTAAATTATGTGTAGTTATTAAAGCACTGATTCCTTTACTACCAGCACGTCCTGTTCGTCCACTTCTATGTAATAATATTTCTGAATTTTGTGGAATATCAGCATGAATAACTAATCCGAGTCCCGGTAAGTCAATTCCTCTTGAAGCAACATCTGTTGCTACGCAAACCTTAGCTCTACCATCACGCAGTGATTGCAAAGCATGAGTACGTTCGCTTTGGCTTAATTCACCAGAGAGGGCAACTACTGAGAAACCACGATTATTCAGTCGGCTATTAAGATGATTAACTGCCATTCTAGTGCCACAAAAAATAATTGTGCTAGTATCTTCATGATAACGCAGAAGATTAATAATTGCATTCTCACGATCACTCGGAGCGATTGCAAATGCCTGATATGTGATATCACTATGCTGCTTTAATTCTTCTTTAGTTGTAATACGCTTAGCATTGTTTTGATATTGCTTAGCCATCGATATAATTGCTCTGGGCATTGTTGCTGAAAAAAGCAATGTTCGTCGTTCTTTTGGCGTGGTATCTAAAATAAATTGTAACTCATCACGGAAACCCATATCAAGCATTTCATCAGCTTCATCTAAAATCACAGCCTTCAATTTGCTTGTATCAAAAAAACCTCGTTCAATATGATCACGCAAGCGCCCTGGTGTACCAACAACTATATGTGGGCCTTGCTTCAAAGACCTACGTTCATCACGAATGTCCATACCACCAACACAAGAAGCAATTGTCGCGCCACTAATTGCATAAAGCCATTCAAGCTCACGTTTAACCTGCAATGCTAACTCACGTGTTGGCGCTATCACTAGGGCTAGCGGTGCGTTGGTCTTAGTAAAGCTTTTAGCACCATCTAATAAAGTTGGAGCCATGGCTAAGCCAAAGGCAACTGTTTTACCTGATCCTGTTTGCGCTGAAACTAAAAGATCTTCACCTTCAAATTCTGGCGTTAAAACTATTGTTTGTACTGGCGTAAGATTTTCATAACCACGTTTGTCTAGCGCTTGGTTAAATGCTGGTAAAACACCTTCAAATTCTTTCATTTTGTTTCCTTAGAAAATTAGTCACTCCACTGTGCCCTATAAAAAGGTATGGCGCAAGGGTGCAAATGAATTTAAGTCTAAAATAACAATTTTTCGGATTTATTACAAAGAAGAATATGTGATTTAAGCTAATATAAGATAGTACGATCGAGGAGGTCCTAGGATCTGGTGTCTAGGGTGCCTATAAGGTAAGGCTATACTGACTTCTGTAAGGGGAAGAGGCAGATATATATGCCTCTTAGCCTTTAATTACTTTGATGGTGTGTTTCCTTCAATATTAATCATAGTACCAACACCATGTTCGGTGAATACTTCGACTAACAAAATATGTGGAGTTGTACCATTAAGAATATGGGCAGAATTAACGCCATTCTCAAGTGCCTCAATGCAAGTTCTCGTTTTTGGAATCATACCTGCAGAAATTACTTTCTTTTTAATCAGGCTGTTAATTTCAGCAATGTTAATAGAGTTAACTAATTTATCACCATTATAAATACCATCAACATCCGATAAAACTATTAATTTATAAGCATTTAAACTAGATGCAATTTTACCTGCTACTGTATCGGCATTTATATTATATGTTTGTCCATCCTTACTAATACCAATAGGGGCAATTACGGGAATAAGTTCACTTTCATCTAAAGTGTATAAAATCTCTGGATTAATAGTCACAGGTTCACCAACAAAACCAAGATCTAGAATTTTCTCGATATTTGAGTCTGAATCTCTTCGTGTTTTTTGTAATTTCTGGGCGATAATTAAATTTGCATCTTTACCAGAAATACCAACTGCCTGTCCACCTTGTTTGTTAATAGCAGTTACAATCTCTTTATTAATAGAGCCAGATAGAACCATTTCGACAATATCAACAGTCTGGCGATCTGTTACACGTAATCCATCGATAAACTCACTTTTAATTTTAAGTTTGTTTAACATTTCTCCTATCTGAGTACCACCACCATGAACTATTATAGGATTAACGCCAATTTGCTTAAGCAGTGTTACATCTTTAGCAAACTCTTCTATAACCTTAGGATCACCCATTGCGCTACCACCGATTTTTATCACAAAAACTTCACCTGAAAATTTTTGAATATATGGCAATGCTTCTGCTAAAATAGAGGCCCTATCCATAAAATTGATTTCTGGAGTTTTGTTAGCTTTTGAGTTTGCAGTTTTTGACTGACTTGTTTTCTTTCTGCTTTTTAGATCTATTACTTCCATAACTTTACAAATTATTTATAATTACAGTTCTTATATTATCTAAACCAATATTTTTCAATGAACTTGTCAATATAATATCACTTTTATACCCTATTTCATTTTTTAAATTATTAAGGATTAGATCTTGTTTATCATGACAATCATCTTTTTTGCTCTTATCTAATTTGGTCATAATTATTTGGTAATTGATATGATTTGTTGCGCATAGATTAATCATATCAAAATCACTAGCTTTCATACCGTGGCGAGAATCAATTAAAATAAACAATATTTTGAGAAGATCGCGTTCTAAAATATATTCTTGTGTAAAGTCCATCCATTTTGAAATGATTGCCTTTGGTGATTTCGCATAACCATAGCCGGGAAGGTCAACTAGTCTAAAACTTTGCTTAAAAGTAAAGCAATTAATCATTTGAGTCCTTCCAGGGGTTTTAGATGTTTTAGCTAGATTATGCTGCATTGTTAAGCTGTTAATTAACGTGGATTTACCAACATTAGATCGACCGATAAATGCAAATTCAGGTAATACTAATTTAGGCCAGTTACTAGATGAGTTGGAAGAGGTCTCAAATTTAAAATGACGCTTTTTTAGGTCTATTAATGATAATTTTTTACCAGACATAGTGTTTAAAAAAAGTTTCTAGTAGTTGGGAGTATGCTCCAAGCCATATAATTTATTATTTATAAGTAAGATAAGCTTCATTTATGAATATTCTTAAGCATTACTTACCATGTTTTCGGTTAATGAAATATTGTTGAAGAATTGATAAAGCATTATTGAATGTCCAGTAAATCACAAGCCCTGCAGGAAAAGTAGCAAATATAAATGTAAACATATA
>JABJMA010000034.1 GCA_018659605.1 Rickettsiales bacterium
TGCTTTAATAAAGCCCATACTTCAAGTTATAAGCTCTGATTACAGTATGAATATTACCGTTGATCTTGCCTCTAAGAATATTGGTAACCTTCTCTCATACTCAAATACAACAATACCACGAGGAATGTATTATGGGTCCAACATCAATGTTGGAGCATTACCTTTAGAGAAAGGCCTGCTCGGAACAATAATACATGAAATGTGTCATGCTGTCTGTGCTAAAGTGTTTGAAAATGATTGCTTACCCTATAGGAAGGAAGATACCGACTTAATGCTAAAATATAACACAATTTTTAAACTTTGCAAAACTCAATTTAAAGATCAGAATCAAGAATCACTACCTCTATTTCAAGGAATGTTTAATGACAAATCTTACCCTACAGAAGAAAAACAAAAAGCAGAATTAATAGTTAGGATCCCACAATTCTTTATTATCCATGGTTACGATGAAGCTATCACAAAACTAAATGAATTTCCCAAGGATTTAGGAAAGCAATTAATCAATTTTTATAATAATGAATTCATACCAGTGCTAAATAAGTATGTCGAAACAGTTCAACAAGATTTTTTAAAACAAGAATTGAAAAAATTTGACAATATTTCTACGCATTTTGCTAGCCATGATGATGAAGTCCCTGAAATGGGCGTACATGAATCTACAATAATGCTGTCTATGCAGGATCGCCCTAGTTGTTGTAGCATTAGTTAAATAAGTATTTTATTGTATAACGCCATAAAAAAAATCCTGCTTTATTGCCATATAAGAAGATAGGTAGACATATCCATACTATTGCTTTTAGAAAATTATTGGCTATAAACCAAGGCGAAGTATTTTGATGGAATAAAATGACAAAAATAAGAATAGAATCTGATTCATTTGGCGATTTAGAAGTAGCAAATGATCGTTATTATGGCGCTCAGACACAACGATCTTTACAGAACTTCAAAATTGGCATTGAAAAAATGCCTCTCTCATTAATAAAAGCCTTAGGCATTCTAAAAAAATCGGCCTGCCTTACTAATAAAGATCTGGGTATTCTTGATAGCAAACTTGCTGCTGCAATCACTCAAGCAGCTGATGAAGTTATAGATCTAAAGCTTGCTGATCACTTCCCTTTAAGTATCTGGCAAACTGGCTCTGGAACCCAAACTAATATGAACTCAAATGAAGTTATATCTAATCGCGCTATTGAAATATTAGGAGGGGAAATTGGCTCTAAAACTCCTGTGCATCCCAATGATCATGTAAATATGGGGCAATCCTCTAATGATACCTTCCCAACAGCTATGCATATAGCTGCAGCCATGACAATAAATCATGATCTTATTCCAGCATTAACAAAATTTAAAGATGCTTTGAAAGCCAAGCAGGATGAATTTAAAGATATTGTCAAAATTGGTCGAACACATCTACAAGACGCTACTCCTCTTACATTAGGTCAGGAATTCTCAGGCTATGTTAGACAAATGGAACTTGGTATCGAGCGTGTTGAAAAAGCACTGCCAAATATTTATAAGCTAGCTCAAGGCGGAACAGCCGTTGGTACAGGGCTTAATTCCATCAAAGGCTTTGCTGAGAAGTTTGCTGATCATGTTGCCAATATAACAGGCTTACCATTTATTACTGCTGAGAATAAATTTGAAAGCCTGGCTGCTCATGATGCAATAGTTGAAATGAGTGGTAGCTTGAATGTTCTAGCATGCTCTTTAATGAAAATCGCAAATGATATTAGATTACTTGGTTCTGGCCCAAGATCAGGTCTTGGCGAGATATCGCTACCTGAGAACGAACCAGGATCATCTATCATGCCAGGTAAAGTAAACCCAACACAATGTGAAGCTATCACCATGGTAGCAACTCAGGTGATGGGTAATCATACAACAATCACTATAGCAGGATCAAATGGTCATTTTGAATTAAATGTGTTTAAGCCTGTTATGATCTTTAACCTACTTCAATCTATTAAACTAATTACCGATAGCTCTATCTCTTTTACTGATAATTGTGTAGTTGGCATCAAGGCAAATACTGAAAACATTAATCAGTTAATGCAAAGATCCTTAATGCTAGTAACCGCTCTAAACCCACATATTGGCTATGATAATAGTACAAAAATTGCCAAGAATGCCCATATCAAAGGTATATCTCTTAAGGATTCTGCTTTAGAGCTTGGTTTACTCAGTAGTGAAGATTTCGATAAATGGGTTGTACCGCAGAATATGATTGGACCGAAGGATCAATAATATTGCTTATTTAAGAACAAATCATTACTCTGTATTTTATTTATTGATAATTTCATGAATAAATCGGCATTCTCACTAATTGAATTATCAATTGTTATAATGATTATGAGCCTAATAATAACTGTGGTTATTGGTGGGCGTTCTTTGATCACTCAATCACGCATTAGCCGTTTAACTACCGAAATTCATGATATAAAACAGGCTCTAGCAACATTTGAATTAACTTATGATGCCTTAGCTGGTGATTTTGATAATGCCTATAATTTATTCGCCGATCAGGGCTGTGGCGATGATAGCTCATCTGGCCTATCTACTAGCGAGAAACAAGCAGCATGTAATGGTGATGGTGATAATAATATTGAAGATAATGGCATTACCATATCCTCTTTAGCCGGTAGTAGTAATGGATTCTTTCGTGAAGAACATAATGTTTGGAATCATTTACACTATTCTAACATAATGCATCTGTCCTCTTCCTCTACTAATTACTTTGCCGCGAAATCCTTTACTGATCTTACTATTTCTTATGGCTCTCATGATCTCTCTAATAACCCTGAATTTAAAAGACCTAAGAATGTATTATTCATTGGATCGCTTCGTACTGACTTGATCTCTACTGACATTACCCAAACCTACGCCCTTCCTGCAAGCATCATTTCTCCTCGTATAGCTGAAAAGTTAGATACTAAGCTAGATGATTCTGTTGCTTTTAGTGGTAGTATGCAGGGCTTTGGCGGTTATGATGATCTTGGTAATGCGAGCACAAACTGCTCTACACCCATAACTAATTACAACTCTTCCAATAATACTGATTATATCCTATCTCATGATGATGATGAATGTGTATTGATGATAGATGTCTATACTGTTAACTAATATAAACTCAACCATTACTATGGATATAAGATATATCCATAAAGATAGAGTCTAAAATATAAATTATTAACTACAATTCTAAGACCCCCTTTGTAACGCCTACCCTACCAAGCTCTATCGATATGAGTGGATATCTGGTGTCACTGATATACAGAGAAAATCATTGACATCTGGCATCAGCATCCATAGATATCTATACAAATAATACAATTATAGACTCATGAATATTCCTCAAGCAACAAAAGTACTATCATCCCTTGCTCAAGATAATCGGATGAAAGCCTTTCAGTCAATAATAGAGGCTGGCGAGCAAGGTATTACGGCTGGATCGATTAGTCGTCAAACCTCCATAGCCCAGAATACCATGTCATTTCATTTAGCAAATCTTGAGAATAGTGGTCTTGTAGAATCTAAGAAACACGGCCAATATGTTATATATAAGGCTAACTTTCTTACTATGGAGAGTCTCTTTAAATATCTTCTAGAGAAATGCTTCTACGATAATGATAATTAATCATAGCATCACTGCTAATAATCAATCAACATTACGCCCCTAACTTAGCATAGGAATAGGTTAATAAGTATTAGAATTTAATCTTTGTCTCATATAAATCTGGCAGATCATTTTCAAATAGAAGAATATCATTAGCTTGTGCATTACTATCTAGCCATTCTTTGGCTATTTTAAAATTAGCAAATCTCATTACAATTTTATCTGGAGCATTTTGTTGGAAACTGCTAATTAAACTCTCTATACGCTCTGGTAATATCGCTATAAGTATATCGCATTTTAAGGCTATTAATTTACCTAGCTTCTTATGTTCAAGATAATGCTTATCTCCCATCTCAACCATTCCAGGAGTTACCACAATGCGACGTGCGTCTTTGTTGTTAGCTCCAAACATTTCAACAACATCAAGAGCAGCTTTAAAGCCTGCCGGATTTGAGTTGTAAGCATCATCAATGATTATATTCTTGCCCTCTTTTTTTACTTCAAGACGATGCTTTACTTGCGGTAGCTTGCATAAGCTAGCAATAATAAGATCTGGATCTAAGCCTATTTTCATAGCAAGAGCAAAGCTAAGCGCTATATTATCAACTTGCTGTAACCCATATATAGGTGCTGCAATTGAATATTGCTCTTTTTCAATGACTAAATCAAATTTAATACCCTCAATAGTATTTCTTGCATTTGTAATTTGGAAGTCTCCAGTCTTTTTCATATCAAACTGGCTAACATATAAGCATTTATCAGCACTGACTTTATTGTAGCTAGCAATATAACCCTCAGAGATTTGATCACAGTTAATGGCTAAATAACCTTTTGCCTGATCAACATAATTTGATAATTCAAACTTAGCCTTTGCAACATTCTCAGCTAATTTATATCTTTCTAAATGAGCAACGCCTATAGCAGTAATGATTCCATGATCTGGTGACGACAATCTGCAAAGCCGGTCTATTGACCCAAGCCCATAGGCCCCCATTTCAACAATAAAATATTTATGCTCAGGCTTTAACTTTTCTCTAATAATTCTAACAATCCCCATAACTGTGTTTACACTTCCTGGGGTTGCCAATGATTGCACAGTTGAAGATAAAATATGCTGTAGGATATATTTTGTTGAGGTCTTACCGTATGAACCAGTAATAGCAATTATTACTGGCTTATTCCGCGCAAGAATAGCTTTCGCCTCATTATAGAATCTCTTTTGGATGAAGTTTTCATTTGGAGCCAAAATGAGATTAGATAAGGCTAAGCTAATCGGTAATAATTGTATCAGTATGATATATAGGAGAAAATGATATTTAATGCCGAATAATTGAGTAAATGTAACCGATAAGGTTATATTAAGTATTAGGCATACAAAAATTATGGCGCGAATTCGTTTTGTCAATACTAATGGCTTTTTAGCATGCTTTATCGGATTGAACTGCCTTGATATTAAAATGATTATAAAAGCTGCGTAAATAGGCATTACTATCAGATTAGCTGGATAATAATTATAGATTAGGAATGTAGTAATCGATCCAATAGTAAATTTTCTATCAATAAATCTAAAATCCTTGAAAACTAGCCTTAGAAAACGAGAGTTCAAATATTCTTCTTGTTGGTACAAATGGCATAACACCAGGGTGCGCCTTAGTTTAAAAGCAAGGAAAATTGCTAAAATAATAAATTGGATATTTGCGATTATTATATGCATATTTATTAACTTCGGAAATATTGTATCAAATTTATGCTAAACATAGCTTAGCGACTTATTTAACAGAGTGATTTTATTTGAACAGCAAGAATAATTTACTTAGGGGCGTAGTTTTCCTATCCTAAAGCACCTTAATTGGTCTATGGGAAACTAGATAACCCTGCCCCTACAATTCTTATTAATTCCTAGACTCTATAATATACCCTCCTATAGTAAATTGTGAAAAAGATGGCTATGTGACTGCGGTTGATAATATCAATCGAGGAAAGTCCGGACTCCACGGAAAATAGTACTTGGTAACTCTAAGCTGAGGTAACTCAAGGGCTAGTGCAGCAGAAAATAAACCGCCTAGAATTTTCTAGGTAAGGGTGAAACGGTGTGGTAAGAGCGCACCAGATTTCTTAGTAATAAGGAATGCTTGGTAAACCCTACTAGGAGCAAGGTCAAATAGAGATAGCTGGCATTTTCGAGCCTATGCTATCTGGGTAGACTGCATGAGGTAATTAGTGATAATTATCCCAGATGAATAGTCGCACATGACAGAATCCGGCTTATAGGCCATCTTTTTCACTAAGATTTCGATTTTTTGTGAAATATTTTAAATATTTCCGGATAATCATCCTGTATAATCGGAGGAATAACATAAGGATACTCCTCTACCTCCCGTTCTTTAGCGCAGGCCGAAAATAATAATAAAATAATAGATAAGGTTATTTTTTGTAGCATTTATAAATTTTAAAAAATAAATCCTCAAAAATCAAGAGGATTGCACCAATTGTTACAAAGCTATCTGCCAGATTAAATGCAGGCCAATGATATCCAGCTATATGAAAATCTAGGAAGTCCGCAACAGCGCCATTTATAACTCGATCAATAATATTACCAAAAGCGCCGGAAATAATAAATGTTAAAGAAATTGCGATATATTTTGATTCAGTTGTTAAAAGCCATCTAAGCAAGAATAAAACTATCAAAAAAGCAATAATCGTCAGAACTAGAGGTGCGTTAGGAATGTTATTTAACATGCCAAAGCTAATGCCTCGATTCCAAACCATTACAAAATTAAATATTGGTAAAATCTCCACCTGACGCGTAGCCGTGCTTGTTAAATAATTAAATACTAAATATTTTGAAGCTAAATCCAATATTACCATCAATATGATACTAGCCAAATAATAACAGATATTTGCTTTGGTTATATATTTCATAATTTTCAATCTATTGCAGCCAATATTGATTTAGCTCTATCGCAATCATTAGCTATCTGACTAATTAATTCTGCCGAAGATGCAAATTTTTTCTCATCTCTAATAAAATCAACAAATTCTACAATGACGTTTTTACCATATATTTCGGCATTAAAATCAAATATATGTATTTCTAAAACCTCCTCTCCTGAGTTAGTTATAGTTGGCCTAACACCGATATTCGCAACGGCATCATAATATTTATTATTTACACATAATTTTACCGCATAAACTCCATATTTGGGACGAATGTAATCTGCTAAATCTAGGTTGGCTGTATGATAACCGAGCTCGCCTCCTATTTGGTTACCCTTTCTAACATTTCCATATATTGTGAATTCATGGCCCATTAACTCTTTCACAAGCTTAACATCCCCTGCCCTTATAGCCCGCCTTATCTCTGTTGATGAATAGATTAGACTCTGCTTGGTACTATATTGAGGCTGTATTTGAGTAAAGCCAAATCCATATTTTTCTGCCATGGCCTTGAGGAATTCGGCATTGCCCTTTCTATTCTTACCAAAGATAAAATCATGGCCAATAACAATATGTTTAACATTTAAATTGTTGAGTAAAATCTTAGTAACGAAATCATCTGCAGATAAATTAGCAAAATCATTATTAAAATCTTGAACTATAGACATATCTACAGCCAAACTCTCAAGCTTAGATAATTTGCTGCCCAATGATAAAATCCTGATTTTATTAGCTCGCTTAAAGAAAATAGCAGGATGTGGCTCAAATGTCATAACAGCAAATTTAAGATGCTTAGTTTTAGCAATGCCTGCAGCTTTATTTAATAAGTGTTTATGGCCGAAATGTAAGCCATCAAAATTACCTAATGCACATACAACTGGCTCCGTATTTTTAATATTAGTAACATCCCTAATTACCTGCATGACACTGATCTTCTCTGTAAAATTCTAAATTTAATGTCCCATATTAATAGCACCTATAACCTATAATACCAAGCTTATGTTAGTTATTTAAAATAAATTCGCTATTTTAAAATTTTTATATAAACATATTGCCTATTTTAACTTAATCAAAATGATTGAAGATGCTCAATATTGAAGCCTTATTAAATATTGTAATTAGGGCTGGCAAACTTGCTTTAACCTGTCAAAGCCGAAATGAAGTCAATTATATTAATAAGCCTGATAACTCTCCTGTAACAGAAGCTGATATAGCTGTAAATCAATTATACCTCAATGAGCTGGAGCAATTATTTCCAGATATTCCTATAGTGTCCGAAGAAAACTCTTACGAATCTAATAAGAAAAATCTAACTAATAAATATTTCTTGATTGATCCAATTGACGGGACTGAATCCTTTATCAATAAAAGTCCTAATTTTGTCTCACAGATCGCCCTTATTAAGGAGGGAAGGCCTATATTTGCCGCAATCTACAACCCAGCTAGAGATGAACTCTATTACAGTGACAATAAGCAATCTTATCTTATCCATAATGAGCACAAACAGCCTCTCTCTGTAAAAGAAAATAACCCGCCTAAACTTTATATTAGCCACCGCCTACAAAAAAAGGCTGTGTTTGATAAAATAAAAAAGCTTAATTTCCAATCTCATCACACTGGCAGTAGCTATAAATTCTGTATCCTAGCAAGAGGTGATGCTGATTTAATTCCATTTTTAAACTCCATTCATAGTTGGGATATTGCTCCGCCAGACTTAATTATCAAAACAGCTGGAGGTATTTTCTTAAATTTAAAAGGCCAAGATCTCACATATAATAACCCTACTTTTAAATGTGAGAACTTTATTGCCGCCTCAAAAATGAAACATTTCAATAGTTGTATTAATGCCCTTAACTAGATATAAGCTGACTATAGAATATGACGGAACTTTATATGCAGGATTCCAAATTCAAAAAGATGTTAAAACTATAGCATCTGCACTTACTGAAGCTATTTTTAATGTTTCACGTGAATCAATTAGTATTACCTGTACGGGTAGAACGGATAGCGGAGTTCATGCTGAAGGCCAGGTAATTCACTTTGACCTAGAGAAGATTCTTCAGGAATATCAAATGGTTGAATCGCTCAACTTCTATTTAAGAAATGAGCAAGTTGTTGTTACAAAATGCGAAATTGTTGATCAAAATTTTGACGCCAGAAGATCTAGTAAATCAAAAATATATCGCTACCAAATCCTAAACCGCCACGCCCCCTCCGCCTTATTGGCAAACCGTGCCTGGCCTATAAAAAAGCCTTTAAACCTTAATGCCATGATCGACGCCGCTGAATATCTTGTTGGCGAACATGACTTTTCAAGCTTCAGAGCAAGTGGGTGCCAAGCAAAGCACGCAATTCGTCGCCTTAAATATATTAAATTTAGCCAAAATGGTGACTTGATTTTATGCCACATCAAAGGTAATGCCTTTTTACATAATATGGTTAGAATTATTATAGGCAGTTTAGTAGAAGTAGGGTTAGGAAAATGGCCATCAGATCAAATAAAGCAAATCCTAGCTGCAAAGGATCGAATTACAGCCGGACAAACCGCACCATCATGCGGACTTTACTTGCAAGAAATTCTATTTAATGACTAGCGGACCTAATAAAAGCTCTGGTTTTATTATCGACGATTAGCAATTTTTGTCTTAACATCTTTTGTCGCATCAGTAAAAATTGCCCCCTCTAAATCAGCTATAATATTGGTATCAAGAAATCTTACAGAGGTAAAATTTACATTGCGCATTGATGAGTTTGAAATATCGGAGTCCTCAATACGGCTGTTTGTAAAGTCCGCTTCATCAAATATCACTCTCTTATTTGCAATAATTTTTAGATATTTATTTGCTAAGTTAATGCTAGATAAATCATATTTATATTTGATCCCATTAAGTATAATATCATATCTCTTATCATTGCCTTTGACATAATTAGGTATTTTCTCATAATCCCCAATAGATAAATAAATATTATCATAAGCCATAAGATTTACAACTGCCCTATCCTCAATATCAGCCTTAATTAAGTTCAAGAAGCCTAATATTTTTATAGCATTTAATGTCACAGAGGTGAAATTACATTCATTACAGCTAAATTTTTCTAATAAAGCTCCGCTAAAATCTGAGGAATGAAAATTTGAACCCACTAAACGGACATCTCCTATCCAGCTAGCATTATGTAAATCACTATAACTAAAATCTGAGCCAGACAAATCAATCTGATCAAGCGCAAATTTTGTTCTTTCCGCCTTAATACCTTTGCACGATAATTTCTGTGAGGACTCTTTCTTAGTCTTAAGTATGTCATTCCTTATATCGCAGGCCTTGCATCTATGGACGGTACTTCCAGAAACATCCGCTGCAGTAAGATTAATATCACTACAAATACAGATAGCATTCTGCATAATTTGTGATCTCTCAAATTTACCATTCCATATCGGAATATCTACTAAACTTATTTGACTCAAATCCAATGAAGACAAGTCCTCATCAACGATAATAGGCGTGCTATCCTTGTAAGATTGCTTAATGGATAATTGTTTCCCCTTAGCCAGATTCTCATCGGCATATTTTATTAAAGTTTTTAATTTCTTCCTATTTAGGAATATCGGAGGTTTTTTTATATTTTGCAAAAATTCTTCAGGATAATGTTCTAATAATTTTTCTTCGCCATATTCTACAGTTATTAAATCTATAATATTATTAGCTGATTTATATAGGAGCTGCTCTAATGACAGTGTAACCCCAACCTCATCCTTATTATCCAATAAAATCTGTTGAACCTGCTCATTGATATATTCATCTTCAATTTGATTCGATTTTAAATATTGCAAACCTTGTTTATAAATCTTCTTAAGAGGAGTATTTAACTGATTAAATCTACTCTCTAGCTCTATATTTTTAGCTATATCATCCGCAGATTTGTGTTTGTATATCACCTCTGTTCCACTCACTGTCTGGGACAATGATGTATCAACCCATCCTAAAATAAAAAATAGTAATAATGGTAATTTTAGATTGTGAATTTTCATAGCCTAGTTATTTTTCATTAAACTAAATTATTAACGCTATTTCACAAGAGTGAAATTTAAACCTTATGGTATGGATGGTTATTTATTATAGATATCCCGCGATAAATCTGCTCAGCTAGCAATAAAGGTACAAATTTATGCGGAAAAGTGAGGCTGGATAATGATATAATAAGATTAGCACGCTCTTTTAATGAGGCGGCTAAACCAAATGCACCCCCTATTAAGAAATCTGTTTCACCTCCAGCACATATTTCCTTATCGAGCCATTTTGCAAAATCGGTACTATTATATAACTTACCTTTCTCATCTAATAAAATTAGTTTGTTACTAGCTTTATGTTTAGTTAAAAATATTTCAGCTTCTTGCTTTTTACAAATATCTCCATCTGTGCTATTACTTGGTTTTAATTTTATTATATTAATCTTATAATTAACACGTTTAGTATATTCCTGGATTTCCTGCTCAAAAGCTATGCTCTTAACAAAGCTGTAAATATTAATTTGCATTTAGCTTAATAATAATTTTATTTGTTTTTCAGCATAGCGGTCAGTCATGCCAGCAATATAATTACATATCAAATTCATATATTCATCCTTACTGGTTTTTGTAATATTAAGATTGGCTGATATAGCAAATATCTCAGGATTTGCTAGATAATGCTGAAATAATCTCTCTATTATTAGCTTGGCATTCACGCACATAGCCTCAATGCTGCTATGTTTATATAATTTTTTGTGCAATATTTGTCTAGTTACAGATAACTCTTTCATGACTTCCGGACTAAAGGCTGCTATAAAGCCCTTATTATTTTGTATATCAGCCAATGTTTTTATATTATGCTCTCTTATATTCTGCTTTGTAGTATTTACTAAATCATCTATCAATCTTGTATATAATTTGCGCAATGCTTCATGTACTAGAACGGATCGAGATATGCCCTTAATCCGCGCCTTAAGGTCTTTCATATGATTATAAATTAAAGGGGCTTCTATAAAATCATCTATTTGTAATATTCCAGCTCTAAAGCCATCATCAATATCATGGTTATTATAAGCTATATCATCTGAGAGTGATGCTATCTGGGCCTCAAGTGATGGGTAGCTGGTAAGATTTAGCCCTATTTCACGGCCAAACTCACTTATGAAGCGTGAAGGATTCAAAATAGGACCATTATGCTTAAGAAGGCCTTCAATTGTTTCTAAAGTTAAATTTAGCCCCTTAAAATCAATATATTTATTCTCTAAGCTGGTTAGTAGCTTAATCACATATTCATTATGATTAAAACCTCCATAATCTTTCATCAAATTGTTTAAGACATCTTCGCCAGCATGACCAAATGGTGGGTGACCAAGGTCATGGGCCAAGGCTATTGTTTCTGTAAGGTCAACATTCACTCCTAAACGCCGGGCAATTCCCCTTGCTATCTGGGCCACCTCTAATGTATGTGTTAGCCTAGTCCTGAAATGGTCGCCCTCGGAATTAACAAAAACCTGTGTCTTATATTCTAATCTTCTAAAACTAGCACAATGAATGATTCTATCTCGGTCTCTTTGAAAGGGACTTCTAATTGTTTCGGACTCGCTAAAGAATCTACCTAGCGACTGATCAGCCTTAGTGGCATATATTTTTAACATGACTTTTCGTAATATGAATTTATATTACCATTAATTCTTTTAAATTAAAATCATTAATATGGCCTCAAGCTGCAACATTACTATAACAGAAGCTGCTCAAGATAGAATAGAGTATCTAATGACAAACTCAAATAGCGATAATGTGTTCCTACGTATTTCTATTAGCTCTGGTGGCTGTAATGGCTTTCAATCGCATTTTGATTTTGACAATAATATAAATGAAAATGACCTAACCCTGATAAGAAATTCTCGAATATTCCTGGCAATAGATGATATCTCTCATGAGTTAGTAAGTGGTGGGGAGGTCGAGTTTGTTGATGATCTTGGAGGTAGTTTCTTTAAATTAACCAATCCAAATGCTACTTCTAACTGCGGTTGCGGCAGTTCGTTTGCAATTTAATAAATCACTATCAATGAAAATATTATTCCAACTAGACCCTATAAGTAGTCTTAATTTAGAAGTTGACAGCTCTATTGCCTTGGCAAAAGAAGCTTGTAAGCGTGGCTATGATATATATTACCATACGCCTTCAGATCTCATCCTACAAGGTTGTGACGTTAAAGCTCATATTAAGCATTTAACCTTTCAAGATGAACAAATTATTCAACAAGATTACGGCACAAAAGATCTTAAAAATTTCGATATTATTTTTATTCGTCAAGACCCTCCTTTTGATGTAAATTACATAACAAACTGTCAAATCTTGGCTCTTGTTAAGGGGCCTTTATTTATAAACAATCCAAATAGTATTATAACTCATTCTGAAAAAATATTTGCGCATAAATTCTCTCAATATATGCCAGAAACGCTCATATCTAATAATATAGCCAAGATTCTTGAATTTTTATCACTCCATCAGGCCAGCGTTATCAAGCCTGTAAATCTTTCGGGTGGACAAGGTGTTGAACTAATTAAAGCAAATGATGCCTCTGCTAGAGATAAAATTAACGCCTTATTGAATCTAACAAATACGCCTATTATTATTCAGAAATTCTTACCTGAAGTATCGTATGGTGATACGCGAGTATTAATTTGTTGTGATAAAATAATAGGCCAGGTTCTACGAATCCCTCCTAATAATAGTATTACAGCTAACTTATGCTCTGGTGGTCAGGAAGCATCAGCCCAGTTAAGTAACAAGCAAATTCAGATTAGTAATGAAATAGCTAAAGAAACAAATAAAAATGGCTTATATTTTGTTGGTTTAGATTTTATAGGAGAGTTTCTAACTGAAATAAATGTCACTTCTCCCACTGGTATAGTTCACGCCTCAAGACAGATGGATCTTAATCTATCATCTAAAATATGGGATGAGTTGATCAAAAAATTCTCAGCCCATAAAATAAGTATTCAGGCTTCATAGTAACAGTAACAAATAAACTTCTATGAACGATTATTTTAGGGGTTTAACCCTCTTAGGTTAGATTGTTAGCTAAGGATTAGAATAGCCCTAGCTATTATTGCTATCATTCTTACGCATAAAGGTTGGAATGTTAAGCATATCATCACTTATCGACAAGCCTGATTTACTAGCTAAGTTATTAGTAGTTTCTCCTTCAAGGTCAGAGCTCTCTTTATTACTAAACTCATTAAAATTTATACTTTCTTTAAAAAAGTTAAATAAATTACCTAGTGATTTCTTGCTAGCTAATTTATCCGCCTCTACTACACTAGAACGAGAGGGATAGGTACTATTACTAGCAACTGGAGTACGAGCAAAGCTACTTTCATTTGCCGTTAGTGGTGAAGTATTTATAGAAATATTTTCCGTATGGCTGTTAGTTGGGGCTCCAACAGCTTGCTGCTGATATTGTTGATTCTGCTGATATGAAACAGCAGTTGCAGAATTTTGGGCATTATGTGCAATCTTTGTATCAATATCGACGACATTAGTGGTATCGGTATTAGCCACGCTTAAATTAGCTTCTACTTCTGCTGCATATTCAGCCTCTCTATATATATGCATATCTGCAGAGGGGCTGCTTACTGCCTCAGGAGATGCTACAGGCTCAACAGCTGCCGGAGGAATAAAAACATTATTGTTTATTATAGGCTCCTTAACAGCAATAACTGGGGATATCTCTGCAGGAGTTGCTTTTGGGAATAAAACTTCTTTACTCTTATTTGCTCTCTTAATTTCTTTGTTTTCACTACTACATATTCCTGTTGCAACAACAGAAACCCGTAATTTACCTTCTAAACTTTTATCAAAAGTTGATCCAAAAATAATATTAGCTGATGAATCAACCTCATCCTTAATTCTTTGAGCAGCCTCGTCAGCCTCAAATAATGTCATATCAAGGCCACCCGAAATATTGATAAGCACTCCACTAGCCCCTTTCATTGAAGCATTATCCAATAATGGGTTCGAAATAGCTGCCTCCGCGGCATCTAATGCTCTTTTGTCGCCATCAGATTCACCAGTTCCCATCATAGCTTTACCCATATTACCCATAATGGTTCTAATATCGGCAAAATCTAAATTAATTAACCCAGGCATTGTCATTAAATCTGTTATTGCCTTAATGCCTGAATATAGGACATTATCGACCATGTTAAAAGCTTCTGCAAAAGTTGTTTTCTCGGTAGCCTTATGAAATAGGTTCTGATTTGGGATAACAATTAATGTATCCACAGATCTATATAACTCTTCGGAACCCTTCTCTGCTATCTCCATTCTATATGCCCCTTCAAAATGAAATGGCTTTGTTACAACTCCCACTGTTAAAATATTTTGCTCTCTGCATGCCTTTGCAATAATTGGCGCAGCCCCTGTACCGGTTCCGCCGCCCATTCCTGCTGTAATAAACACCATATTACTATTAGAGATCATAGACATTATATTATTTAATGACTCTTCTGCTGACTTTGCCCCAACATCTGGGCAGGATCCAGCTCCCAAGCCTTTTGTCAGACTTTCTCCTAACTGTAACTTGGTATCACATAGTGAATTTTCTAATGATTGTGCATCCGTGTTAGCAACAGCAAAACTCACGCCCTGGAGCCCCAATGTCATCATGTTATTTACAGCATTTCCGCCTGCTCCACCTATTCCTAGGACAGTTATTTTTGGCTTAAGGATCTTTGTATCGGGGACGTCAATATTCAAAGGCATAATAAATCATATATGTTAGTTAACTATGTCTATCAATTATTAATTTTTATTACTGAAAGAGACAAGCTATTTTTAAAAGTATTTATCAATGACGGAATAAAATTTCGTTTTAATTACATTTTCCTTGATAAATTTAAACAAATTCAACTCTTCCTCGAATAGTACCAGTTCATGCAAGTTAGCGTGATGGTACTGTTCTGCAATCTTGAGCATCCCATATAATGTTGCATAAGATGGATCGTTATGAGCATCGATAATATTAGAGAAATCTTTTGGCGCCTTTACTATAACTCGAGTTTTAAATATATTTTGTGCTAATTGCTCAATTCCAACCAAATTTGCTGTGCCGCCGGTAATACTAACAGATAACTTGGCTCTTCGGAATAATTTTGCAACATCAGGATCTGCGGTTACATATTTCTGAACAAATATAAATATCTCGCGAACCCTTTCATATATAATCTCAGATAGTTTGTGTTTTTGTATATAATTACCAAATGCTTCATCACTAATTGTATCAAAAAGGTCCATATTTGCCTTTTTGTCACGATTGTCAGGAAAAACACTTCCATAAATTACTTTTAGCCTTTCAGCATCTTGTGATGACAGAGAAAATAATTGCTGAATATCTCGCGTAATCAGTGACCCTCCTATTGGTATTGAGCAAATATAATGCATCTTACCATCCAAGTAAATTGCTATATCGGTGTTTTTATCGCCTATATCAATTAAAACTGCGCCCCCAATAGCCTCCTCACGACTAATACATGCAATTGATGACGCATAGGCTGATGGAATGATGCCAAGTACGTTTAAATGGCTTCTAGATAGGCAATGCAATAAGTTCCTCTTCGCTGTACGAGAAATTGTAACAATATTAAGGTACGCCTTTAACCTTTGCCCATACATGTGTGAAGGATTTCCAATACCAGGAATACCATCAATCTCATAATTTACTGGTATAGCCTGTATAACTTCAATGTCATTTGTTGAATAACGATAATAAGCATCCCTTTTGATTTTTACTAAATCCTGTTCCTTAACCTCTCCGTTCGAGATATCAAACTCTATGACCTGGATCTTAGATTCTAGCATATTTCCCGAAATATTTACAAAAACTTTATCTATTGATCGTTTTGCATTTTTTTCAGTAACTGATACTGCCCTTACTATTGCCTTCTCTAGAGCTACTACATCTGAGATTACCGCATTCCTGCCAATCCCTTGTGACAATTGGTTACCATATCCAACCACACGTAGATCGCCTACGGAGGAACGGGTTGCTACCAAGCAGCTTATCTTGCTGCTACCTATATCTAATATAGCTATATCTTGAAATTTTGATTTTACCACTACCGAACTCCCTTATAAACTTTATTGCAAAAATTTTATATCCTTCAAATCCTTGTTAAACTCTATAAACAATCTATCTTTTGTTCTTAAGTCAATAGATTTAATCTCAGAGTTTAGAATATTAAATTCTTCTTCAAAATTTAAAAAATATTTCCAGTTTTCTCTTACCTCATTCTCAGGTAATTTAATTATTACGCCATCATATAGAGTTAAATCCCAACGCCGTAAGCCAATCCTCTCAATTATCATGATCTTTTTATAGAAATCAAAACTTAGCATTAGAATGGGAATTATTTCTTTGGCATTAATCAGTGCCCCCTCGCCCACTAATTGGGGCAATATTGAACGAAGACTCCCTATTTCATCAAGTACTAAAATAACCTCTGCTGCTTTGTCTATAATTCTGAAATCGGATTTCGTCTGGTAAAAAGCCCTAGGTTGATGCTCAATGATGTTAATATTTAAACCATTTGATAGATTGCTTTTAATTGTGACCCCCTTTACCCAATCAAGCGCTAAAATTTGTTGCTCCAAATCAGTTATATTTAAGAATAATATATTAGTTGCTAACGTAGTCCGCTCTATTAATTTTATTATTCTAGACTTGTCAGCAAATTCTATTTTATTTATATTTATGTCACTAGCTACAAAGCCAGATTCTATTAATTTTCTATTGCTAAAATCATAGATAGATATCCTTACAAAGCTTGAAGAAAATATAGCTATCATAATCAAGAATAGGCCAATAAGAGTAAAGTAAATAAGTGTCTTACTTTTCATCTCTGCCTATTATCTGAATCTCCCACTCTAAAGAAATGCCCGAAATCTCCTTTACCCGACTGCGCACAAACTCTCCCAGAGCTATCAAGTCTTTAGCTGTTGCCGTACCATCATTAATCATAAAATTGCAATGTTTCTCTGATATCATAGCTCCGCCAATTTTATGCCCCCTCATACCAGCCTTATCTATCAGCTCCCAAGCCTTGTAACCTACTGGGTTCTTAAAGCTGCTACCGCCAGTTCTAGATTTTATTGGCTGAGTTGTAGAGCGCTGCTGCTGAATTTTATCCATTCTTTGCTTTATTTCATCAGCATCTCCTTTGCTTCCTCTTATAATCGCTTGGGTAAATATTAGATCTTTAATATGAGGATTGGAGTCACGATAGCTAAAATTCATATCGCTGGATTTAATTATGTGAAGCTTGCCACGCCTATCATATGCAGTAGCCTCAACTAATATATCCTTCATTTCTGAATTGTAACTTCCTCCATTCATCTTAATTGCTCCGCCAATAGTCCCTGGGATTCCAGATAAAAACTCTAATCCCGATATGGCCTCAATCTGTGCATATTTAGCTACTGACAAATCTAGTGCTGCAGCCCCAACTTTTAATGTGACGTCGTTTATTTTCTCAATCCCAGCAAAGCCGCGTCCCAACCTAAGAACTACTCCTTCAACCCCCCCATCTCTAATAATTACATTCGAGCCTACGCCCAAAATACATAAGGGGAAATCCTCAGTTAAGCTTTCTAATAATATTATTAAATCGGACTCTGTTTGAGCCTTATAATAATAATCAGCAGTTCCTCCTACTCGGAACCAATTAATATCCGATAACTTAACATCTTTTCTAACACATTTAGAACTTTCTAATAATTCTGTTATTTTCATTTTCTCCCTCTAGCCAGTATAATTATATCAAATAATTTTCCTATAATCTTGTTATAAGATTTTTACTAATTCTATTGGCAATGAATTAGCATATTTAGTTATATCACCAGCCCCCAAACATACAACAATATCTCCATCATTAGCAAATTGTTTAATATAACTCGGTAATTGATCAATATTCTCAATCAAGGAGCATTTACCCTCCATCTTAATATTAATATCATTGCAAATTATTTCTTTACTAATGCCTGATATTGGGGCCTCTCCTGCGGCATAAACATCGGTAATTAATACCTTGTCCGCTATTAACAATGATTGAATAAAGGGTGCGTAATGATCCCTGACCCGGCTATATCTATGAGGCTGAAATACTGCTATGATCTTAGACTTAGGCTTAGTTAAGCAGTTCTTTATAGCTAACAACGTAGCCTCTATTTCGGTAGGATGATGAGCGTAATCATCATAAATTTTTATATCCCCCACCGTTCCTATTAAAGTCATGCGCCTTTTAATACCTTTGAAGCTTTTCAACCCCTGTCTTATAATTGCATTGTCAATTTCCAATAATGATCCCACTATTATGGCCGCCATTGCATTTAATATATTAAAATTACCGACTAGCCCAAGTTCATAAACAACGCTTTCGTCATATTTTAGTCTTTCAATATTAGACTGTATGCTAAATGTTGATGCTTTATCTGATATTTTTACATTTGTAATAACTATATCTGATTCTGGGCTAAAGCCGTAGCTAATAATGTTTTTTTGCTCTGATTTATATATCAATTCTTGGCAAATTATATCATCATAACAAATTACATTATATCCAGATTTAGGCACCTTATTTATAAAATCCAAAAATGATTGTTTTAGATTATCCTCTGTTTTAAAATAATCCATATGCTCTGTTTCTATATTAGTAATGACTGATATAGATGAATTTAATACTGTAAAACTACCATCGGATTCATCTGCCTCCGCAACCATCCAGTCGCCATTCCCAATTATAACATTGCTATTATAATCATTCATTATACCGCCAGCTATAACTGTAGGCTCAATTTTCCCAAAACATGTAATATGGCCTATTAACGATGTAGTCGTGGTTTTCCCATGAGATCCAGAGATTATAACTGATTTCTTTAGCTTTAATATCGCTGCCAATATATCTGCTCTTGATAATATTTGAATCCCTTGTGCTCGAGCCTCTATGATTTCTGGATTACTATCCTTTATAGCCGTGCTTCTAACCAGATAATCTATTTTGTGATTTTGAATATTCTTAACATCTTGGCCTATATAAATTTTAATATTCTTATTCTTTAATCTTAGGATATTGCTACTCATATTCTGGTCAGACCCTATAACTATGATGCCGTATGAGTACAATATTTCTGCGATAGCGCTAATGCCTATACCTCCAATACCAGATAAATAAATAACTGTCTTTTGGTTATTGTTTATAATTAATGACTTCAAGTCTATAGGACTCATAATAAATCTGGCAAAGCCATAAATGATGTTTTGGGAACCTTTTGGCCTAAAAATTATTTATAGAATATCAATTAAATTGCAATTAAATATTAACTTGTCATAAACTCCTTTATCAGCCCTTTTTGACTCTTTTATATATGAAAAACATTCCAAATTTCCTTACATTCTTAAGAATCTTAATTGTTCCCATCTTAATATCTTCATTTTTTCTTGAGGGCGTATTATCTAACTGGATTGCTGCAGCTCTTTTTGTTACGGCATCTGCAACGGATTTTTTTGATGGTTACCTAGCAAGGTCTTTAGGCCTAGAGTCTGATTTAGGCAGAGTTCTAGACCCAATTGCAGATAAGCTTCTTGTCGCCACTGCAATTATAATGTTAGCACATTCGCGCTCAGATATCCTGATAACTATATCTGGTATAGTTATTTTATTTAGAGAAATATTTGTTTCTGGTTGGAGAGAATATCTCGCTGGTATTAATGTAAGTATCCCTGTTTCTAATCTAGCTAAGTGGAAAACTGGGATCCAAATGACAGCTTTAACTATATTAATATTAGGAAATAGCGGCACTGGACTTAACTACGTTGATAATTTGGGCAAATTTTTATTAATTATTGCAGCATTACTTACTATTATCACTGGCTATAGGTACCTTAAAGCTACATCAAAATATATGAAAGGCTGATGATCAAACTCGAGAACCTAATATAACTGCATTTTGAGTATGTCCATAATTAAAGTATTTCAACTATCTTACTTTGTGCTATAAGCTCTTGGAAAGCTTTCTTTTCATGTTGTCACCAATTTGGATAATTAAAATACTCATCAAAAATTATTATTTTTCCCCTAACATTATTAAATATATTTTTAGCAAGGATAATGTGCTTTAAATCATATTCCTGCCTATGGATTTTAGAATCTTAGAGCGCATAAAAACATATTCTTTTTAATAAATCTAGCTGGATATTGTTCTAATTTATCAATCTCTTCAAAGTTTACACAACATTGCCTAGAGATGAGTAGCCTTATATATGGTCGATATTACGCAGAGGCTTTAGGCTTCTTTGAACCACGTGTATTTTTAGCATCTTTAAATTGAGTTTTTTTATCAGCTTCTTTTTTCAATTTATTCATATAATTTCTCAATTCTATCAATTTATTGTTAGCATTATCTCCACCGCCTGATGTATTGCCATCATTTTCAGCTTTGTGTTTTAAAGATGTTTTTTTTTTGGATTTTTTATTTCTTTTGGCAGCAATCTTTTCCTCAAAATTAGCTATCCGCTTTGTCAATAATGAGGTCTTAGCAAGCTCTAACTTCTGAGCTGCCTTTGCTATACGCTCAGCCTGTATGATTTCATTATTCGCTTTTTTCTCCAAACTCGCTATTTTTCTAGTCTCTGAAAATGTTTTCAGCAATTGTAACCTTTCAGATAATGTAGATACCTTTGAAGACTTGCCCTTACGCTTCTTTGATTGCTCCTGCATTTTCTTTGCAGATCTTAATTTGATCTCTTCGGCAGCTTTTGCCAATCTCTTTGCCTGGCCCAGTTTTTCGGTAACCCTTACCTCTTCCTTCCTTGTCCTTTCGACAATCTTTTTGGTTTCTTTTGCAGCCTTAATTCTCAACCTCTCTTTCGCCTTTTCTTCTTCTTTCTGTTGTGTTTGCGCTTGCATTAATGCTCGTTTTTCACTTTTTAAAACTCTTTTTTGCTGCCTTTTTAACTCAGACTTCTCAACTTTTATCGCTCTTAGCTTAGATTTTTTAGCTACCTTTTTTTCTTCTTTTAAGATTTTCTTTATTTCTTTTTCAAGAGTAGCTTTTTCTTGTTTTATAGCAACTTTTTTAGCTTTTGCTTCGGCCTTTTCTTTTATTTTAATTGCCACTTTTTCAGCTTTGACTACAGCTTTAAAAACCTTATGCTCTGCCGGACTCATCACTGACAGATCTATCTGTTCATCAATTGCCTCAGCTTGTATAGCGGTGTCATCTACCTTTGAAACCAACATATCCTCAGTGTTGGCTTCTTCTTCTATAGGGGTCTTACTGCAAGTAATCTGCAAGACGATATATCCAATTACTGCAGATAATCCAGATCCAAATATAACGCCAATTTTAGAACTATTTATCAAAATTTCACTATTTGGAAATGCTAAATTTCCTACAAATATACTCATTGTGAAGCCAATACCCGTAAGTAATGATATCCCATATATTTGTCCCCAATTTGAATTTTTGGGCATTTTTGAAATACCAGACTTAATTAAGAGATATATAGTGCCAAATATTCCTAACTGCTTTCCCAGTAATAATCCCACCATAATGCCTAATGCTACAGGGTCGCTCAACAGTCCTGCGACAGAAACTCCTTTAAGAGATATCCCCGAATTAACAAATGCAAATAATGGTACAATAAAAAACCCTACTAAATAATGTAACTCCTTATCCATTTCCTTTAACGGTGAGCATTTAGGTTTATTTTTGACGTTTAGAGGAACAAATAGGCCCAAAACTACGCCGGCCAAAGTTGCATGAAGCCCTGAGTTAAAAACACATACCCATAATATAAATCCAAAACATAAATATGGTGTTTTCTTTGCTACACCAGAGACATTAAGCATCCCCAAAACCATTATGATAGCTAGTGCAGAAAGTAAAGCTATCGCTGATAATTCATGATTATAGAATATTGCTATAATTAATATTGCTATTAAGTCATCTATTATAGCTAGTGCCATCAAAAATACTTTCAGTGCTACCGGAACTCTTCGCCCAAATAATGCCAACACCCCTAATGCGAAGGCTATGTCTGTTGCTGTAGGGATTGCCCACCCGTTTGTTGTTGATACTCCATCAATAATATTTCCTTTGTTAAAAAATATAAAAATAACTGCCGGCACTATAACACCAGCAATTGCTGCTATTAGTGGTAAATTTCTTTGATCGGGGCTGGATAAGTGGCCCTCAAGCATTTCTTTCTTTATTTCTAAACTTACAACAAGAAAGAATATTGCCATTAATCCATCATTTACAAGATGCTCAACTGACGATGATAACGCATAATAACCTAATTGAAATTTGATAGGTATGTGGATGAATTCATAATATAAATATGATAATTCAGAATTTGCGAGCATTATTGCAACTAGGGCTGAAATAAGCAAAAAGATACCAGCTGTAGCTTCAAATTTTATAAACTTTTCTAATCTTGATAAAATGACACCCATTTGATGTTAATACTAAAAAATTATTTAACTTTGCACTTATAAATAAAGAAAATTAAATCTCAATTTTAAACAAATATTTTTAATGAAATATCACAAAAACTATTATTATAGGTAATATCTCCTATTGCTATATAGTCAATTTTTAACTTATTAATTCTTTCAATCCTTTGCTTGTTTATGTTTCCCGACACCTCGATCTTGCTCCTTCCATCAATTATTTTAATGGCAGCCTCAATTGCATCGTCACTCATATTGTCCAACATTATTATTTCTGGATTGTATTTTACAGCTTCTTTTACTTGATCTAAATTTTCACACTCTATTTCTATCGGCTCGCCTGGGAGTTTATCTCTTGTTGCAAGTATTGCCTTTTTTACACTGCCTGCTGCTGATATGTGGTTGTCTTTAATAAGGATTGCATCATATAGGCCCATTCTGTGATTATACCCCCCTCCAATTTTGACAGCATATTTTGCCAATTTTCTATATAAGGGCACTGTTTTTCTAGTATCCAATATTTTAATCTTAGTATTTTTGCATAATTGAACATATGAATCTGTCTTACTAGCGATGCCAGATAAATATTGCATAAAATTTAACGCCACTCTCTCACTCTTTAATACTGACCTAGCATTTCCCTCACCTGATAAAATCACATTTCCACTATATATCTGATCGCCATCCTTAAAATAGATGTCAATTTTTACATTTGGATCTATTGCTAAAAATGTTTTTGTAAATATTTCTGTTCCACATAATATAAAATCTTCCTTAGCAATAAGTTTAAATTTGGCATTGGCATCTTCAGCTATTGTTGATTGACTGGTAATATCTCCTTTTCCAATATCTTCTTCTAATGCTTTATCTATTAATTCTTTCATAATAATTCTTATTTTATTGGTTATCATTATAGTATAATCAGGATTTATGCAAACCAATTCTATAAACATTCCTTTCTTATGTTATTTTTTCTCAGTATATTCGCAACTACGTTATAATTACCTAAAGACAGGTTCATAACCACACTAATATCTAGCGCCATATATTGCATCAGAGCAATTCCTATATTAAAATTAACCCTTTTGTTAATTGGATAATGTTTAGTTAAAAAAAGCTAATATTAAGAAATCTTATAGACTATTATTTATAACTACCTTATTTTACACTAAAATTACGTCTTATTGCATTACTCCAGCTATGATTATTACTTTCACATGAATTACACTCAATTTCAAAAAAGAGTTCCGAATGTTTCACGTGAAACATTCGACAATTTTGCCTTATATGTTGAGCTAGTAATTGAATATAATCAAAAGCTTAATCTAATTGGCAAATCAACAGAGAATGATATCTGGGAGCGACATATTATTGATTCAGCTCAGTTATTAAACTTTGTCAATATTGAAAATGATACGCTATATGATGTTGGTTCGGGAGCAGGATTACCAGGCATCATACTATCAATAGCAGGGGTTAAATTGACATATTTAATAGAAAGTAAGCAGAAAAAAACAGACTTTCTTCATATGGCATCAAAATTTTCACCTAACGAAATAGTTATTATTAATGAAAGGGTAGAAAATCTAACGCCAATTAAAGACTCTGTCTTTGTCTGTAGAGCATTTGCCCCACTTAATAAAATTTTTTCACTTTGTAGTAATCATATAATCTCGTCAAAAAAAACAATCATTCCAAAAGGCCAAAATTATTTAGATGAAATAGCAATAGCAAGAAAAGATTGGTCTTTTAACTTTTCTGAACATAAAACTATTACCTCTGGCGAAAGTAGGATTTTAATAATCACAAATTTAACAAAATGCAAAAAATAGCGTTAGTAAATCAAAAGGGCGGTGTTGGGAAAACAACTACAGCCATCAATCTAGCTGCTGCAATTGCTGCAATTGGTAAAAAAGCGCTACTTAGATCTTGACCCGCAGGGCAATGCTAGCACCGGATTAGGCATTCCTCAATCAGAAAGAGAGTGTAATATTTATCAATTAATATTTGGATTAACAACACCTCAAAAAGCTATTAAGAAAACCTCAATAAAAAATTTAGATGTTATTTCTGCAAACGTTGATCTAGCTGCCGCAGAATTAGACTTAAAGGATTGTGTTAGGAGGGAGTATAAAATAGTACAGCTTCTTGATAACATACCATATTACGATTACGTTATAATTGACTGTCCTCCATCATTAGGATTGCTAACTATAAACGCATTAACAGCTGTACAACATGTTATAGTGCCTATGCAATGTGAATTCTATTCACTTGAAGGTTTAGCGCATTTATTAAAAACATTAAAATTGATTAATGCAAATTATAATCCTAATCTAAATATTTTAGGAATTGTTCTCACAATGTATGATGCAAGAAATAGACTTTCGGCAGAGGTGCATAGAGAGGTAAAGAAATTTCTACGTGATAAGTTATTTGAAACTGTTATACCTAGAAATGTCAGATTATCTGAAGCTCCTTCACACGGAACCGCGGCAATAGCCTATGATCATACCTGCAAAGGGTCTAAGGCATATATCAGACTTGCAAAAGAAATATTATTACGAGAGGTGCAGTTATGCAAAAAAATTCCAGCCTAGGAAAGGGTTTAGCAGAATTATTAGGTGACAAGTCATTTAGTTTTTTTGAAGAAGGGGCTAACACTACAAAGATTATAGAGATAAGTATAGACGCGATAGAGCCATCTCCTTATCAGCCAAGAAAGAAATTTGACAATGATTTATTATCAGAACTCTCTAGCTCTATTAAATCAAAAGGTGTGTTGCAGCCAATCTTAGTTAGAGAGTCAAGCACATCAAATTATGAAATAATTGCTGGGGAGAGAAGAATTAGGGCTGCAAGAATTGCCCAATTAGAGACAATACCTTGTATAGTTCTAAATATAACAGATGAAGACGCAATGGAGATTGCTCTAATTGAAAATATACAAAGACAACAACTATCTCCTATCGAAGAAGCACGCGCTATTGCTAAATTGATAAATGATCTTAACTATACGCATGAAAAACTATCCCTTAAGATTGGGAAAAGCAGAAGTCATATTACTAACATGCTTAGATTGTTAAACCTGCCTTCAAATATTCAAATATTATTAGATCAGGAAAAGATAACAATAGGTCATGCGAGGGCTTTGATTAATATGGATAGTCCTGAGTTACTCGTTGATAAAATTATTAACGAGAATTTAACTGTCCGTGATACAGAGTCGTTAGCTAAAAACATCAAACTCTCAAAAATAGACAAAAGTAATATTCTTGACAAATTTAAGAAAGAGAAAAGGCTATATCTTGATGAAATCAAAGAGCAGATTCAAGAGATAGTGCAACTTAAAACTAAGCTTAGGCATAATGGTAAGAAGGGTGTTATTGAAATAACATTTAACAATATCAACGAGCTTGAGCTGTTTATGAAAAAAATTAATTAATACGATCTATAGGGCTAGAGCTATATAATTTTAGGACGCTGAATCCTTCTTCATTAATGCTATAAGTATTTCTAATGCTTGACGTGAAGAATTAGTTTATTGATTACCAAAAAACTATCAAGAGTAATTAAATCTGCTATCAATGTTTTTTTCGCCAGCCTCATAAGGATTCTTTAAGGGTTTATTTGTTTAAAAGTTATTATACTTAATTGATCAAGCTCAATGATTCTTGGCTGAAAAAACCACAAGCTACATTACCATAAATATATCTAATGTTTCACGTGAAACATTAGTCTTTTAGTTGACGATAATACTCTAAAAAACTCTCAAGAATAATTGAGGCTGCGATCATATCATCCTTTGCGTCAGCTTCCTTGCCGCTCATGCCTGACTCCTTTAATATTTTTTGAGCTTGCTTCGTTGAAAAGCGCTCATCCCAAAAGAAAACATCTATATCAAGATTGTCATTAAGAACATTTGCAAAGCTTTTTACTTTTTGTGCAGATTGTAAAAACGTCCCTTCGGGGGACAAGGGAAGGCCTAATAGAACAACCTCAGCACTAAGTGATAGTAAGATATTATTTATAGATACAAGATCAAATTCAAGACCTTTTCGATAAAAAGTCTTGAGTGGGGTCGCTATAATCTGGCCAGAGTCAGAATGAGCAAATCCTAATTTTTTTTCACCGAAATCAATTGATAGAATTTTCTTATTTCTATATTTAGAGTGTTTGAAATGTTTAATATTTTTTATAATCATAAATTCTCATTAAAAGCGAGCCTCAGGAATTCCAAAGCTATTGACAATATACCTACTTAATAGTAAACTAAGGCTTTTTACAATGAAAAACATTACCCGAGCACTTATTTCTGTATCTGACAAATCAAACTTAGATGATTTAATAAAATACCTATCAGACGAATCTATTGAAATTATTTCAACTGGAGGTACGGCAAAATACATAAAGGAAAATATAGGAAAAGTTACTGAAATAGATGATTATACGGGTTATCCAGAGATATTGGGAGGAAGGGTAAAAACTTTAAATCCAGCAGTTCATGGTGGTATTTTAGCGAATCGTTCTGACGAGCAGCATTGTAAGGATATGAATGAAAATAAAATAAGCCCAATAGATCTTGTAGTTGTAAACTTGTATCCTTTTGAAAATACGGTTGCAGGGGAGCATAAATTTAGTGAGGCTATTGAAAAAATTGATGTTGGTGGGCCAACGATGATTCGAGCCGCAGCAAAAAACTTTAATGATGTTACAGTCATTACCGACCCTTCGGATTATCAAAGCCTTATATCAGAATTAAAAGAAAATAATAATCATACATCATATGAATATCGCAAAAATAGCGCTATCAAGGCCTTTAAAAGGACACAAAGCTACGATTCTGCCATATGCAACTGGTTTGACAAAGATAACAATCTATCTGTAAATGCAAAGCTTGATAAAAAACTTAGATATGGTGAGAACCCTCATCAGCAAGCTGAATTATACAAAGAAGATAGTAAGGGAATTGTTGGCGCTAAGCAATTACAAGGCAAGGAATTAAGTTATAATAACTTAAATGATGGTGACGCTGCATATAAAATTGCCAAAGAATTTACCGAGCCTTTTGCATGCGTTGTTAAACATGCAAATCCATGTGGAGCTGCAATTGGAGTAAATATTTGCGATGCTTTTACTAAAGCATTAAATTGTGACCCTATAAGCAGCTTTGGAGGAATTGTTGCATTAAATCGTGATATTGATAAAAATACAGCTAAAGAATTAGCGAAAATATTTTTTGAAGTTATAATAACAACAGGAATAGACGAGGAAGCAAAAGAAATATTAGCCAAGAAAAAAAATCTTCGAGTGTTGGTAATAGAAAACTTCTTTCAAGATCTTAATAGTAGGAAAATAAAATCAATATCTGGTGGATTATTGGTTCAAGACGAAGATTTTAAAGACACCAAAACTGAAGATCTTAATTTTGTCACAAACACCAAGCCCACAGATGTGCAAATTTCAGAGTTAATATTTGCAAATAAAATAATCAAACATGTGAAATCAAATGCAATTATTTTTACTCATAATAAAGCTGCAATAGCAATTGGAGCAGGGCAGATGAGCAGGGTAGATGCAGCTCAAATAGCGAGTGAAAAGCTTTTAAAATACAAGCAAAAAGAGAAAATTGATAATAATAATTTAGTCATGGCATCTGATGCTTTTTTTCCATTTGCAGACGGTCTAGAGATTGGTATCAGGGCTGGAATCACTGCGGTTATTCAACCTGGCGGCTCAATTAAAGATGATGAAGTAATAGCTAAAGCAAATGAATATAATATTGCAATGGCAGTTACGGGGTCAAGACATTTCAGCCATTAATGAAAAGAGCTGAAGAAAAATATGATAACTATTCTGGCTTTGCATTAAGCTCTGAATATTTTGCCATAAACACAGGGCAGAGCAATAGCATAGTTACAAAAGTTTGTAGTAATACCAAAGCTATGGTAGCTTCATTACTAATGAAGCTTAGTGAGCTTGATGTATTAAATCTTAATGACGAGATTTCAGACAATATTAATCGATTAGAAGATCTACCAGAGGGATTCCCAGATATCACAGGCATAACGATTAAAGAAGTTTTAAGTCATAGATCAGGGCTAAAAGATTATTTTAAAGATTTATTTCCAGATGAGTGTGCAAATCCTTCAGAATACACAACTAGAAAATCGTGCTTAGCTAGGCTATCTCAAGCAAGTGATCCTTCGAAAGGATATAATTATAGCAATACAAATTATCTATTACTTGGTATTATATTAGATAATTTTTAGATAATTTGCATGAAAAAACCCGAGAAAAGGATCCAACATATGAAGGAGATAGCGTCGATGCAATGATGCAGAAATATATTTTTGAACCTTGTAAAATGACAAGCGCAGTGCTTGATAGCGAGAATACAACAAGAACTATAGAATGGCGCAGTGTAAAATCAGGTTTTAATATAATAAGAGATCCTTCTAAGGCTGGTGCAGGCTTTACCCAAGCTGAAAGACAGGATGATGATATAAAAGCCGCTTCTGATGCAAAAATGCCATGGTTTGAAGCAGGTGGTGTAGTGGCATCAATAGAGGACCTAGCTAAATTTTTTGATGGTTTATGTACTGGAAAAATTTTAAAACCAGAGACATTTCAAGAAATGACTAAAGAGTTAGACGGCGAAGGTGAAGCAAAAGAATATAGATGTGGGATTAGGGTGAAAGAACAGGATGGCAATGTAATATATTCACATGGTGGCTTATCAGCTGGAACACAACTTGAGGCTGGTTACGAAACTAGCGAAGGTGCTTATGGATTTGTCATGACATATGTATCTGATATAGAAAGTATTGAGTCTGAGATGAATTTAACAAAAGCGTTTAAACAAGCAGGAATAGCTGATCATGCTGAAATTAGCGAGCAAGACCAACAAACATTAAAAGCAATAGCCAAAGAATCATGGCTTCAAAAAGATGCAAAAGACATATCTGAAGGTCTTCAAGGCGTGGAAATAAGCTCAGTCGAAGAAGCATCGTCCAAATCATCGGCACCAACTACAACCGAAGTTCTAGATACAGGACAAAGTAAAGATAGGTAGAGAATTGCGACAAAAAATATCAAAGAAAAAATTGACATTAAATTAACCGGAAATATATGAGAAAGAACTTTTTTAATTATTCTCATGAAAACAAATAAAACATTATTAATTGGTTTAATTACAGCTCTATCAGCTACGTCAACAACTGCATCTGCAGAGACGCTAGAAGAGCGAGTTGCAAAACTTGAAGCAAAACTAAGCTCTAAAAAGCATAGTGATGTAAAAGTTTTCGGTAAGCTGCAATTTGACAAAACATTGATAACAGCTGACGACACAAATCTTAGCCTTCAAAATAATTCCAAACTGAGAAGCGGAAGAATAGGAGCTAAAGGAAAAGTTGATGGTGGCTGGAAATATAAAGCAGAAATAGATTTTGCTGGCAATAATTCAACTGTAAAAGATGCATATATTGCTAAAAAATTATCCGATAACGAATATATTAAAATAGGTCAGTTTAGAGAGCCTTTTTCACTTGAAGAACTAACTAGCTCGTCAAATACAACATTTTTAGAAAGAGCATCAATCAATGGTGTTGTTGCTGCAAGAAAAATTGGTATTGGTTATAATAAACGACTAAATAATTTAAATATCCAAACTGGTATTTTTGGAGATTCTGTCGGAACTTCAAGCGATACTGATGATGAAACAAACTCAGCAACAATTAGAATTAGCAAATTTAACAATAATGAAAATTCAACATTGCATATTGGTGCTGCTTATAGGTTATCAGAGCCAACTGGGGATTCTGTAACTTATAATTTCAAACCTGAAGCTTCTGTGGAAACTAGCAGCTCTGTAATTTCAGCGGCTGTTTCTAATGTAGAACAAGTAACGCAAACTGGTCTAGAGCTTGCATATGTTAAAAATCGTTTTTATGTTCAAGGTGAATATATCACAACCAACCTAGAAATTGATAATGCTGATGACCAAACAATTGATGGTTATTATGGACAAATCTCATACTTTCTTACAAATGACAAAAGAAATTATAATGAGAAAGAATCAGTGTTTGGTGGTGTAAAGCCAAGCTCAAAGAAAGGTGCTGTTGAAGTTGCATATCGTTACTCTAAAACTGATGCATCAGATACAGGTAATGGTATAGTTAGAAATAACACTGCAGCTATTAGCTGGTATGCATCTAATAATGTTAGATTTATTGCCAATTATGTGTGGGTAAATGCAGACGCCAATACAACATATGCTAATGATACTGAGATTCTTGGTGCAAGAGCACAAATTAACTTCTAAAGCATTTTATGCATATTAAATTGATAAAATAGATAATATTTTTTCATGTAGTGATGTTTGATCTTGATTTGCATCAAGCATCACTACCCTTTTTGGATTTTCTTCCGCTATTTTCTTATAACCAGCTCTTACCATCTGATGAAATTCTTTTGGAAAAGACTCAAATCTATCTTCATCAGTATCTCTATTACTGTGCCTACTGGCAGCTATTTCGGTATCAATATCTAGAATTATTGTTAAATCTGGTTGAAAGTCATCAAGCACTAATTTATTTAATGCTTCAAAAATAGAAATAGGAACTTTGCCAGCATAACATTGATAAACATAGGTAGAATCAATAAAGCGATCACAAATCACAATCTTACCCTTAGCAATCTCTGGCTTAATTAATTTGGAGCAATGCTCATATCTTGCTGCATTAAATAATAAAAGCTCGGTTATGGGCAGCATATTATCTTGCTTGCCTTTACACAATATATCCCTTATGCTCTCGCTCAGCAAGGTTCCTCCGGGCTCTCTGGTAAAAACAATATTGTTTGAATCTTTAAAAAAACTCTTTAAATATTCAATTTGAGTAGTTTTGCCAGCAGCGTCAACACCCTCAATAGTAATTAATTTTCCTTTTGGATTATTCATAATGAAAAATAAAAATAAAAAAACTTATAGTTTTTGGGCAAATAGATTTAAACAAATAACTAATGCAGCTAATGTTGTAGGTAGCCTAATACCTAGCTCTCAGAAAGTCTATAGCCAAGGTAAAAAAGAATTCTCTGTCTGGCTAGAGGATGCAAGGGTTAAAATAAAGAATCCCTCTAACTCTAATGCCGAGCTAGGGCATTATTTCTATAACCAAGGCAAAATCTCGGATGCTTTATTTCGCTTCAAAATGGCTAATTTCATGAATAAGGATCCAAAGCTTTTATTTTATATCGGGAAGGCTTATTATTCACTGAGGAAAGTAGATCAGGCAACTGAATATTTACAAGATTATTATAAGCTACACCCTTCATCAAAAGAGGCTTTGTATTTTTTAAGCCTAATCAATAAAGAATATAGCAATACCTCTCCCACAAATGATTTAATTAAAGAAAATTTTAATATCTTTTCTGAATACTTTACAGAGCTTTATATCGAAAATATCAATTATCTTGGAGATATAAAAGTTTTTGAGGCTTTTTCAGAAGATATAACAAGTAAAAGTAGGCATCTTAATATTTTGGATCTTGGCTGTGGTAATGGGCTTATTGGTAGCCGAGTCAAAGAATCTCTGCCTGAGATTTCTATTACGGGCTTAGATTTTGCAAAAGAAATGATAAAAATCTGTCAGGATCTTGAATATGAAGTAAAAGACGATAGTTTAGGTTCAGAAAATGAAATTATTCAAAACCAATCGCCTAAACCAAAATTCAGGAAAACATATGATGTTCTCGTTAGTGATGATTTTGAAAATTATATAAGGTCCAAATCGCCAAAATATCAATATATCCTCGCTAGAGGAATAATAGATTATTATGCATCATTAAACAACTTCTTTAATGCTTGCTCTAAGGCTCTAGACGAAGGTGGGAAGTTGTTTTTTTACTCTAAAGAGAAATACTCCACCAGCACCGAAGATACACTAAAGGAAGAGAGGTATTTTCCTTATTATCTAACTCCAGAATTTCATAACAAAGAGGATATAGAAACCTCTGCAAAAAAAGCAGGAATGTCCATCCTGTCATCAACAGAATTTGAGCTAGAGCATGATATTCGTGCAACTCTCTATGAAGTAGAAAAGAAATAGCTGGGAAAATGACTATAACATCAGAGAAGTATGGTGTGATTGTAATAGGCGGAGGTCATGCAGGCTGCGAAGCCGCATCAGCATCAGCGCGATTAGGTGTCAAAACATTACTAGTTACCAAAAATATTGATACTATTGGTGTTATGTCATGCAATCCATCTATTGGAGGTGTAGCTAAAGGTATTATAGTTCGCGAGATTGACAGCTTAGGCGGCATTATGGGCAAAGCTATCGACCAAGCAGGCACACATTTTAAAGTTCTAAACAAAAGCAAAGGGCCGGCTGTTCATGGTCCTAGGGCAAGTGCAGATAGAGAGCTTTATAGGAAATCCGTCCAGGAACTACTTAATAACCAAGAAAATCTTACAATTTTGGATAGCTCTGTTACCGATCTAAGGGTTACTAATAATGTAATTAGGTCTATTGAGACAGATTCGGGACATATAATTCATAGCAAAAATGTAATCCTGACAACGGGTACTTTTCTAAATGGATTAATTCACATTGGAAATAAAAAAATAAAAGCTGGAAGGAAGGGGGAGGCGCCATCAACAAAACTAGCTCAAAGACTAAAATCAATTGGTTTTGATATGGGGCGCCTAAAAACAGGAACTCCGCCTAGAATCGACGGGAAAACCATAAATTACGATGATTTGGATATCCAAGAAGCAGATAACCCTCCTATACCCTTTTCTTTTGCTAATAAGGCTATTTCTGTGCCCCAAATTATTTGCCATATTACTCATACAAATAAAAACACTCATGAAATCATAAATAACAACTTGGCAAAAAGTGCTATATATTCAGGTCAAATTGAATCTATAGGTCCGCGTTATTGTCCGTCAATTGAAGATAAGGTTTTTAAATTTAGCGAAAAAGAGTCTCACCAAATTTTTCTTGAAAGAGAGGGGCTTAATGATGACACTGTTTATCCAAACGGTATATCAACCTCACTCCCCGAAAACATTCAGGAAGAATTCGTTCACTCTATAAAAGGTTTAGAAAATGCAGTTATTACTCAATATGGCTATGCTATAGAATATGATTATATAAACCCTCAAGAACTTACAGCCACCCTTGCAACGAAAAAAATCCGCAATTTATATCTTGCTGGCCAGATAAATGGGACTACAGGATATGAGGAAGCGGCGGGTCAGGGGGTTGTTGCCGGATTCAATGCTGCCTTAAGCGCCAAAAATAGTAATTCAGATTTTGTTTTAGCCCGTCATGAGGGCTATATTGGTGTACTCATAGATGATCTAATTAACCTTGGTACAAAAGAGCCTTATCGAATGTTTACATCAAGGGCAGAATATAGATTACAGCTTAGAAGTGATAATGCAGACCTTAGGCTTACTCCAAAAGCAATAGACATTGGAGCCTTGTCAAAAGAGCAAGAATCCTTGTTTAATTGCAAAATTGAAATACTTAATACTGCTTTAAAATTATTTAAAGATTACAATCTTTCACCAAATGAGGCCGCAAAATATGATATAAAAATAACAAAGGACGGCAGAAGGCGAAGTGCATTTGAGTTATTAAAATATACTAATATAGACAAAATTAACTCAATCTGGCCTGAGTTTGCCAGTTTTCCTAAGGATATAATAGGGCAGATAGCTATAACTAGCAAATATCATGATTATATCGAGCTACAAAAGCGCGATATTGAAATATTAAAAAAAGATGAGGCCTTGTTCATACCACAAAACTTTAATTTTAACTCCATAGGATCACTTTCAAATGAGGAGGTAGAAAAATTAAACAAAATAAGGCCTAGTAATCTAGGTCAAGCAGCAAGAATATCCGGCCTTACTCCAGCTGGCGTATTGGCCATATTAGTGAAATTAAAAAATCAATAGTAATTTATAAAATTATTCAAAAATAGGCTGGATAAAATCCATAAACCCCGAGCCTGCATATTTTACACTATCTGGGTTAATACTATCCAAATATGATACTATAATTTGCTGAATAGGTTCGGCATTTATTTTCATCGCCCCCTTGGAAAGATGCAGATCAAATTCACATAATGACCTTTGATATGACCTTAAGCTTGTAGAGAACTTCTGATATGAGGTATTCTCCTGATAATTACGACGATAATCTGTCACCAGATCTACAATTCTAACCATATTATAAGAAAATATTTCGTCCCAAAGGTCTTTGTTTGAATCTCCAAGACGCATAAACTTTTGTATTTTAATGTTATTTAAAGAGTTTAAATCACCAGAGAACCCTATGGATGTATGCCTACATTCAAAGGCTAACAATTGTGGCAAATGAGATATTTCTGCAAAAATCTGATCATGCTCATTGCTAGCAAGATACTCAACATCCATACCTATAGCCTTGTAAAACTTTGCAACAAGCTTTGATGGCTTGGTTTTACGAGTAATAATTACCTTCTTACCAGTATATAAATCCTCAATTATAACTCCAAATCCCGACCTCTCTGAGCCTGCAATAGGGTGGGCAGGAACAAAATTTTTACTATATTTATATTGCTGATCAAAAAGATCCTCAGCCATAATCTTAACCGAGCCAATATCGGTTATAATAGTATCTTTATTGGCATATTGATTTAATCCTATTATTATATCTTTGTAGCTTTCAAGATTACTGCAAATAATGACCAGGTCAGCATCCTTTGTAACCTTATAGTCCATTGAGGCGGATATTTTCTGGCTTTGTAATGCCTTAATATATTGATCTTTATTAACAATTATTGTTACATCTTTAGCAATTTTATTATTGTTTACGGCCTGGAGCAGTGATGAGCCCATCATGCCTGCGCCAATTATAACCAGTTTATTCAATATATGCCCCATGGATCAAAATATTAAGTTTCTAATTCACTCAGCCAGCTCAAAGTTAAAAACTATCTGTAGTAATTCCTATACACTAGACATCCAAATACTACTTGGCCACGCATTAGATAAAGACAGAAGTTTTGTTATTTGCAATCCAGAATTTATCCCGAACCCTAAGCAGGCACAAAAATTTAATAATTTTGTAGAGAGGCGTAAAAAACAAGAGCCGGTTTCACATATATTGGGCTATAGAGAGTTTTACTCTAGAGAATTCTTTGTTTCTACAGATGTTTTAGATCCAAGAGCAGATACAGAAACTTTAATTGATATAGTTAAAAATATATTTCCCTATGATAGTAAATTTGACTTTCTTGATATTGGAGCTGGTTCTGGCAATATCTTTACCACAATCTTAGCAGAATTTGCGGATTCCCAGTGTTTTGCCTCGGATATAAGCGAAAATGCCCTAAAAATCGCTAAAAACAACGCAAAAAGTCACAAAGTGGAAAAAAGGGTGCATTTCATAAAAAGCGACTTACTAGAAAAACTACCAAAAACCTCCATTTTCGACCTAATTATCAGCAATCCGCCCTATATTCCATCCAAAAACATCAGTTTTTTAGAAAAAGAGGTTTCTATGTACGACCCTATAATTGCTCTTGATGGAGGAAATGACGGACTAGACTTTTACCATAAAATTAGCAAAGATGCCAAAAAGCACTTAAAAAAGGATGGAAAACTCCTTTTTGAGATAGGTTTTGATCAAAAAAAGGCGATTAGCGCAATATTGCTCAATAATAACTATCAAAATCTAAAATTTTTTAAAGACTTAGCAAATAATGACAGGGCCATCTTGGCGGAATTAAATTAAATCCAGCCACAACTACCAATCCTCCTAGATGGCAGCTTATTTAGCTTTCGCTTTCTTTTTGACCTTTATAACACGAGTGCAGCCTAAAAAATCATGTACAGATCTACGATCACGTCCTAATAATAAGGGATCGTACCAAATCACACCAATAACAAAGCTATACATAGCCACCTTCCCTTGATTAAGGGCTACTAAAATTAGCACTATAATGGCTATTATCCATGGTATTAAGCCTAGTATATATCGCAATATAACACGCCATAGAGATAGCGGTCTTTCCGTTTTATTATCAAGCAGCTTAAGCCCTAGGGCCATCTTACCAAAGGTTTGCTGATAGTTATAATGCATAAAAATATAGTAAATTGTGCCTATAGAGAAGATAAATATTGTAACAAATATAAAATCTAAGAAAAAGCTATGATTGGTAGCAAATCTAATCATTTCATAATACTCAAATTGCTGTAATGGCTTAGATAGCGTATAAGAAAAAGTTGATCTAAACTGATTATAGAAATTTACCATAGCGTCATAAAACCACAAGAGGTTGAATGCAATCCAAATTAAATAGCGAATCGTAAAAACAAAAAAATTATCAATAAAATATGCTACTGACCTTGTGAAAAAGCTTGCAAGATTAGTTCCGTTAGGAAAAAGTGGTCGTATCTTTGGCCTAAATAATATCATATGACTAGATTAATTAAAAATTATACTAAAATTCTTAAGCAGGGTGGGGTTGTTATAATATCAACTGATACTGTTCCAGCAATAATTTGCAATGGCTTATCTGATGTTGCGGTAAAAAACATATATGAAATAAAACAGAGGTCTTATTCCAAACCCATAGCCGTGCTTTGTCCTAATATAGCAATGTCACAAAAATATTTAGAGATTAATAAAGCTAGTATGGCCGTCCTAAAAGCCTTTTCTCCCGGTCCCATTACGCTTGTTTTAAAGTCGCAAGAAAACAGTAAGTTATCAAAATATCTTAATTTAAATAGAAAAAATATAGGGCTAAGAATTCCTAATCATAGCTTCTTAATCGACCTTATGGTGTCTTGCGGATTTCCCCTTGCTGCAACCAGTGCAAATATATCAAATGCGCTCCTTTCTTATGAAGCAATAGAATCAAACTTTAGGAATAAAGTTAATTATATCAATATTGACAAATCCGTGAAAATCAAAACCACATCTTCTATATTTAGCATTGCTGACTATAGCAACATAACAGAATACCGTTCTGGGCCAATTTCTATAAAAGAAATTAAGGACTTTTTATTAAAGGAGGCTAATGCAAACAAAACCACATAATACCATAATTGAATACAGCGTGAGCGAAATATCTCAATCGATCAAAATCGTTGTTGAGTCTAGTTTTAATTTAGTAAAAATAAGGGGAGAAATTTCAAATTTAAAATTTCATCAATCTGGGCATGTGTATCTCAGCCTTAAGGATGAAAACGCGGTTATAAATGGCGTATGCTTTAAAAATATAGCTACAACCTTAAAAATCAGGCCCGAGGAGGGGCTTGAAGTTGTGGCCGTTGGCAAGGTAACCACATATAGCGGTCGCTCTAATTATCAAATCATTATAACCAGCCTTGAGGTTGGCGGCATCGGATCACTAATGGCGCTGTTTGAGAAGCGGAAACAAGAGTTTATTGGCAAGGGGTACTTTGACAGTAAGCACAAAAAACCCATTCCTAAATTTCCCGAAAATCTGTATGTTGTTACTTCTGAGACGGGCGCTGTCATCCAGGATATCATCCATAGAGTTGAGGCCAGATTTCCCCTTCACTTAATTATTGCTCCGGCAAAAGTACAGGGATCAGGGGCTGAAATAGAGATTGCGAATAGAATAGTCCAAATTAACGAAATAGCCGATAAGGATGCTGACAACCTTATTATTATAGCTAGGGGTGGTGGATCTATAGAGGATTTATGGTGTTTTAATGAGGAGATTATTCTAAAGGCTGTTTTTAATTCAAACATTCCAATTATTTCAGCAATTGGTCACGAAACCGATACAACCCTTATAGATTATGCTTCAGATTTACGCGCCCCAACGCCAACCGCAGCAGCCGAGCTGGCAACTCCCATGAAGTCTGATTTACTTAGCTTGCTGATCGATCGCAAAGAAAGGCTTCGATTGTCTATAAATAAAATTTTGAATGACCCTGTTTTGAAGATATGTTCTTTAGAGCGCAGCCTAAATCATCAGGGCTCAATGTTGAATGAGAAATACCAAAGGGTTGACTACATTGCAGACCTGTTGCACAGCTCTATTAGATTAAAGCTTAATAATTTAAAGCTAAAGTCCGAATCAATAGTTTGCCAAATTAAAACCCCAGCACAAATATTAGATTATTATCGGGATAAAATAGCAAATATTCTTATGCTTATAAACATACGCAGCCAGGGTCTTGTCAAGGCCTCATACGATAAATTAAATTATCTAAATCCCAACAAACAAATATTAGACAATAAAGTTAGTCGTAACAAGGGTCTGGTTGATGGCATGGGGGGAAAATTAAAAAAATCGTCTTTTAATAGGCTACTCCTAGAAACCAATAATGTGGGGGTTGTGACAAAGTTATTGTCCAGCCTGAGTTACAAGAATGTTTTGGAAAGGGGTTTTGCACTAATAAGAGACAAAAAAGGAGGGGTTATTAAAACAAAGGCAGGAATAAAAGCAAATAAAGAGATAGAAATTGAATTTTTTACTGATAAAGTATCCGTCCTAAACATTAACACATAATTAATATTCCGATAGTGAGCAAACCCAATCCTATGAAGTTTTTAATCATAAACGCTGTTTTTTATGAAGATATTTCAGAAATGATGCTTAATGGAGCAATTGCAGAATTGGGTGCCTTTGGACACTCTTATAACAAGCTCTCTGTGCCAGGTGCATTTGAGGTACCGGCCGCTATTAGCTATGCTGCAGATACTGAAAATTATGATGGGTTTATCTCTCTTGGTTGTATTATTAAGGGCGAAACCATTCATCACAAAATTGTGGCCCATGAAAGCGCTAGGGGTATAAATGATCTAGCCATGAGCTTAAATCTAGCCATCGGCAATGGGATTATTACCGTCGACAATTATGAGCAGGCCTTATTTAGGGCCGACATAAACAAGGGCAACAGGGGTGGGTTTGCTGCCCAAGCGGCAATAAAAATGGCAATTATACAAAAAAAGTTTTTTAACTTGTTGAAAGAAGATGATGATGAATGATAATGAGCTTTCAAGCCTTTTAGATGACTTTAGCAAGCAAAGAAGATCACGAATTGTTGCTATGCAATCGGTATATAATATTGAGTTTATAGAAGATCAAGATGCGATGCTAATATCTCTAGACAATAATATTAGCCTATATCTAGAGGGAAGAAAAAATCCAGAGAGATACTTAAATAGGGATTTAATCTGCAAAATTTTCAACTATGCTTTAGAAAATTATAAAAACCTTAATTTTGAAATTATAAAATATTTAAAAAATGAAGACTCCTTTGAGGGTCTTTCTCAAAATATCAAGGCAATTTTAAGATCCGCAATATCTGAGATAATAGTGTTTCCAGAAACCGATGCGCCTATTATAATTAATGAGTATACAGATATATCAAAAGAATTTGAGAGTTTGGAAAAAAGTAAATTTATTAATGCAATCTTAGACAAGGCTGCAAAATCATTGAGAAGCTAATTACCGCTTGTAAAGAAAATCAATGGATGAGCCTTATATTATATCAAATTATATAGCCAAGCTTCTTGACAAGGGGGAAACCAATGATGACGTTGCCTCTATTTTTCTTAATAAAAACAA
>JABJMA010000035.1 GCA_018659605.1 Rickettsiales bacterium
CATTGGATGGGTGTCCGAGCGGTTTAAGGAACTAGTCTTGAAAACTAGCGTGCGAGCAATCGTACCGTGGGTTCGAATCCCACCCCATCCACCACTCAAATAAAAAAAGAGCCTTTTTGGCTCTTTTTTTATTTGAGGGATGGGGTGTGTTGATGAGAACCCACTTGGGTTCGGGCAGATATAGCGGCAAGCTATATCAAGACTCCGAATTTATGAGGAGCCCCAAAGGGGTAAGTAAATACCTTAGTATTTACGCATCACTCCCACCCATTACTTATTACTGAGCCTTTTTGGCTCTTTTGTTATTTGAGGGATGGGGTGTGTTGATGAGAACCCACTTGGGTTCGGGCAGATATAGCGGCAAGCTATATCAAGACTCCGAAGCAAAGCGGAGGAGCCCGTAGGGTGAAAAATTCAACAAGAATTTTGAATCACTCCCACCCATTACTTATTAAAGAGCCTTTTTGGCTCTTTTTTTATTTGAGGGATGGGGTGTGTTGATGAGAACCCACCACTCAAATCACAAAATTTAAAACTCTTTAAAATAACTAAAAAACAAACTTCTTATTTCCTTTTGAAGATTCATTGTTAATGATAGCAATGAATAATTACAGTATAAATTATGACAGTAAATTCAGAGCATCATAGCTTAAATATCAAGGCGATATTATTTTCTATATCTATCTCATTGATTTTAATAGTAGCTAAGATCTATGGTTGGATAATAACAGATTCTGTAAGTTTGCTTTCTTCATTACTTGATTCTGGATTAGATATTATAATTTCTATTTTAAATATCTCAGCAATTATCTATGCAAGTAAGCCTGCTGATGATGATCATAAATTTGGTCATCGTGCTATTGAGGATATCGTTGGGCTAGTCCAGGCTACTTTTATCGCATCTTCGAGTTTATTTCTAATTTACGAAGCTATTAATCACTTTCTACATCCTACAGATATCACTAATAATATCACTGGTATTAATATTATTTTATTTTCCACATTTGGAACATTAGCTATTATTTTATATCAAAGACATATTGCCAAAAAAACCAAATCTATAATAGTTGAGACTGACTTATTGCATTATATGAGTGATTTCCTATTAAATATTGCAGTAATGGTCTCACTTTATATTACGATAAACCCCTCATTGAGATTTGTTGATCCAATAATTGCTATATTAATAGCAATTGTTATTTTTCGCTCTGCATTAAAGATTGGTTTTAGGGCATTTAATAATTTAATGGATCATGAACTTCCTGAATATGAACATCAAAAGATTGTTAAGATTATAAATAATCATCCTGGAATTATTAGTTTTCACGAATTGAAAACCCGTAGATCTGGTCATAAGAAATTTATTCAACTTCATATTGAAATTGATGAGAATCTGAATTTAAAAGATGGACATGAAATAGCAGATTCACTTGAGCAGGCTTTAGCCTTATCTGATGATGACTCTGAGATTATTATACATATTGATCCGGTTAAAGCTTAAGACTTAGAATGTTTGTTGCCAACCCAAAATAAGACGATAGTCACTTGCAAGCATAGGTCCATCAACTCTTTCATAAATTGGTATTCCGAATTCTAATGCAAGTCGATTACCATTCATAATGTTATTATTGGTAGCAATAAAATTAACACCTATTAGTAATTCTAACTTCTCTCTTTCATATAATGCAGGATTAGCTGTTGGCATCATACCAATTGTTAGGCTATTATCAAAGCCTTCAATAGCTTCTGTTTTTGTATAATTAAATCTTGTTGAGATCGAATAATTATTATTAATTCTACGTGCTGCCCAAATAGTACTATTATATTGATCGCCAAATTTATAACCATTATCATTCATATCAGTTCTAAAAATAGCATTTAATTGACCACCATATGAATAATCATTATAGCTTTTATTAAAGCTAAGTCCTGGTAATATATCATATGATCCAGAGCCTATTTGCATTGCATAAGCTAATCTGCTGCCATCATATGATTCATCAATATCACCTGTTGGTAATGATATAGCGAGGTTAAATAAGGCTTTAATATTATCGTTATTGTAAAATTGGTAAGATGTATTTATTTTAGTATCACCAACTCCTTGACTATCTCTAAAGAAGGCACCGGACATATTGCCATAATTATCCATGTCTTTTTCAATAAAACTCCCCATGACGCTTATATTAAAATTATGGCCGATTCCATACATAAGCCCAATCATATGCATTTTCATGGTCATCTCAGTTGGAATCATATTATAGCTATTTAAAGCTTCACTATTTGAAACATCATCATCACCATTAATTAAATTCTTCATTTTCATATAGCCAATTCTATAGGATGCCATGAATTCACCTTTATGATGAACATGATCACGCATAACTCCAATAGGTGCATGATCATCTGGTCTTTTTGCATGCCCAGCTATATTTGCATAAGCAGTATTAAATAAAAAACATAGAGTGATTGTGATTATTCTAACTAAGTATGAAATTTGCATATTTCTAAATATAATTTACGTTTACCATTTATGTGCCACCTCTTTATAATATTGATCATTATCTACAATAATTTTTTAGGAGTTGGGACAATTTATTTTAATATTACCAAATAGTAAATCCTCAGATTTAAACAAATTGAAATTTTTATTGCTACGATAACCGATATCGCAACTTGTAGGGGCGGGGTCCTCCCGCCCGCCATTAACCGAATTCAAGACTTTCGGGTGGGGTTGATATTACACAAACGCTATGTTTTTAACCAATATAAATCTCTCTTGTTTACGGGCGGGCGGGAGGACCCCGCCCCTACAAGTTGC
>JABJMA010000001.1 GCA_018659605.1 Rickettsiales bacterium
CATCTTGTAGGGGCGGGGTCCTCCCGCCCGCTTTTAAACAAATTCAAATCTCTGTTTATTTATGGTGGTGACGGAGTAATCATCGCATTTCAATTATTAACTATTCCATATGTTACGGGCGGGAGAAATCCGTCCCTACGAATAAAGTTACAATACAAAATATAAGAATAACGGCTTTATAAATTTTTGTTATTTAAATTATCTAGCTCAATCTCCCTACCAAAATATTTATTATCTAAGAGATCTTTTACCGCCATGTAAAAATCTTCTAGATTTTGGCGCTTGGTTAATTGATTATTAATATCTGCCTTTGGATCATATTTTGTATTATCTAGCAAAATACCTGGTCTAATTTCATTAACTTCAATTTTAGGGGCAAGCTCATTAGATAACATTTTAGTTAGGTTAGATAATGATTTTTTAGATAGCAAATATGGAAAGAAACGTAATGTTTCGGTTTTAACCCTTAGATCAGTAATATTTATTATTTTGCCTCGATTAACTACCCTAGAAAATGTCTGCATTAAAAAAAATGGAGCAAATAAATGCACATTAAAATTATTCATCAAATCATCTTGTTTAGCTTGAGAAAAAGACTTCTCCTCAAAAATACTAGCATTATTTATCAAGGCAAGAAGATCAGGAAAATCTCTGTAAACATCTAAAACCAAATCCTCAACTCTATTTAGATTATTAAAATCTATTTGATAAATTTGAGACTTAACATCAAGCGCCATCAACTCTTTTTGCAATGATAAGGCCTCGTCCTGAGATTTGTTATATGTAATAGCTATATTATACTTTTCTTTTGCAAGAAATAAAGCTAGCTTACGTCCCAACCTTCTAGCGCAACCTGTAATTAATATTGTATGAGTCATATGCAAAATGATTTAATATCTAGTCTATCTGTAATAGAAAAAAAATTTAATAAGAAAATATCTACTAATATTCATATTGCTGATAATTTACTAGATCAAATATCTCAACAACTAAGAAATAAAAGAATTATAATTATTAGTGATAGTCAAATTGTTACACATAATAAAGAGTATTTTAATGCTATAAAAAGTAATTTAAATGCCAAGTCTTATATATTAGCCAATCCTAAATGCGATATTTCAACTGCAAATGACATATCCAGCTTTATACATAATATTGATTTAATTATAGCCTTCGGATCTGGTACAATAAACGATTTGTGCAAATATATAGCCTACCAAAATAATTTTGATTATGCAGTTATAGCATCGGCCTACTCAATGAATGGCTACCTCTCACAAAATGCTTCTATTACAATAAGTAAGCATAAGAAAACTATCTCAGCTAAAGCCCCTACCCATGCTTTTTTTGATCTAAACTTAATGAACAAATCTCCGGCGAGATTAACCAAAAGCGGAATATTTGATGTAGCTTGTAGCTATCTAATAGAAAATGATTGGTTGCTTAGTAGCTTTCTTGGTATGGATAGTGAATATGATCCATTTTATTTTGATATCCAGCAATCTTACTTAAATGATCTTGATAGAAATTTCGATAAGCTATTATTAAATCAAGATAATAGCAGCCTACTTAACTTACTTATAATTACAGGGATATTAATGAATTTTAGTGCTAGTTCAAAACCAGCAAGTCAGGGTGAGCACTTAATTGCACATCTTTTAGAAATGAAAAATAGCTTTAAAAAAGCATTGTTCCATGGTGAGCAAGTCCTTGTTGGATCAGTATTAAGCTACCAAATACAAAGCTCTATAGCACAACATTTTACTAATTTAGTTTTTAAACGAAAACCCAATATTAACTTTTCTGATATTTTTCCAGCCCAATATGCTGATAGTTGCCAAATAGAATATAACTCTAAATATAACCTTATAAAATCCAACAGAAAGTTAGATAACCTAAATCATTATTATAATAAAATTTTACCTAAGATTATATCTAACCTTAGCTCCACAAAAAAACTCTTTACTAAATTTAGTAATTATAATATCTCACTTAAGCCGAGTGATTATATCACAGATGCTAGCGATACTGATTACTGCTTAAATTATGCAAGCTTAATTCGAAATCGCTTTACTCATCTCGACTTATTATTTCACGGTAAAATATCAGAATAGTAAAAGTCTAATTTATAAAGGGGGAGTTATGAGTAGACAAAGAGAGGTAAATGGATCTATTAATTTAGAACTTGTTAACCAACATTTACAAGGTTGGGAAGTTTTTTTCTCACCTACTAGATCTTTATCAGATGGATCTAGAAACCCTGCATTTTCTATCTATAATTTCCTTGGTAAGGATCAAATCTTTCTAGATTTGGAATCAACTTCTAATCACAATATTACTCCAAATACTGAGGCAGTATTTTATATTTGCATTCTGCCTGAAATAGCTGCTTATTTCAAATATCTTGATAAACCATCAACAACACTACTACAAAATCAATATTTTGAAATATTTGAACATTTAGTAGATAAAATTCAAAATGACGAAATAACTATCAACCCAGAAATATTTAATAAGTTTATAGGCTCTGTAATACAAGGAATGCTTGCCTACGCGGTTGAACCTAGCGACCGTCAGCATTTAAAGAACATAATAAACAAAACTAATGTTATAAATAACACTTTGATTGAAAATGCGATAACAACAGGTTCTTATGACCAGATAAGACAAATTTTGGATGTTGTACCTGATTTAACAATTTCTCGAACTGCAATAATAACAGCAATAGCATATCCTTCTTACAAAATAGGAACAGAAACACATGCAGAGGCTGTAGAAATCATTACTTTACTATGTAATTTCCTTGATAAAACTTTTCCTTATGAAGCTGTAATCCATACATGTGAATCAATTATAGACGATGAATATTTTGCTGGTCACTCTGTGTTGGAGAGAGCCAAACTTGTAAAGTCTATTTTAGAAGAACCCCTATTACAATCAGCTACCCCAGAACTAAGGGAGCCAACAGAAGTCGAAATTGAGACAACAACATCAACCATAATAAATATAAAGCAAATGCTAGCAAGAACTGCACAAGAAATAGCTCCTGTAACTTCATATTCTTCAAATCAATTAGATCGATAAAGTTTATTTATTTCTAGCAGATTCTTTTTTTGCATTACTAACAAGTGCATCGCGATAGCTGCAAGTAAAACCCTCTTTTAAAACCTCCTCACGAAGTTTTGTTACGCGATTTGAATCTCTACCCATCTCAGCAGATTCGACTAAAGGCCGCTCAAAAGAAGAAGATGATGATTTTCTTATTCTGCTCAAGGTGGAATTTCCCATACCCAGCATAGCTTTATCTAAATAGCTTTGTGAAACTGGCTTTGCCATTTTAATTGCCCTGCTATCAGATACTACATCTGGATCAGAATCTAACACAGACCCAAAAATATCATTTAACGATATTCCAGCTCTATCATCCGACTTTCTTGACCAGCCTTTAACAGCCTCTAAATAAGTTCCACTTATTCCTGCAAATTTTAATCCTGTAATTTGACTAGTTACCTTTCTTTCTATTCTAAGGAAAGCGGCATTTATCTCATTTACTTTATTTCTGCCCGGCTTAGTTTTGGACCTTGGTGGAGAATCAGAAAATTGATTATGTCCATTAGAAATTGCAATATTATGCATATTAGCATAAGGATCTTCATGAGTATTAGAGCTTAAAATTGATGTGCTGTCTCTGGCAGCAATACCAGAACCAGTCATAACTGTACCAGCAGCATTTAGCATTCTCTCGGTTGCCCTCAGGGTAAAAAAGTAATTTTTATTAGCATCGTCAATATCTATTTGACCATCTAATAACTCTGATCTTCGAGAACTAGCTGATACTACTGAAGGGGATCTACCATGATATTCTTTTAACCATGTCAATCTTGCTATAAAATAATTATTTCCATCTACAATATTGCGCAAATGGTTAAATAAATCATCAATGGCTCTTACACAATGATCACAAGGAGCAAGCTCTGTAGCTATATCAAGAATAAAAGTCGAGTCCTTAAGATCTAATTTTGAATCCTTTAAAGCTAACAAACTTTTATATATTGCAGCAATAAAGAATTGCTCTGAGTGATGAGTTTGCTCCCTTAGCTCATGCCCCTTTTCTTCTAAACATGCTTTTTTTGCATTATTCTGTCCTAGCCTGAGCAATGATTTAATATCCGGATCCTTCAATAACAAACTTGTTGAATAGTCTGCGTAATATTGACCAAAACTCGAAAATGTCTCTACTGATCTACCAAATAACCCATTAGGTGAAACCACAGGCGCATGACTATAATTATCAACACTTATTCCTTTTTGATTACCTATATCATTTTTTTTAATATTCAGATATAAGTTATCTTTTGTTCTGCTATGTGGGATAATTGATAATTGACCAGATGCTATATTTCCCCTTACTTCCTCAGAACCTTTATGCGTCTCTATTGCTACAGATAATTTTTTAAGCAATATTTCTGGTGTAGTTTTAGCCGTTCTAGCACTAGTTTCAGGTGAGCCCGTGACATCCATTGGCCTTAAAATATTTAGCATTGTATAATTTGAAGGAATACGACCAGAATGATCTTGACTATTGTCTATTCCCTGCGGGACAATTGGCTTTATAATAGCCGATTTTATTACACCAATCTTTCTTTGGTTCTGTTTTGGCCTATGTTTGCCCCTTACTTCTGACCAGCCTGTACTATCATAACCCGCCTCCTCTTTACAAGCTGCATCAACTAGTTTCTCTTCACTTCTCATTATATATGATCTTATAATATCACCTCCCCCTCAGAAACAATACAGCAGAGGTGTTTATTTGCAACTATATATCTCGAACGGATCGAGTTGAGCAAAAATATCTTTACTAAGCTATAGTAACTTATATAACCCACTCAGTGATTTTCATATAAAGATAATAAATGCGCGCCATTAATTCCGACATTCAACCATCAGATAATGTTTCAATATATCTCCAGACCCTTGGAATTCTCACTACTCCAGAAGAAGATGATATTGCTATTAATACAAATACTATTTTTCTTGGAATTATACTTCCTGAATTAACAACTTTTCTTGACGGCAGATTACCCGATAAACAATCACAAACAAATGCAATAAATTCATTTAATATGTTAAAACAAAATTTAAATTCTAATTTAAATTTTGATTTAACATCTCTTAGAAATAACACAGATATTCTAATTGCCTCCCTTACTGAGAAGGCAAACTTATCCCATTTACAACAATATTGCGTTAGCAATATAAAACACAAATTAGATATAATAACTAATATAAGCTTAACCCAATTAATTAAATTAGGAGATATTGATAAAATTAAAGATTTTTTCCAATCATGCCTAGATATATCTATATACCCACCGACCATAATAGCTGCGATTTCTTTTCCTGAGATCGCTCATAACAAATCCTTAGAAGCAGAAGATTATCAATCAAAAATTAAAGAATCCGGCTTTCTTATCTCAGCATTATGTAACAATATTAATCCAGAAATTTATTCCGGGGAAACTCTTACAGTATTTAAGCAGGAATTAACAGAGATAAGAGCGAGACTATTATCAGAGAGGCAAGAATCAGATCAACCTTACTTAATGCAAATAGAGACTAATATTACCATTTCTTTACAATTGATTGATGCTATAACATATCAAGATAAATCCAAATTTCATGAAGAAACTCTAACCTCAATGGGAATCACTAGATAGATTCTGTCAAAAAAATTATCTATGACTTCTTTCATTTGGAGAAAATACAGAACTAACAAGCCTATCAACATGCGATGGGCTTGTTTTTTTTAATTTACGCCCCTTTGAATTAGGCTGCATATTCTCTTTACCTACCCCCTCTATCTTTACAGCTTTTTCTACATTAGTAATTTCAGTTTTTGACTGACTAATACTTATTTCTCCTGTTTCCACCTTATCCTCACCAATACCAAATTTAAGCTTTTTAGCCACAGAACATTTATGAGAAACCACAACATTACTTTGTGTTGTAGAACTAACCGCTTCTGAAGCAAATAAGCTAGTTGGTTCCTGATAAGAAAAAGAATAATCAAATAAATTTGCATAGCCTTCTTCCGAAGTTTTAGATCCTAATAATACACTAGCTTCATTTGGCACTTCTGAAATGCCAGCACTTAACTCTTTAGCTAATTTAATGTTTTTAGCTTCTGACCTACTTCTCACAGAATTCTGTCGAGGTGGTGATATAAGAGTATTTTGTTCGGCTACACTTATTGATAAAGCAGTTTTTTTGCTTACTCCCATATATTTATTATTAGAACTTGATACTGGTATAGAAGTCTCAGCAGCTCTTCCAGACTTTGTAGGTAATATATTAGAAGCTGCAGCAATTTGCTCTGTAGCCTTAAAGGCTAAAACATAATTTTTATTACTATCAGTAATGTCTACATATTCATCACTTAATTCAGTTGATCTATCTTCATATTGCAAGGAAATGTCTGAAGGAGATTGCCCATCAAGATATGATTCTAGCCAGCTAATCCTTACAACAAAATAGTTATTATCTGGAAATAGCTCTGATTTAATATGATCAAAGAAATCATTAATGCGATTAACACAATGATTACAAGGTGCAAGCCTAGTTGATATATCAAGAATAAAACTCGTATCACTAAACTCACTCCCAGCATCTTTTAATGCTAATAATGTCTTATATATTGCGGCAATAAAGAATTGTTCAGAATGATGAGTTTTAATTCTTATCTTTGTACCAGCTTCCTCGATCTCATCGCTACTATCACTCCTATCAACACCACCCAATATTTTCTTTACAACTGAATCAGACAACAAGTCCTTATCTAAATAATCTTGATGTAATGCGCTAAAATTTTTGAAAGTATGCTGAGATCGACCATATAACTCAAAGGGTGTCACCATAATTCTTTTATTGCTTTTGGAATCTTCACTTGTAATGTTTAAAAACAATTCTTCTTTACTTCTATCACGAGGAATGATCGATAATTGCGCACAGGCTAGGTTTCCTTTAATGATATCATTTGATTGTTCCCGTCTTAAAGCTTTATTGATAGATTTAACCTCTTGAGAAGCGCTATATAACTTGCCTAGTAGCACAGCTGGAGTTGTACTGGCCATTCTACTATTTCTTCCTCCTCCACGATCTGGTGTTGCCATAACGCCTTCTTCCCGAGATTTAATATTTAAACAGGTGAAATTATTTGGTAACGCTTGTAGCTGAATATTTCTATTGCCTATAAAAATTGGCTCAACTCTTAACCTATCCTCAGAGCCTCTATCATTCAGATTTTTAGCTTCATCTTTCTTTGCAGAAGGCTTTCTTCTATTCCTTACTGGAGTATGTGGTGCTGAAGGCCAATCTCCAGTTTTAGATGTAAGTTTTTCTTCAATGATTTTTGCAACTATTTGATCTGCGTTAATTGACTGTGATAATCCAGGTTGTTTTGGCTGAATATTTTCTTTTGTTTTTTTCCTATCCCCAACAGATCCAGACATAACTGCCTGTAAAAAAGAAATAGGCTTAGATGTTTTTCCTAAATTTTGAGGAGTTGATATAGTCTGGCTTTTAACTTTGCTTGGAGAAATAGCTTTTAATATGGATGAGGCTATAGAGCTAAATTCTGGAGTATTTGGGCTAACTGAGGCTGTGTTTTTGTTATCAGACTGAGCATTCTTTAATACTCCTTGGCCTTTTTTTTGCTGTGTATCCTTGGCTCGATCAGAACCATTCTTCTTTCCCGGCATAATGTTACTATTATAGCACAAATGACAAGAATTTGCAAATTGCACAAAATGCAAAAATTAAAAAAAATAGCTAATTATACTAATGTAAAAGAAACAGAATTGATGAAAATGGGTGGTTAATATAGATTATTCCTAGAAAAGATTTTCTTAAGTTTATGTTAGACTAGATCTAAAACGTCTAATAAATCGTCAATTATCTTATCAGCGCCAGCATCTTCAAGCTGCGCCCTAGCAACATCCTGATTAATATGAGACCCAATAAATCCTACAGCATACATACCAGCAGACTTAGCCGCTATCACACCTGTAACACTATCTTCTATAACCATTGTGTTTTTAGGGTCTACATCATTCATTTGAGCTGCATATAAAAACAAATCAGGATATGGCTTAGGGCGATCAACCTGATTATGAGTAAATATATTAGATGCTCCAAAAAACTTTAACAACTTGGCCTGCTCAAGATATTTGAGAACAAACTCTCTATGACCATTAGATCCAACAACTTTTGGTATTTTAATCTGATCTAATAATTTAGCAGCATTTGGAGCGGCTTGTATTTGCGGAATATTTTCAATAGAAAATCTAGATATTAATTTACCAAACAGATTCTTATCAATTTTACAATTTTCATTTTGCTCAACAACTTTACAAATATCTTTGAAACTTTTGCCAGTAAAACTATTTAAACAAAAATCCAAATTATATTTCAAATGGCCGAGATGCGCCAGAGCTTTAGATACTGCTGTATTATTTAAAACCTCACTTGTAATTAAAGTTCCATCACAATCAAAAATTATTAATTCAAAGGTTTGTCTCATTTATTTCTTACTATTTTTAATTATTTCAATTGCTGCATCTAAATCTATCTTATCAGAATCTAGATCTTTTCCAATTGAATAATTCTTCTTAGCATATTTTAAATAAGCTCCATATCGTCCAGAATGAATTGTTATATCATCTTCAGTGTTAGGATATTTACCAATTACCTTACCCTGAGATTTTGCTGCTTTACTACCATAATTTTCAATAACAGATACTGCTTTATCAAGCTCCACCTCAAAAACATCATCTTCTTTTAGTGAGTAAAAGTTTTTCTCATATAACAAATATGGGCCAAATTTACCATATGATGCTTTAATTTCAGTATTGGTTTTTGGATGAATACCTACCAACCTTGGCAATGAAATAATTTTAAGTGCTGTTTGATGATCAATATTATCCTTATCAATATTTTTAGGAATAGGATAGTTTTTAGGCTTATTTGTTTTAGTATTAAA
>JABJMA010000036.1 GCA_018659605.1 Rickettsiales bacterium
CATTTTTTTAGATCTTTTTCAATAAAGCTTCTAGAATTTACTTTAAAATTTAAACCATCGTCAAATTTGATAGTTATGATATCAGATATTATTGAATCTGTTTGTTTTTGGATATTAACCCCACGACCCTTTTGCATCACAGGTATTTGGTCTAATTTTACTATTACCATTCTGCGTAAGCTATTTACAGCAACTAATGAATCATGCTCCTCTATCATTTTTTCAATACGAACTAGATTATTGTTTTTGCATGTAAATACTGCTTTCCCAGTTTTCTTTATACTAAGGAAATTATCTGAGTTAGTAATAAAACCACGCCCATCATCACTGATTAGCATATATTTTTGATCAGTTTTAAATTCAAAGATAGTAATAATCTTTTCATCCGGAGAAAAATCAAATAAGAAATTTAAAGCCTCCTCCTCTTTTGCAGATATTTCTAATTTGTAATTAGCTATTGTATAAAATTGACCTAAATTAGAGGCGATGATTAACTTGTCAGTATTGTAGGTTTCTATGATATATTTTTCACTATCACCACTTTTATATTTTATTTTACTTTTATCTATATCATGGCCCTTTATAGCCTTGATCCAGTGATTATTTGAAATAAAAACCGTAATCGCTTCTTTTTCAATTAACTCTTCTTCATTTAAATTAATTTCTTCATGATTTTTTATAAGCTTAGTACGTCTTTTTGTAAGATATTTATGCTTTAGAAACTCTTCTCTTACTTCTGCATTCTCATTCAGTAATTCTTTTTGCTGTTTTTCATTGCTAGATAATAGAGCTGTAATCTTCTTAGCTTCAGCCTCTAATTCTTTTTGCTCCTTAACAATCCTAATTTCTTCTAGTTTTTGAAGGGCGCGTAATTTTATATCTAGAATTGCCTCAACTTGAATTTCAGTGAGCTCAAATTTAGCTACTAAAAATTGTTTAGGCTTTTCTTCAAACCTAATAATTCTAATAACTTCATCTAGGTTTAAATAAACAATAATAAATCCGGCTAGAATCTCTAACCTTTTATTGATTTTGGCTAAGCGAAAATTTGACTTACGAATAAGTATCTCATAACGATGCTCAATATATTGCTGTAATACCTCTTTTAAACCACATACTCTAGGTATCTGATATTTATCAAGAACATTTAGATTTAGGCTATAATGCATTTCAAGATCAGATTCCTTAAATAGCTGTTCCATTAATATATTAGCTTCAACATTCCTGGTTTTAGGTGTTATTATAATTCTAATATTCTCGCTAGATTCATCAGCAATCTGACCCAGTCGAATAACCTTTTTTTGTGTGTAGATATCAGCTAGCTTCTCTAATAAACGTGATTTTGATAGCTGATATGGAATCTCGGTAACTACTATTTGATATGATCCATGTGATAATTCTTCAATTTTCCATTTAGCTCTTACTTTGAAGCCTCCTCTACCAGTTTCATATATTTTTAGAAAATCATCTTTCTTATATATAATTTCTCCTCCAGTTGGAAAATCAGGAGCTGGAATAATTTTGATTAATTGCTTTATATCAATATTAGGGTCAGTGAGTAGTAGTTCAGTTGCATCAAGTAATTCTAAAATATTATGGGGGAAGATAGAGGTCGCCATACCTACGGCGATGCCCTCACTACCATTAGCTAATAAATTTGGAAATGCAGCAGGAAGTAATGCTGGTTCATTATCAGAATCATCATATGTCGGAATAAAATCTACAGTATTTTTCTCAATATCCTTAAGAAGTAACATTGCTACAAATGTTAGCTTAGCTTCTGTATATCTCATTGCAGCTGCATTGTCACCATCAACAGAGCCGAAATTTCCTTGACCATCGACGAGAGGATAGCGAGATGCAAAAATTTGCGCTAAACGTACTAAAGCATCGTAAACTGCAGTATCACCATGAGGATGATATTTACCAATTACATCACCAACTACACGAGCAGATTTCTTGTAGCCGGAATCCGGATCTAAATGCAATTTATACATTGCGTATAATATACGTCTATGTACGGGCTTTAAACCATCTCTTACATCAGGAAGTGACCTTGATGTTATCGTAGATAAAGCATATGCTAGGTAGCGCTCAGATAAAGCTTGCTCAAAATCTATATCGATTGTTCTAATTAATTTTCCCATATTTCTAGTTAGCGATATTATTGATTAATACATTACGCATATAAGTAATTTCCTTACCATATTGCCTAAAATAATATTTATTCAAGAAATGTTCAGAAATTTTTGCACAATTTAGCAGGCAATCTATATCAGCTTTATTTGAAAAATCCAAAAGGAATTTTGGTATTTTAAAAATTTTATCATTAAAGGCTTCTCCATCTATGCCGCATACAGCCCTACCAGTTTTAGGTGATATATAAATAAGATTTTCTGATTTTGAGCAAACAGCGCATGAAGTTAAATCTAATGCATAGCCCATTTCCTTTTGTAACATTAATTCGAATATAAAATATTCTTTATAAAGTTCAGAAATATCGATATTATTGATTTGCATCATATCGATTAATCTGCAAAAATATTTAACAGTAGAGTCTAAATGGATATTTTCTGGGAAGAGCTTACATATAAGATCGCATGCTACTGAAACCATCAGTAACTTTGCTTTATTATGCATAAATTCAAAAAAATTATTTTCAATTATTTCTGTATTGAATCTTAGTAGACCGCTTTCAAATCTAGCCTTTGCATTAATATGAAATTTGTTTCCAATCTCATAGATATTATGGTTCTTTTTTGCAAAAGCCCCCTTAATAATACCTTTAAGAACACCATGCTCTTTAGTGAGAAAGCTTACGATAATCGAGGATTCAGAGAATTTCATTTTTGCTAGCAAAAATGCTTCATCTTCTATTTTTATCATATATAAGTAAGGCAAGATATTAATTTGAGTATAGATATAAAATGTCAGAAATATATAACAAGAGCAAAGATACAAAACCCGATAATACAACTTCTAGTAATACTCAAAAAATTAAAAAGGAGGAAAGTTTAAAACCTAAAGAAGTTGGTGGGCCAAAAGGCAAGGAACCAACTCGTTACGGTGATTGGGAAAAGAATGGTAGATGTAGCGATTTCTAATTCGATATTAATCATAATATAGCAACGGATTAACCATTACATTGCGTATTTGTTCCGGGCAGAAGGACCACATATTTACCCAATTTTATAACCCATATTTCATAATGGATATTGAAACTTGTAGGGGCGGGGTCCTCCCGCCTGCATAACAAATGAGATTTAATTTATGTTAAGACAGGTCAACATATGGGTTTACGTCAATAAAAAATGCAAGCTTGACATTGGGGTAATCACGGGCGGGAGGACCCCGCCCCTACGGGGTTGTTATCTCATTCCAATTACTGGCTATTGTATATGTTCTGAGCGGGTATTCACATATTTACCCAATTTTATAACCCATATTTCATTGTGGATATTTAAACTTGTAGGGGCGGGGTCCTCCCGCGCTTGATTGAATGAGTTCAAGGCTATCAGCTGTGAATACCCACTCCCCAACGACAATTGTAGGAATTTCTAATAAGCTATATGTAGTGTCACTGAGGCCATTATTTCCTGTTCCTTAGGAATAATATGAGGCTTTGCAGTAAGGTTTTTTGATTTATGCCTAACCTGATATTCAAATTTTGGATATTTAATATCAGAGGTATCTAGCTCAATCTTAATTACAGCCTTACGCTTAAGATTTAGCTGTCTTAATACATTATCTGCCTTTAGTAATGCTTTGTCAATAGCATGTTTTACGGCTTCCTCCTTCATCTCTTCTAATATTTGATCTGGCACTGAGAATTCTATATTATGAATTCTATCAATGTTATTTTCTGAAAGAAAGTTAAGATAAATAGCTACAAGTTCGCTAGATACTTTAAATGAAACTGTAGAGATAGTATCAAAGCCTATTATTTCTCTATTTTTTGATTCATAATTATATACAGGATTTGAAAGAAAGGAAGTTGTTTGTAATTCTTTAACCTCATCAGACTCAGATCTTAAATGTGTAATAATATTAAGTGATTTTGTAGCGTAATCTTGATATGATGTATCAGTATCGGGGCCACGTCCAATTATATCAAATGATATAATTGCCTCCGTTGTTTTAAAGGATAAAGTTTTGCTGGCTGATACTTCTAATATTTTTTGAACTGCGAATGCATTTGTTACTGAGCTAAATAGTAAAGTTATAATAATAAAAGCATGATTAATATTTAATTTTAACAATTTCATTATTTTACCTCAAGGAATTTTGTAATTTGTATATCATAACCATCTAAACCAATTACAGATTTGGGGTTATTGGTTAATAATTGCATTTTATTAATGCCAAGATCGCTTAATATCTGTGCACCAATACCATAATCTCTTATTTCTTTTGGAGCGGGATCTTGAGCTATCTTAGATTCTATAGAGCTAGATACTAAATCTTTTTGTACTGAGCGCAATATAACTATTACTCCAGCTCCTATTTTATTTATTTGCTTCATTGAGCGTATTAACATATCTGAATCCTCACCTGAATGTAGAATATCACGTAAGAAATTCTGTGAATGCATTCTAACAGGAACCTCATCTAGATTAGAAATATCGCCTTTAATCAAAACTACATGCTCGGCATATTCTATATTGCTATGATAAACAATAAGATTAAAATCTCCATATAATGTGCTGATATTGCAGTTGTTGAATCTTGATATTAATTTGTCGTTTCGTCTCCGATAATTTATTAAATCGGCAATTTTAGCAATTTTTAAATTATGCTCTTTGGCAAATATAGCTAAATCGGGCAGACGTGCCATTTTGCCATTATCTTTCATAATTTCACAAATAACTCCAGAAGCATTGAGGCCAGCAATTTTAGATATATCAACTGCAGCTTCTGTGTGCCCAGCTCTTGTTAATACTCCACCTTCTTTTGCAAGAAGTGGAAATACATGCCCTGGGGAGACTATATCCAATGCTGACTTTGAAGGATCAATAGCAGATTGAATTGTGTGAGCGCGATCATATGCGGATATACCAGTTGTTACACCCTCTTTAGCTTCTATAGAGATTGTAAATGCAGTGCGATTCCGTGATTTATTATGTTGCGCCATTAAAGGCAGGTTTAATTCTTCAACTCTACTCCCCGTAATAGCTAGGCAAATAAGGCCTCTACCATATTTTGCCATGAAGTTGATGACATCGCTAGTGGCGAACTGAGCTGGAATTACTAAATCACCTTCATTCTCACGGTTCTCGTCATCAACTAAGATGAACATTTTTCCACGCTTAGCATCTTCTATAATATCTTCGATTTTAGATATTTTTATTTCTTCATCTTTTATAGACATCTCCAGCTCCAACAATATATTTAGCTACCATATCAATCTCAATATTTACTTTATCCCCAGTCATAGCTTTAGCTAAAGCAGTATTATCTAAGGTATGAGGAATAATATTAATTAATATAGCATCCTCTAGAACCTTGTTTACGGTAAGTGAGATACCATTAATTGCAACAGAACCTTTATCGATGAAAAATACTCGGTGTTTATTTTCTATACTAATTTTAAATTGATATGAATTCTCAATGTGAACGATATTTAGAATATCAGCCACAAAATCCACATGCCCAGAAACTAAATGTCCAGATAAACCATCAGATAATTTTAGTGATCTTTCAATATTAACATAATCACCTACTTTGATCTTGGCAAAGTTTGAACAATCTATGGTTTCTTTTGAGAGATAGAATTTGAGATTATTTTTATCAATTTCAGTTACTGTAAGGCAAACTCCATTGGTAGCTATGGAATCCCCCAGCTTAATATTTGATGCATCATTGATTTGAATAATTATCTCAATATCAACATTACCAACATTTGCGATAGTCTCAATTTTGCCTATATCTGTAATTATTCCTGTAAACATTTATTCTTCTGCATAGTGCTAGTTTCAGCCGGCAAGATAATATTATTGCCTCAAATTGCAAGTTCGTTATATTTATTATATATGTAGGGGCTGGGTTTCCCGCCCGGAATAATATTACGAATTTGGATCACGTGCGGGAGGACCCCGCCCCTACAAGTTGCAATATCCGATATGTAATTTGAATTATGAAATTGGGCAAATATTTGTGTTTATCCCGCTCGGAACATATACAATGCCCAATAATTGAAATGAAATAATCTCCCCAAGGGGCGGGTCCTCCCTCCCGCCTGCCCGTAACGTACGGGAGCGGTAATAAGAGGAATGAGGGGCTTACTCCGTCTCCACCGTAAATAAGCAAAGATTTATATTGGTTGAAAACGTGCGGGATGACCCCGCCCCTACAAGTTAAAATATATTATTTTCCAATACAAAATTCTTGAAATATCTTATCTAAAATATCTTCAATATCAATTTTACCAGTGATTCTAGATAGGCAGTTTGCTGCTAGACGTAGATTTTCGCAGGCTAGGATTAAATCGTTATCCAGATCAAAACGGTTTAAATATTTAACAATGCTGTCAATTTCGTTAACATGGCGTTCTTTGGAAATTGCATAGCCTTTACCCCAATTAAATTCAGATTTAATTCGCTTTGATAGATGATCAATTAGCTCGTTAATGCCATCTTTGTTCTTGGTGGATATGGTGTTATGTTTCTGTATAAGCATTTGATTGTCCTTATGCAAAATATCAGATTTATTAATAATAACTAAATCGCCCTCTTTAATATTGGTGTTTAGTAGATCGTCCTTTGATAAGCTTAGGCTACCATCTAACAATAAAATTCTAAGATCTGCATTTATAGCTGTGAATATTGCTTTCTCGATACCAATCTTTTCAATTACATCACTACTTTCTCTTATACCAGCAGTATCCGATAAAATTACTGCTATACCATTAAGATCTAGCTCAATATCGATTATATCGCGTGTTGTTCCAGGGATATCAGAGACGATAGCAACATCTCTACCGGCTAATTCATTTAAGAGTGATGATTTACCAGTATTGGTTTTGCCAATTAAGGCAATTTTGATACCATTACTAACCTTGCATCCGGCTTTGTTATTATCAAAAAATTCTGTTATCTCAAATAACATGTGAGATAATTTTTTTGTGATTTGATCTACTATTTTTAAATCAATATCATCATCAGGAAAGTCAATATAGGCTTCTAATATTGCCAGCATATCAATTAAATTATTTCGCCAATTATCGTAAATTTTGGAAACATTGCCTTTTAATTGTTTAAGAGCTTGCTCTGATTGTAAGTTTGTTTCGGCTTTAACTAAGTCATTAATAGCCTCTGCTTGTAATAAGTCTATTTTACCATTTAGAAAAGCGCGTTTTGAGAACTCTCCTGGATCTGCATAACAGAATCCATCTAAGCTACTAAGAATCTTAAGAAATTCTTTTAATATTGCAGGTGAGCCATGAATATTAAGTTCTATAACATCTTCACCTGTAAAGCTATACGGTCCTTTGAAATAGGTAAATAAACCTTTGTCAATAAGTCGTCCTTCATAAATAAAATCTGAATAATATACAAATCGAGGTTTGACTTTTGTTCCTAAAGAAAATACATCAAGAAGCTTAGTTGCATCAGCTCCTGAAACTCTAATAACTGTAATAGCGCTTGATATTTGCGATGTTATTGGTGCGAAAATGGTGCTCATTATTAACTTTTATAAATATTTTTATTCAAATGAAAATTCTTGCTTGTAATGCTAATCTACCATTAGCTAAAGAAATAGCATCCATTCTAGATACAAAACTTATAGACGCTACAATAAAAACATTTTCAGATAAAGAAATATTTGTTGAGGTTAATGAAAATGTAAGAGGTGAAGATGTTTTTGTAATACAGTCCACATCTTGTCCAGCTAATGAGAATCTAATGGAATTATTAATTTCAATTGATGCATTAAAAAGAGCTTCAGCAAAGCGTATTACTGCCGTTATACCTTATTATGGTTATGCTAGGCAAGATAGAAAGCCTGGTCCAAGAACGCCTATTACAGCAAAGCTCGTGGCAAATTTAATTACAGTTGCAGGTGCTAGTAGAGTTTTGACAATGGATCTGCATGCAGGCCAGATACAAGGGTTTTTCGATATTCCTCTAGATAATTTATATGCTGCTCCTATTTTTATTAAAGATATAAAAACTAATTACAGTACTGAGAATTCTATTGTTATTTCTCCTGATGTCGGTGGAGTTGCTAGGGCTAGATATTTTGCCTCAAGATTAAATTTGGGTTTAGCTATCGTTGATAAAAGACGTGATAAACCAAATTCTTCTGAAGTTATGAATATAATTGGTGATGTATCTGGAAAGGATTGTATCATGATTGACGATATGGTCGATACAGGTGGTACTCTTGCAAATGCAGCTAAAGCGATTTTAGATTCTGGTGCTAAATCAGTGTCTGCTTATATTTCACATGGTGTTCTCTCAAATAATGCAATTGAGAAAATCAATAAATCTGTGCTTACAAAGCTTGTTGTAACCGACTCAATTAATCATGAAAGTAATGGCATTGGCTCTAACAAAGTTCAAGTTTTAACCTCCTCTCATTTAATTGCTAATGCTATTAATAGAATAGCTCATGAAGAATCGGTTTCATCATTATTTATTTAAATCTAATATAAAATGCTTGATAACTCCTTTACATTCAGGAGTTTATTGTTTATAAGTTTTTTTCTTATGTAAACAGGTTTGCGTAATATTGATATATTGTAAAACAATATCATCATCAAAAATATTATTAGTATAAAATTGGTATAAAAATGTCTAAACTATTTGTAATTGAAGCAGAAAAAAGAGAAGCAAAAGGTAAAGCCGCTGCAAAAATTTTAAGAAGAGATAAAAAAATCCCTGGAGTTGTATATGGTAGTGGTATTGATCCAGTTAAGATTACTGTCGATCATAAATCACTAACTAAACGTTACTTAGAAGGACATTTTAAAACACAGATCTGTCAAATTGAGGTTGGTGGTCAGAAAATTAAAACATTACCAAAAATAGTTAACTTACATCCTGTAAGTGATGAGATTGTACATATCGATTTTTTTAAGCCTAATCGCAAATATAAATTAAAATTATTAATACCTATTCATTTCTTAAATGAAGATAAATGCATTGGTATTAAAACCGGTGGAGTATTAAATGTTGCTTCAAGAGAAGTTGAGATTTTATGTACGATTGATAATATTCCTGAATCTTTTGATCTTGATATTGAAACATTAGAAATCGGATCAACAATTCATCAAAGTGCAATTAAACTTCCAGAAGATGTTGAGTTTTCTGATAAGGAAAATGATCCAGCTGTCATCTCAGCTGCTCATCCTGTAGCAGAAGTAGAGGAAGAGGAAGAGGCAAGTGTTGATGACGTGGTAGTTGATTCAGAAAAAGATGCTGAAGAACAATCTGATAAAAAATAGTCTAAACTATGTTTTTAATATTTGGTCTTGGTAATCCTGGGCCAACATATCAGTTAAACCGTCATAATGTTGGTTTTCTTTTTATAGATTACCTAACTCATAAATATTCCCAAAACCCAAGCTTTAAGGCTAGCCTTTCATCATTATATACGAAAATTACCATTGGTGATCATGATGTTGTTTTGGTCAAGCCTCAAACATTCATGAATTTATCTGGTCAAGCTGCCATTGGGTTTAAGAATTTCTATAAAATTGATAATAACGAGATCATTGTTGTGCATGATGAAATCGATCTTAAATTTAAGCAGTTAAAGACTAAGAATGGTGGCGGAAGCGCAGGCCATAATGGTTTAAAGGATATCTCAAATAAAATAGGTAATGATTATCACCGTCTCCGTATCGGCGTGGATCATCCACGAAATCTTGGGTTAGCTCAAGAGGTACATAATTACGTTTTATGTAATTTTAGCAAAGAAGAGCAGGAAGAAATTATGTTTATATTTGGAGATGCTGAAGATATGTTGTTGGGTATTTTAAATCCGTAGGGACGAGGTTCTCATGCGCGCCCGCAAAGTACGGGATCGAAAACAAGAAAGATGGTAAATTATTGAGCTGCGATGATTACCCCGTAGGGGCAGGGTTCTCCCGCCCTCAACAAGAGAGAGCTTTATTATTGAAAGATATATGTATGGTCGTGATATTCCCGTCTGGAAATATAGAATTTGGTTAATCACGGGCGGGAGGACCCCGCCCCTACAAGTTTCAGCATCCGGTATAAAATACGGATTATGAAATTGGGTTAGTATGTGCAATCCTTCCGCCCGAAAACATATGTGGTGGTTAATTCATTGATATGCGATGATTAAAAGTTGGTGCGGAAAAACACTACTCTTACAATAAATTATGCCTTTGCTAAATTGGCATTTGCAAAATCCCAATTGATCAGATTACTTAGGAAAGTCTCCATATATTTAGGGCGAGCATTTCTGTAATCTATGTAATAAGCGTGTTCCCATACATCCATAGTAGCTAATGGTGTTTGACCTTTGGTTAATGGATTATCAGCGTTAGCTGTTTTAGTAACTTCTAATTTACCTTCTGCATTTACTATAAGCCATGCCCAGCCTGATCCAAATTGAGTTGCACCAGCTGTTACGAAAGCATTTTTAAAATTTTCATATGAACCAAAATCTTGATTGATTTTGTCTAATATTTTACCTGTTGGGGCCCCTCCTCCGTTTGGAGTCATTGAGTCCCAGTAGAATGAATGATTCCAGACTTGAGCCGCATTATTAAATATTCCTGCTTTTGAACTATCTCCTGCAGTTTTAACAATGATATCTTTAATGTCTAAACTAGCAAGATCAGATCCTGCTAATAATTTATTTCCATTATCAACGTAAGCTTGATGATGCTTACCATAATGAAATTCTAAAGTTTCTTCTGAGATATATGGCGCTAATGCTGATTTAGAGTAATTTAGATTTGGTAAATTTATAGACATTTCGTTCCTAACTTATGGGTTGGTTTATATTTGTTATGATGAGATATAATATAATAAATATTTTAGCAATAGTTTCTCTAGTAAATTTGTTTGCTTCAGTTTTTGCGTTCCCCCTCCTCATAAAATCCTTGATGATTATATTATAATTTTAATTAGCAAATAGACAAGTGCTTGTATACAGGTAAAAAGAGTTGCATCTATGTGGTAAAAGTGGTATAATAAATACCATATGAGATGAGTATGAGAGAAAATAAAAAAAGAAAAGCTGAAGGCCTATTAGTAGATACCGATGCCCTAGATACCGATAGCAGTTCTATTGGAATGCTTACTACTTCACCAACAAGTGTTGCTAGTTCTGACAATGGTTTTGAGTTAGGGAGAGTTGGTGAGATGGCTGCACTTCCTGATACCCCTATACCCACCGTTACTACTGAATATATACATGGGTCTCCTATAAAAAGAAAGTGTTCAAGAAATGCTGCCGAAGACCTTCCAGGATATTATAACAGAATTTCGAAATTTACAGCACCAGAACAATCTGATTTTGATAAAAGTAAAATTATTTTTGTTGGTTCCAATCATAGGAATACAGCATTTTACAGCTTAGTATCGAGCTTGTTAAAAGGTGGTAAAAAAATCAGGGCAATATTTATGGAGGAGTTAAATGCAGATGAAATAACATATTCTCACGAGCAAGCTATTCTAGATAGACATTTTGTTGCTAATCCAAATGAATTAGAGGATTTGGAACTTGCGCATTCCTGTGATAGTTTATTACAAGATGATATGGTGGATCATATTATTAAAGAATCAGCACAATATCTAGATAAATTAGCACCAACTAAAAAATTTCTGAAAGATTTCTTTACGGAGCTTTCTACTAATAATGTTAAATTAGGGGGAGTTGATCATAGCAGGTATCGAGCAATGCCTACATATGGTTATAATTATCATAGGCAAAGCCAAATGAATTATTTTGCAACAAATGTAATCGCCTCCTATATTAAAAAGGACCCATTATTTATTACTGATGATAGTATTATATTGGTATCAATCGGAAATTCACATAATATTAATGGTTATAAAGACATTCCTTTAGCTGATGGTAGCATGGTTAAGATAAGTGGAATATTAAAAGCTTTATCAATGGAGTTTGCTCCTTCTGAGCTTCTTCCAATGACATCAGTATCTTTAATAACAAATGTAAATACTGCCGATACATATGGTAGTGTAATTCTAGATAAAAAAATTATACAAAAAGGAACTATAGAAGATAAGGATATGGATGAATTACTTTCAAGTAGATATACTGCAATAAGTCGTAATAATAGTGAGGCATGTAGCCAAGCAGTTACCTTAGCTGGAAGAATTAATCTAGCTAGCTCAGCGGGAATTGCTGGATCTAGTAGCTCTAGTAGCAATATCGCTAGATAATTTGCTATTTTCCTCACCATTATTCAGCGATTGCTTGCTGTCACTATCTGTATCACTAGGTTTGTATTTTTTATCTCTACTGGTGATATCACAAGATAATTCGCTCTCAATTTCTCTATCATTCAGCGATTGCTCGATGTTATTACCTTCCAGCTTTCTTTTAGTGCCTGGCTGGATATCTACACCATGGACATCTATAGTAATATCTCGATTTTCACGTGGCTGAGTAATTTTAACGTTTGCTTTATGAGCTGAGTCTAATTTCTGTACCATTGAGTCATAGTTAATCCTATCTATATTATCAGGATATTTAGGAGAAATAAAATCCTTTTTGATCAACAACACTTCTAAAACTAATTTTTGGAAATTAAAATCTTCTTTATTGAATTGGCAAACAACATCATCTGGTAATTGTGAAAGCTTATTAGGCCCCCTGTCGCTATAGCTTATTATCATGTTTCTAAACTCTATCTCCGAGCTAGAATCAGTTCTATGTACGACTTTACTATCTTCTAGATATTTTTTAGGGTCATTTAAATAGCATAAAATATTATAATATGCATTGATTTTACTATTTTCCTTATCCTGCGGATAAGCGTCTTCACATAATAAATAAGTAACAATATTCATGATTTCTCCCTTTTTTTAGTTATGTGTATAAACTAAGGTAAGCATAGTTTGCAAGTCAAAATCTATATAAATTATATAACAAATCAACTTAATTCTAGACTAGTCTTCGATAGAATGTTGTTAAATATCTTTTTGATATATTTATATATAAATGGAGTTGTAAATTAAGAACTCATGTTGTATAAACTTCAGCAAGAGAGTTTAGAGGAGAGTTATGAAAAGTAGTCCATCAGGTAGCCCAATAAAAAAGAAAGTAAAAGTAGAGCGTCTCCCCACTGTATTTGAGCAAAAGCCGGTAAATGATCAGCCGGAATTAACGCCAGAATTTACAACTGATGCCAGGGAGTTTAGAGAAGATTATGCTTATGCAAATGATGACGTAAGTGATGATGATAATGATGTTGCTGAATTAGATGCTTCATTTACTTCAGAATTTAATTTATCTGGACCTAAGAAGGATGCACCTTCTTTTCCTGATGATCCTATATTATTAAAAAGCGTTCTTAATATGGGGGCTGATATTACACCGCAAATACAATTTACAGCCAGAAATTCTGCAGATGATCTACAAAGTTATTATCGAGAGAGAGAACATTTAGTTGTGTCTGAATGTGCTGATTTTTCTAGGAGTAAAATTATATTTGTAGGTACTGATCATAATAGTTATGCATTTTATGAATTGGTAAAAGGCATGCAGGCTAGAGGAAAAAATATAATAGCCGTTTTCCATGAAGAGATTAACTCTGATCAAATTACTATAGATCCTCGACAACATGTAATTGATAGACATTTTGTCGCAAATTCTCAAGAGATGGACAGGCTACAATTTGCGCATAACATCTCTCATCATATTGATACTGAATTCATTGCTCAGCATATGGCAAATGAGGCAGCTAACTATATGGATGAGAAAACTATAGATTTTCACAAATCTTATTTTAGTGATTATCTTAAATATTTAGGGGCAAATAATATTAGATTAGGAGGAATTGATCAAACTAAATATCGAGATAAGCCTACATCTGGTTATAATTATCATAGGCATAGCCAAATGAATTATCATGCTGCCAAAATTATAAAATCCTTTGTCGAAAAAAATCAGGCTCTTTTAAGTGTCGAAAATAATGTAATATTAGTTTCAATGGGGAATGCTCATGGAGTTAATTTTTATGAAACTATTGATATACCAGATACTCAGAAAATTGGAATTAGATCAATTCCTGATTTAGTACAGTTGGAATTATTAGAATCAACAATACTTACCTCTGGATTACAACTTTGTCCTATTTCATCAATATCAACGATTGTAAATAAACATACATATAATCAATATCAGGCGGCTATTCAAATATCTGGCTCTAGTCTAATTCCTTATGATCGACAAACAAGGGTTACTAGATCTGATAGTGATGACGGGCTGCTATATAGTAGTAAATATTTATTATTGGGCAAAAATGATAGAGAGTTATGTGATAGCATTGGTTCTATTCTAGACAGATCACTTCCAGCTATTAAAGGCAGTAGTCAAGGTCATTAATAACTTATTTCATGATTATTGTTATTTTTTAAGGATCCAATCATATCTTCAAAATCAAACCTATTGGTGTGCTCAGGATATTTGCACATAATATGTTGCTTTTGTAACTCTAGACTGTGTATAACAAAATCTCTAGTAACAGGATCTTCTTCTCTAAACATATTAATAATAGATACTTTTAAAAGTAAGATAGTTGATGGCCCAATTGCAATATCTGCTACTAAGGCTCTAAAGTCTTTTTCTGGATCTGTAAAAGTATCTCTTATACCCAGATTGCCATTATAGGATTCTGGATCGTCAAGATATCTCAGTAAGTTATAATATCTAACAGATTTCTGAGATTTGCGAGAAGGCTGAGCTACTTCTTCACATGATAGGTAATCATTTAACAATCTCACAACTCCTCCTTTTGTTTAATTATTAATATGATATAAATATTATTTATTTGTATTTTACAAGAGATAATATGTTGTTTTATTACTTAAATGGTAGATTTCTAATTCCTGAAGATTGTAAGATCTCTATTCTAGATAGAGGCTTTAAATTTGGTGATGCAATCTTTGAAACAATAAGCTTTGAGAATAATAAATTCTTATTATTAGATGAGCATTTGCTACGATTAAAAAATGGTCTATTAGAGTTAGAAATACATTATGATATAGATAATCTCCAATCAATTTTAAGAAAGTTATTAGCTAAAAACACTATAAACAAAGGGGCAGTACGGATAACTATCTCACGTGGAGAAAATAGCTTAGGATATTTACCAGAGTCACTAAACAAGGCAAATATTGCTATAGAAATTAGAGCTAGTACAATAATTAATTATTCACCAAAAGATATAATTATTTCGAGTTATATAAAACCAAATTTTAAACATTACCCTACTCATTTAAAAACTGCTCAAGGTTTAAATTCTACCTTGGCAATTATAGAGGCACAGAAATTAGGTTTTTTTGATTGTTTATTGCTTAATGATGATAATTATATTGCTGAGTCATCATCAGCAAATATTTTATTTGTTAAAAGCAATATTTTACTCACACCTAGTATATCATCAGCTATATTACCCGGAATAATAAGAAATTATATTCTTAAAAATACTATGTTAACTTCAAAAGAATGTAATATGTCTTTAACTGATTTAATAGGAAGTGAATATGCTTTCCTGACTAATAGTAATTACAAAATAATGCCTGTTGCTAATATTTATAATCAAAATAATGAAATATTATTTTCAAGCAAAGATGATATTAGCAAAGTAAAAATTGAAGAATTAATAGGTTTGGACTTTACATAGAATCTATGAAGATTTATTAATCTTTAATTGATCAATACGATTTTTCTTCATTTGTGCAAAATCATCACCAGCATGGTAAGATGATCTGGTAAATGGAGATGCAGATACCATTAGGAATCCTTTTGCTTTAGCGACTCGTTCATAATATTCGAATTCTTCAGGTGTAACATAACGTTTTACCTCGGCATGTTTTGGTGTTGGTCTTAAATATTGCCCTATTGTAATAAAATCAATATCTGCAGCCCGCATATCATCCATCACCTGTAATACTTCTTCTTTATCTTCACCAAGTCCAACCATCAAGCCAGATTTAGTAAAAATCTTTGGATCTAAATCTTTAACATGTTTTAAGATATTCAAAGAATGAAAATAACGAGCGCCTGGTCTTATCTTGTTATAAAGCCTAGGTACTGTTTCAATATTGTGATTAAATACATCTGGCTTTGCATTTACAACCGTTTTTAATACGTCATATTTGCGTCGAAAATCTGGCGTTAAAATCTCAACAGTAGTGCCTGGTGCCTGAAGTTTTATTTGTGCAATTGTACGAGCAAAATGCTCTGCTCCTCCATCTTCTAAATCATCTCTATCTACAGAGGTTATCACAATATGATTTAATCCAAGTTCACCTGCAGCTTTACCTACTTTTTCGGGTTCATGTGGATCTAGTAAATCTGGAATACCAGTGGCTATATTGCAAAACCTACAGCTTCTTGTACATGTTGACCCAAGGATCATCACGGTTGCGTGTTTTTTACTCCAGCATTCACTAATATTAGGACAGGCAGCTTCTTCACAAACTGTATTAAGCGATAAACCACGCATTAATTCTTTTGTTTCGTTAAACTGTTTTGCAGTAGGTGCTTTTACTCTTAGCCATTTAGGCTTTGGTAGTATTTGTGATTTCTCTATCGAATTATTAGCTGTTTCGTTTTTCATAATAAAACCTTATGCAGATTGGCTAGTAGTTACGTTATATTGTGTAGAGATTTCATTATAGGCCCAATCTAACCATTCTGTTAGGATTTTTATATCACTAGATTCAATAGTCGCTCCGCCCCAAATCCTAATTCCTGGAGGAGCATCTTTATAACTAGCAATATCGAAAGCTACTTCTTCATCGGCAAGAAGTTTACAGATATCTTTAGCAAACTTCTTTTGAGAATCAGAATCTAGATTCTTGTAATTATTAGCAGTTATTTTTAGACAGATTGAGGTATTAGAAATAGTTTCTTTAGATTCTGCTAAGAACTCAATCCAACTAGATTCACTAACCCAATCTTTAATAACATTCAAATTAGCTTCAGATCTTGCAATAGTTCCTTTATAATCACCTAGCTCCCTAATCCAATCAAGGGCAATTAAAGCATCCTCCACAGCAAGCATCGAAGGAGTATTAATTGTGCTACCTGAAAATATATCTAGCATAATCTTACCACCTTTGGTTAATCTAAAGATTTTTGGTAATGGCCATGCAGGCGTGTAACTCTCTAAACGAGCAACTGCTCTTGGTGATAAAACTATCATTCCATGCCCAGCTTCAGAGCCCATAACCTTCTGCCATGAGAATGTAGTGATATCTAGTTTACTCCAATCCATATTCATTGCAAATACAGCAGATGTTGCATCACATAATGTTAATCCAGTTCTATCACTTTCTATCCAATCACAATTTGGCAATTTAACACCTGATGTTGTTCCATTAAATACAAATACTTGATCATGATCTTTGTTAGTTGCTGCTAAATCAGGTAATTGACCATATTCAGCTTTTAATATATTAATATTTTCAAGCTTTAATTGATTTTTGATATCTGATGCCCAACCATTAGAAAAACTCTCCCAGACCAAAACATCAACAGGCCTTTCTCCTAAAACATTCCACATAGCAGCTTCAAATGCTCCAGTATCTGAAGCAGGTAAGATACCAACTAAGTAATCATCAGGTATCTCAAGTAATTCTTTTGTTTGATCAATCACAGATTTTAATTTAGCTTTTTCGGAACTAGCGCGATGAGACCTACCGGGTTTGAAGTTATTAAGTTTTGCAAGACTCCATCCGGGGAATTTTGAACATGGTCCAGATGAAAATGCTGGGTTATTAGTTTTCTGAATTGGTTTCATGGTTTTTTATATCTTATAATAGCGCTAAATATATAGATAATGAGTGTTTTTGCAATAGATAAATTTGAAGAAATATTACCGAGCTGCACATGTAAGAGAAGTTTATATTGCCTGATTTGAAAATTTCTCAAAGATTTTGCTTCTGTAATGATCGTATAATCTAAAATTAATTACTATTTAACGTGTAATATAATTAAGGAATAAAGATGGTGCACTTGAAGGGAGTCGAACCCCTGACCTTCTGATTCGTAGTCAGACGCTCTATCCAGCTGAGCTACAAGTGCAATAAAAACTTTATTATAAAAAATCTTGCAGCTATTTATATTGTACTGAAGTTAAAGTTCAAATATAAATATGCAAAAATTAGAAGCAAGGTCAGCATTTTCACTATTAGAGCTAGTAATAGTATTTACAACAATTTCTCTATTAATGATAATAATTTTCTCTAGCAAGAAAATCTTAAATGATGGGAAGGTAAAATTACTTGCTAAAGAATATGCAAATATTCAAAATTTATCTGATAATTTTAAAATAATTTATGATCAATTACCAGGCGACTTTAATAGAGCCTCATATTATTGGAGTAATGTTGCAAGTAATTGCACGAATGATCAAGCGCCTACTGGATGTAATGGTAATAATAATGGCATTATTGATACCTATGATGAATCATATAGATTTTGGCAGCATCTATATTTAGCGGAACTTGTAATGGTTGAGTATATAGGTGTTGCAGAATCTGGCACAGAGGCAATAGACCCTTTTACTACAGGTGAGAATAGTCTAATCTCTAAATTAAGTGAAAATGCCTTCTTCTTTATTGGGGCAATTAATGATATAAATAAATTCGAACCATCCTATGGTAATCGTATTTATTTAGATAAAACTGTATTTGGCTATTTTAGAAGTAATGAAGGAATCCTTAGTCCTAAGCAAGCATTAGCATTTGATATTAAGTTTGATGATGCTAAACCAAGAACCGGCAAGATAAATGCGGAAACATATTATAATTTAGCTAATAATCAGATAGCGCCCTATTGTACGGGGTTGGGCAGTTCGGGATCCTCTGTTTACGCAACTAAGATTGCAGATATATATAATACAGTAACAGATCAAATGGTTTGTCGCTTAATATTTAGATTTTAATTAATAATTTGGAGATAAATAATGTCTAATACAAAAAAAATTCTAATCATGCCAGGTGATGGTATTGGTCCTGAAGTTTGTAAACAAGCTACTAGAATACTAGATTTCTTTAGTAAAAATGGTGAAATTAATTTTGAATATGAAGAAGCATTAATCGGTGGTACGGCAATTGATAAAGAAGGTAAGCCATTATCTGAAGCTACTATTAAAATGGCCCTAGCCGCAGATGCCGTTCTCTTAGGCGCTGTTGGTGGACCAAAATGGGAGTCAATGGAATATGACATTCGTCCTGAGAGGGGGTTATTAGGGATAAGAAAAGAGTTAGGTTTATTTGCAAATCTTAGACCTGCAATTTGTTTTAAACAATTAGTTGATGC
>JABJMA010000037.1 GCA_018659605.1 Rickettsiales bacterium
CTGTTACCACGGTAAATAAACAGAGATTTGAATTTGTTGAAAAGCGGGCGGGAGGACCCCGCCCCTACAAGATGAAACATCCAATATGTAATTTGGATTATGAAATTGGGTGAATATGCGTTTTTTCGCCCGCCATTGAACGGTTTTGGTGTTTTTGGGCGGCTAGAACCCAGCCCCTACGATGTAATATTTATAAATTAATATTTGCTTATAAAGATCTAGCTTTTATCAATACTTACAAATTTAAATTAATTAAAAATATCATGTTGGATAAATTTCGCAAAGCCACTCAAACAATCTATGCAAAAATACTAATTATAGTAATTATAGCTTCCTTTGTATTCTGGGGTATTGGAGGAATGATAAGGTCTTCAGACACAGATTTTGCTATTAAAGTTGGTGATTTTAAAGTCTCGCCGCAAATGTATAATAGTGAAGTAGCAAAGACTCAGGGATTTTATCGTAATTATTATGGCGATTCCTTAACTGATGAGATGATGGCCAATATTCCATTTGGAGAAATTACCTCAAGCCGATTAGTAAAGCATTATTTATTGTTACAAGAAGCTAAGAATCTAAATATTACAATAACTGACGATGCGATTTTTGCTGAGATATTTGCAAATCCTAATTACATGACTGATGATAAATTTGATAAGATTAAATTTAATGAATTCTTAACTAAAAACGGTATTTCTGAGGCATTTTATATTAATTATATCAAGGAATATACTAGTGTAAATTTAATCCAAACTCTATTTCAAGGTTATAATAAAAATTATGACTCTATAACGGATTTAGTCTCTCATTTCTATAATCAAGAAAAAATAGTTGATATATATAAGGTGTCTATTGCCAATACACTAGATATGGAATTTCCAATAAGTGAGGCTGAGCTAATTGAGTATCATGATAAAAATAGCAATAATTTTGTTAAAGCTGAATCTCGGGCAGTTCAATATTTAGATTTCTCCTGTAAGAATCTAGAGCAATTTGTGACATTAACAGATAGTGAGATCCAGAATGAATATCAGGATAGGGATAGCGAGTATGGTATTGCTGAATTACGCGATATTAAGCAATTATTTTTTACAGATGAAGAATCAGCTAATAATGCCATAGCGGATATTGCAAATGGTGTTTTATTAGCGGATTTAGCGACAAAATACAATATTGATGATGCAGTAATTAATATTGGTGAAGTATCTAAAGATCAGGTTATAGGTGATTTCGCTACGGCTATTTTCTCAGCAGATCAGGGGCAGTTTTCTACAATTGTAAAAGGTCCAATTGGTTATCATGTATTTTACATAAACAGCATTACAGAAGCGCAGAAGCAGCCATTATCTGTTGTAAAGAGTCAGATTGTTGAGGATTTAACCAAGCAGAAATCATGTGCATTAGCATATGAGATGTTTAATGCTGCTGAAGAAGAGATTGCAGCTGGTTCAAGTCTAGAAGAAATAGCCTATAATAATCAGCTAATGGTTCAATCTGATGAGACTTTAGCTAAGGATGGTGAGTTATTTGGTACAATTGCTCAGAATTATCCTGAATTAAGCTCAGAGGTATTAAGTGAGCTTTTCATTCCGGTTGAGCCAGTTAAGAATATCAATAAGGTAATAGGTGATGATATTTTAATTATTTATAATATTGATAAAATTGTGGCTGAGCGCACTAAAACTCTAGATGAAGTGAAGGGTATAGTGACTAACATCATTAAAAGTGAGAAGCAAAAGCAGGCATTGGCAAAATTAGCTCATAATACTCATAAGAGCTTAATTAAAAAAGACGCAATAGATGCTAATTCAGCCCAGTTCCAATTGATTCAGGATCAAAAGATAAATAGATCATCTAGTGAATATTCAATTGATGTAATTGAGCCGGTTTTAGCAGCAAATATTGGTGATATTATCATGCCAATTTATGATATTAGAACAGAATCATATTTGGTTATTTCGGTTAAGGATAAAGAGATGATGCCAGTAGATAAATTTGAAATGCAGCAAATTGCCCAGGAGGTTAATAAGGATCTAAACAATACGATTAATAATTCGTTATTTACATCATATCTAGCCTATTTACGTGGTAAAACTGAAGTTATAATGAATGTAAATCCTTAATAAAAGGTTTGTGATAATTATGGACATCACTCAGTTTCAGGAGCGGTTACAGCTAAATGAAAATTTTATTTTTTCCAAAACTATCTCTACGGTTTCATTTGATATAATTGCTAGCTTTCTAAAGCTTAAGCAGAATTTCGGTGATATTATATTTTTGGAATCATCGGAGAAGGTTCAATCTAGGGGGAGATATTCTATTATAGCTGTTAATCCTGATAAGAAATGGATATTTCAAAATGAGGAAATTACCTATAGAGATCTTATTACCAAAAAGGATCAATTGGTTAGAGAGGAGCCAATTGCAAATCTTAAAGCTATTATTGCCCGTGATAAAATAACTGATTTTAATGGATTGCCGGTTATGGCGGCTGGTTGGTATGGTTATTTAGGCTATGATATGGTTAAATATTATGATGGCATAAATATTCAAACTGAGGGTGATATCATACCAGATAGTTATTTTGTACGTCCTGAGGTAATTTTAATTTTTGATAATTTAGAGCAGATATTACATATTTCATTACCTATCTGGGCAAAAGAGGTTCAGGCGGAGAATTTATATGATAATAAGTATAATTTAATGCAGAAGGTTGAATCTTATCTTCTAGAGTTAAGCCCAGCTGCATATTCTGATCAGACAAGCCCGCCATTAAATTTCAAATCTTATCCAAATAAATCAGATTATATATCTGTGATAGAGAAATGTAAGGAATATATCATAGCAGGAGAGGTTTTTCAGATTGTGCCTTCACGGCGTTTTGAGGCAGATTTTACTCTTGATCCCGCCTGTTTCTATAGGGCTTTACGTGAGATTAATCCATCTCCATTTTTATTTTATTATGGTTTTGATGATTTTGTTATATCTGGTTCTTCTCCAGAGATTATGGTTAGGATTGATGAGGATGATGTTATTATTCGGCCATTAGCTGGCACTAGAAAACGTGGAAATAGTAAAGCTGAGGATATTGAAATAGCCAAGGAGTTATTATCTGATCCTAAGGAGATAGCGGAGCATTTAATGTTATTAGATCTTGGTCGTAATGATGTTGGTAGGGTTGCAATTGGTTCTTCGGTTAAAGTGTTGCGTAAGATGGAGATAGAATATTACTCACATGTAATGCATATAAGCTCGACGGTATCTGGTAAGTTAAGGCCTGGCTTATCGGCTATAGATGCATTGCTTGCTGGTTTTCCGGCTGGAACGGTAACAGGAGCACCTAAAATAAGGGCAATGCAGGTTCTGGCAGAGTTAGAGCAGTTTAAGCGCGGGTTTTATTCTGGTTGTATAGGTTATTTCTCGGCAAATGGTGAGAATATGGATATGGCAATTACATTAAGAACTGCATTAATTAAGGCTAGTAAGATCTATATCCAGGCAGGAGCGGGAATTGTTTATGATTCAGATCCTGAGTCTGAATATCAAGAGACTGAGAAAAAGGCTGCAGCTTTATTAGAGGCTTGTAAGCAATCAGTAAAATACCAATAAGAAGATTGGCAAGGATTGATTAAAGTTATATTAAATATAAATGGTAGCGGAGGAGGGACTTGAACCCCCGACACATGGATTATGATTCCATTGCTCTAACCACCTGAGCTACTCCGCCAAATAAGATTTGATAGAAGGCTTCTATAGAAAATTTCTTATTTTTCAAAGTAAAAATAACTTTTTAATTAAAAAAATCTTTTAGTATCTAATTTGTATAAATAAGGAAATCCCTATTAATATTGATATTTTAAGGAGAGCTGTCTTTTAGCTCGATATGTCAAGACTCCCCTTCAGCAGCGGGATCTCGTTGATAGGCAAATATCATTCCTATTAAATTACGCTTGCATGCAAGTTGCAAATATGTTACAGTTAAGGTATGTTCCTTAATTTGCATAAATTTAAGTAAATTAATAAATTGTAATAATAAGGAGTGAAAATAACCTAGTTAAGCAGGAAATAGTTACATGATGACATTGTTTTTAAATATATTTTTAGATTTTTTTCTAAATGATTTATTATTTGCCATTTTGGTATTTTTGCTATATAAGTTTAGTC
>JABJMA010000038.1 GCA_018659605.1 Rickettsiales bacterium
CATAATCCAAATTTAATAACGGATATCGCAACTTGTAGGGGCGGGGTCCTCCCGCCCGGGATTAACCAAATTCGATGCATTTTGCTAGGGGATGATATTACAACAACATTATGTTTTCAACCAATAGAAATCACTCGCATTTCCGCTCCCGTACGTTACGGGCGGGCGGGAAAACTCCCCCGCTATATTTTGATTTTTTCAAAAATTCCTACTAACTCCAGATGTTTAGTGAAATAAAACTGATCTATTGGAGTTAGGGAAATAAGTTGATAATCAGCCTTACATAATAGTTTAGTATCTCGCTTAAAAGAATCAGGATTACATGAAACCATTATAATTTTACTTACTTTAGATTTAGCCAATTCTATCACCTGATTTTTAGCCCCATCCCTTGGTGGATTTAATATCACTAAATGAAACTTATTTAAATCTTTCGCAATTAAAGGACGTTTAAAAAGATCCCGCGAATAGAACTGTATTTTCTCAGACAAACCTGAGTCATTTACAGCATTCTGCGCAGCTAACACCATCTCATACGATCCTTCATAGGCACTAACATGATCTGCAGATTTTAGACATGCAAAGCTATAAGTACCTAAGCCACAAAATAAATCTGCTATTTTAAACCCATCTATTAGATGGCTTGCAATAATTTCATTAATCTTACTTTCAGCATGTTTAGTAGCTTGTAAAAAGCTATTCGTTGGATAGCTAACTTTGTTACCCGCAAACTCTATAACAGCCAATTCATTCTCAAAAATAACAACAGGCTTATCGCTATCTTGAGTAAATCTTGCTATATTATATTTTAAACAAAAATCCTTAATCTTAACTTTATCACTTTTGGTAAAATACTCGCTTGTTTGAGCCACCAAATCAATAGCCTCATCTAGAACAGTCAATGATATCCCTTTAACAATATGCGGCAATTGTAAATCTTTAATAAATTTACGTAATGGCTCTATTAAATGATTAATTTCACTGGTGGCTACAGCACATTTGTCAATATCAACAATATCATTAGTTCCCTCTCTGAAGAAACCAATTTTAAGCTCTGAATCAAGAGCTACTTTTAAACTAACCCTTCTTCTATGACCAAACCCTGTCTGAATAATCTCACCCAAAACATCAATAGAAACGCCTAACTCCGACAGGATATTATGAACTAAATTAGTTTTAAAAGCTAAATAACTAGCCCCATTCATATGCTGCAAGCTACAACCACCGCATTCTGGATAATATGAACAAGCAGGAGTAATCCGGTTCGAACTAGCCTTAACAACTTCAAGCAAATCAGCCCTTACATAATCCCTGCTAACATCTTTAATTTTAACCACCACCTCATCACCAACCATAGTAGAGGGAATATAAATATTTTTTTCTTCATGCTTACCAATACCAATTCCTGATTTATTTATATCTGTAATAAGAAGGTTAAGTCTCGATCCAAGTTTCATGAAAATATATTTAAGGAATTGCCTATTTGCTAAACATCATACATATCATATCATTTATGTCAGAATTATTTTTTTTATTCATAACTAGCTTCATAGCTGCAACCATTATTCCTACAGGATCAGAAGCTATGCTTGCAGGACTTGTAAAATATAGTCATCACGATGCTTTTCTACTTTTGGTTATTGCAACAACAGGTAATGTAGCTGGATCGATAATAAATTGGTTAATAGGTGTTAATCTTTTACATTTAAAAGATAAAAAATTCTTTCCTCTAACACCCAAGACTTTAACAAGGGCGACAAAATACTATCAAAGATTTGGCATTTGGTCGCTATTATTTGCGTGGTTACCCATTATTGGGGACCCTTTGACATTAATTGCAGGTGTTTTGAGAACTAAATTTTTACCTTTCATAATTTTGGTAACGATAGGAAAAACGCTAAGATATTACGTCATAATTTTATTTATCCTATAAGTGAGCCATTCTTAAATATTGATTTATATAAATATATTCTTTACTTGGCTTAGATAGATCAACCTGTTAGCGGCAAATCACATTATGAGCAAAAATTTTAACTTTCTACAATCAACAAAGATTTTAATAGCCGGCTTGGCCTTAACTACGGCATTGTCATCATGCAGCGCAATTTCTAATCAGCATAGTTGTGCTGTAAAAGATAAAGATGGTAAAACTAGTTGTGGCAAAGATTGCGCATCAAAACATTCATGTGCTAGTACCAAAGGTGATAAGGCTAGTTGCGGCTCCTATTAAAGTTAGGATTAATTATATAGCCATGCTACTTACTATAAGGAGTGAAGAAGAGATAAAATGTTTGGATTAGGCCTTAGACACCAGCATCATAAATATGTATTAAATAACAAACCTGAATTAGACTTCTTTGAAATTCATACTGAGAATTTTATAGCAGAAGGTGGCGCCTCATTGAATTTCCTTCGGCATATTAAAGAACTATATCCACTTAGCTTTCATTGCGTTGGGCTATCTCTTGGATCAGCAGATGGAGTAAATAAAGAGCATGTTAAAAACATTAAAAATCTTATCGACCAATTTAAACCAATTTTAATTTCAGACCATATATCCTGGAGCAATAGCACAATTGCTACTGCAAACGACCTCTTACCAATTCCATATACCAAAAATGCATTACAAGTCTTTTGTGATAATGTAAAACATGTACAAGATATATTTGGTCAGGCGATTTTAGTAGAAAATCCTTCAGCTTATTTGCAATATAATGATTCAGAGATGAGTGAGGTAGAATTCATTAATAACATTTTATTAGAAACCGACTGTGATCTACTTCTGGATATAAATAATGTCTTTGTTACAGCTCAAAATTTTGGTCTCAATGCCATTAACTATCTCAATGAGATTAATCATGATAAGGTTAGGGAGATTCATTTAGCTGGTCATTCAATATTTCAACATGAGAATAAACAAATAAGAATTGATACTCATAATACTAATATTTGCGATGAAGTATTAGAATTATATAAATTCTTTATTAAGAAAACTACTAGGCAAATACCTACCCTTATTGAATGGGATTCAGATATTCCCGAATTTGAAACTCTCTTTACAGAGCTGACAAAAGTAAAAGCTTTATCATGATCGAATTATCTAAGTTACAAAAACAATTTATTCACTGCTTATATCAATCAGATGATAACTCTATTTTATCCGAGATTAAAACCGGCAAAGCTCCCAAAGATAAATTATTTAATATTTATCGTCATAACTTAAATAACAATCTAACCAATTGCCTTATGATAACCTATCCTAATATATATCACATATTAGGTAGTAAAATTTTTACACAATATGCGCATAAGTTTATTACTATTTCTCGTTCACAAAGTGGTAATTTAGATGATTACGGCCATGATTTTGCACAATTCCTTAAAGATAGAAAAGAAGGTTTTCTATCCGATTTAGCACATGCTGAATGGTTAAGACATAAATCCTACTTAGCTCAGGACTCAATGACTTTAGAGCTAGAAAAATTACAACAACTACCTGTTGAAGACTTGGCAGATATTATCTTTAAGCTACAACCATCCTGTTTCATTTATAAATCTTATTATAATTTACACAGTTCACGCAAACGTAAAAAACCAGGAAATAAGCTATATTACTATATTATCTACCGTGAAGATTTCGATACTCATTTTAATAAAATATCTAAAACCGATTTTCATTTTCTGAATGCTATAAAAAACAAACAAACGCTATCACAAATGCATGACCAAAAAATAAGAAATATCCAAAGCTGTATTAGTAAATATATTCAGAATAATATCATAAATTTTGTTGATTAGCATTTTAGAATTATTGACATTTTCAAACTTTGATGCCTTAAAAGATAAAAACTAATTAATGATTTATTATGTCTAAAACATCTAAAATACTAAAATCACTATCTGTTATTACTGCTGCTGCATCTATGACAATTGCAACAACACAGATCGCTAATGCAGGGAAAAAAGACATGGAGAAATGTTACGGTATTGTAAAAGCTGGCAAAAATGATTGTGCCAGCAGTGATGGTACCCATTCTTGCGCTGGTGCCGCTAAAGAAGATTCTCTTGGCAGTGAGTGGGTTTTATTGCCTAAAGGTATATGTGACAAAATAACTAATGGCAGCACAAAACCCTCTAACTAATCTAGTATCTCTTTTAGTAAAAAAAGTAGATTTAATCTCAATGGATCTGCTTTTTTTATTTTTGCAAAATCATGATAACTAATATTCATTCTCTTAACGAAAAAATAATAGGGTATTTAAACAGGATGCAATTTGTTATTCTAACAATTTGTCGCTACTGGTTAGCAAAAATATTTTTCTTATCTGGCCTAACAAAATTAAGCAATTGGGATCAAACCCTATTTCTGTTTGAATATGAATATGCAGTACCATTGCTGCCAGTTAATCTTGCTGCTTTGCTAGCAACCACTGCCGAAATAACTATGCCTATCCTACTGATTCTAGGCCTTTTTACCCGATATGCAGCTTTTACATTACTTATAATGACCAGTATAATTCAGTTTGTAATTATACAACATGACCAACATTTATATTGGATGTTAATTATGGCAGTTATAATAGTTTTTGGTGCAGGTAAATTTTCTTTAGATCGCCTCATCTCAAAACAACATAATATCTCTGTTTAAAAAAACCCTCCCGATTATGGCACAATCTATATAGGCATTAGCTGCAAAATTTGAAACTGAAATTACCAAAGAGCATAGCCATGAAAAAGGCGTCTATGGAAAGTTTACAAAAATGATTACGGACCAACAAAATTCTCCAGAGATTATAGAAAGATAGAATTTAAAATTATAAGTTGCCTAAGCTAGATTAATTAAGTAATAGCATGCTTAATAATATATTAGGAAAGAGCTATGCAAATAATTGCTTGGAATGTTAACTCTGTCAATTCCCGCCTGAATCATTTGGTAAAATTACTTAAAGAGGACAAGCCAGATGTTGTTCTACTCCAAGAATTAAAATGTTTGAGTGAAAAATTCCCTTTTAGCGAAATTGAAGAATTGGGTTACAATGTTGAAGCTGTTTACCAAAAATCTTATAACGGTGTTGCTATCCTTAGTAAGCACCCAATTGATGATGTTAATTATTCAATGCCAAATAATGAAGCAGATGAACAAGCAAGATATATTGATTGCTTAATTTGTTGCGACAAACCTTTTCGTGTTAGTTCGGTCTATGTGCCAAATGGCCAAGAAGTTGGCTCTGATAAATACCAATATAAATTAGGCTTTTATGAAAAACTAACCGCACTTTACCAAACTTATTTGGATCAAGGTGAGGATTTAGTAATTGGCGGTGATTTCAATGTCGCAAATCTTGATATTGATGTTTATGACGTAGCTGCATCAGAAGGTAAAATTTGCTTTGAAATTAATGAGCGCAAAAAATTACGCCAATTTATTAATCTCGGCCTTTATGACTCATTCCGCCTGCTATATCCAGAAAAAAAGCAATTTACCTGGTGGGATTATCGAGGTAGTGGCTTTACTTATGATAAAGGCCTGCGCATCGATTATATTTTTACCTCATGTAAAATAGCCGATAGAATCAAAGATAGTAAAGTATTAACTGATTTTAGAGCATTAGAGAAACCTTCTGACCATGCACCATTAGCATTGATATTAGAAGCATAATAAGTAAATTGATTTATGAGAACCTGCAAGGTTCTAACATATTAATATTTCAATTTAATATCGTTGATTCTCAAAACTCTTTTAAAGAAAAATATTGATAGATGAAGAAGGCTATTGAATTTATAGATTGGGCTCTTATGCTGCTTTAATTAAGCGATATAACTGATTTTTAACATTTTTTACTACTCTGATGGCTAATAACATCAAAATTTTCGATACTACACTTAGAGATGGCGAGCAGGCCCCTGGTGCAACAATGACTTTAAATGAGAAAATTGCGATTGCAGAATTACTAGATTTAATGAATGTAGATATTATCGAGGCTGGTTTTGCTATTGCATCACAAGGTGATTTCGAGGCAGTTAAAAAAATTGCTGAAACGGTTAAAAACTCCACCATATGCTCACTTGCACGTGCCAAAGCTATTGATATTGAGCGCGCAGCTGAAGCTATTAAACCAGCTGCAAATGGCAGAATCCACACTTTTATTTCAACTTCACCCATCCATATGAAAGCACAAATAAAAATGGATGAAGCAGCCGTGCTTGAAAATGTTAAATCAACTGTGAGCTTAGCACGTAATTTATGCTCCGATGTTGAATTCTCAGCAATGGATGCAACTAGAAGTGATAAAGATTTTCTATGCAGAACTCTAGAAATTGCAATTGCAAACGGTGCATCTACTGTAAACATCCCAGATACTGTGGGTTACACTGTACCAACTGAATATGCTGAATTAATTAACTATATAAAAAATAATGTCTCCAATATTGATAAAGCTATCATCTCCGTTCATTGCCATAATGATCTAGGCCTAGCTGTTGCAAATAGTTTAGCTGCAATTGAAGCTGGTGCAAGACAAATTGAATGTACAATAAATGGCATTGGTGAGCGTGCTGGTAATGCAGCTATGGAAGAATTAGTCATGATTCTCAAAACCAGACAAAACATTTTAGAATACCAAACTAATGTTGATTGCAAATATTTTGCAAGAGCTTCACGTTTAGTTTCCAACGCAACTGGTTTTAATGTCCAAAATAACAAAGCCATTGTCGGCGCCAACGCTTTCGCGCATGAATCTGGTATCCACCAAGATGGTATGTTAAAAGATCGTAACACTTATGAAATAATCAATCCTGAAGATGTCGGTTTTACCGAGACACTTATTGTAATGGGTAAACATTCAGGACGTCATGCCTTTAAAAATAAGTTAACTGAATTAGGTTTTGATCTAACTGCTGAACAAATAGAGAAATATTTCACTAAGTTTAAAACATTAGCAGATGATAAAAAGGAAGTTTATGATGAAGATATCATAACACTTATTGGCAGTCGCGAGTCTTTAAATAAAATAAAATTTGTTAATTTAGAAGTTAATTGTGGTTCAACCGAGAACACTACTGCAAGCTTAACTCTATCGGTAGATGATAAGCAAATTAACCAAACTGATACAGGTAATGGTCCGGTAGATGCAATTTTTAATGCTATTCGTCATATTATTCCTCATAATGCAAGACTTGATCTTTATCAGGTTCATTCAGTTACAAAAGGCACAGATGCACAGGCAGAGGTTACAGTAAGGCTAGAAGATCAACAAGGCAGAATCGTTAGTGGTCATGCCTCTCATACTGATACAATGGTTGCATCTGCTAAATCTTATATTTCAGCCTTGAATAAAATGTTTAAACGCGATAGTGAAAAACCAATAGCACAAAATATTTCAATTTAATTATTATTGGATAATGGCAAAAAAAATAAAAGAACCTATTACAACTACGAAAACTGCAAAACGCAGGAAATTAAAAATATCCTCTGAGACTGGTAGTTTTGACTTTAATTTAATTGAGGGTACAGAAGATCCCAGTGCTATAGATGTCCGCTCACTATATAAAGAGCATAATGTTTTTACATATGATCCAGGTTTTATGTCAACTGCATCTTGCATGTCTGCAATTACATATATTGATGGTGATAAGGGCATCTTGCGTTACCGAGGCTATTCAATTGAAGAGCTAGTTAACAAATCTAGCTATATGGAAACTTGCTATCTACTTATCAATGGTGAATTACCTAATCGTAAATCATTAAGCCTATTTAAAGGCGATATTAATCACCACACAATGGTGCATGAGCAATTACAGATTTTATATCGAGGCTTTCCAAGAAAATCTCATCCGATGGCTATATTAGTTGGGGCTGTTGCATCTTTATCTGCATTTTACCATGATCATACTAATGTTTATAACGAAGAAGACCGTTACTTAGCTTGCATTAAGATGATAGCGAAAATGCCAACCTTAGCAGCAATGGCTTACAAATATTCTATTGGCCAGCCCTTTATATATCCACAAAATGATTTATCACCAGCTGGTAATTTCTTACGTATGATGTTTGCAGTACCATGTGAGAAATATAAAGTTAATCCTATTTTGGAAAAGGCCATTGATAAAATTTTAATATTGCATGCTGATCATGAGCAAAATGCTTCTACCTCAACTGTAAGAGTATCGGCATCATCTGGTGCCAATCCTTATACCTGTATAGGTGCTGGAATATCTTCTCTTTGGGGCCCTGCTCATGGTGGAGCAAGTGAGGCAGTAATTACCATGTTAATAGAAATTGGTCATAAGAAAAACATCCCAGCCTTTATCAAGAAAGCCAAAGATCCTAAAGACCCTTTCAGATTGATGGGATTTGGTCATAGAGTATATAAAAATTACGATCCTCGTGCTCATGTTCTTAAACAATCATGCAAAGATGTTTTAGAAGAGCTAAATGTCCAAGATCCATTACTTGATATAGCAACAGAGCTTGAGAGAATTGCCTTAAAAGATGAGTATTTCATTGAAAGAAAGCTTTTTCCAAATGTCGATTTTTATTCAGGACTAATCTATAAAGCATTAAAAATTCCTATTAATATGTTCACTGTTATGTTTGCAATGGGAAGAACTGCAGGATGGGTAGCACAATGGAAAGAAATGATGGAAGATACCGACACCAAAATCGCTAGACCTAGACAAATTTATATCGGTAAGAAAGCTCGGAAGTATAAATCTATATTAAGAAGATAGCAAATAAGTAAGATCAATAGTAATTCCATTCAAGCGTTACTATCAGAATAGACTTTGCGCATGCTTAATGAAAATATTTAAATATTGTCTTAGCAATATCTAAGCTAATGCCTTTTACCTTGGCAAGATCTGTTATTGGAGCATTTTTAATTATATCTATACCTCCAAAATGTTGGATCAATGCATGGCGTTTCTTTGGACCTATGCCCATTATATTATCTAAATCTGATTTTACTGAGGCTTTATCACGCTTTTTACGCAATTTAGAAATTACAAATCTATGAACCTCATCTCTGATAGTTTGAATATAATATAAAACTGACTTTTCAGATATTGTAAAATAATCTCGCTGATCATTGCAAAACCTTTCTTTACCTTTATTGCGCTCTTTACCTTTAGCTATGCAAAAGAATGGGAAATCTGGAATATCTAGCTCTTTAAATACTTGCTTAGCAATGGTTGCCTGCCCTTTTCCACCATCAATTAGGATTAGATCTGGCCAGCTCCTCATTTGATTATCTGGATCCTCTTTTATTAAGCGCTTAAATCTTCGAGTTAGAACCTCATATAACATTGCATAATCATCACCTTTAGCCATGTCATTTGCAATATTAAAAATACGATAATTCGCCTTATCAAAACCCTCCTTATTTACCGAGATTAAAGCTCCTACCGGATATGTACCACTCATATGTGAGTTATCATATAGCTCAATTCTAGATGGTACCCTAATCAGACCAAATATTTCTTTAAGATCCTGATAGATTTTATCAATATCATATTTGACTTTGAGCTTATTAACTAAAGCCATTTTAGCATTTCTTATTACTATATCCAATAACTGCTTTTTATTACCAATCTTAGGATATTCAATCGTTACATTACTACCGCGAATCTCTGATAATAATTCAGATATCATTTGCTCATTTTCTAACTGAATATTAGTTAAAATAGTTTTGGGAATATCACTGCCATTATAAAATTTCTTAAAGAAATATTCATATATCTCATTCTTATCAAAATTATCAGCATATTCGAGCATTATTGCCTTATTACCATAACTTATGCCATTGCGATAAAAGAAAACCTCAGCAATATATTGTTTATTCAGCTCTACAAAAGCTACCACATCAAAGTCTTTTATATCTAGATCAGTTATATTCTGCCTTTCCAATACTGTATTAATTGCCTTAATTCTATCTCTTATTAAAGTTGCCTGCTCATAATCCTCATCCGATGAGGCCCTATCCATTTGCTCTATTAACTCTTGTCTTATTTTATGTGCATCACCTGATAAAAACCTATCAGCCTGATTTATTTGTTTTTGATAATCAGATTTAGAAAGCAGATCAACGCATGGAGCGCTACATCTCTTAATATGATATTCCAGACATGGTCGCTTGCGTAATTTAAAATCACTATCACTACAGCCACGAATTAAGAAACTTTGTTTTAATAAATCAATAATCTTACTAACGTCATAAATATTAGCAAATGGACCAAAATACTTACCTTTCTTATCTTTATTACCCCTATATTTATAAATGCCTGGAAAATCATCCTTAGTGCTTAAATAGATATAAGGAAAAGTTTTTCCATCCTTTAGCCTGATATTATATTTAGGATTTAATGTTTTAATTAAATTAGCTTCAAGAAGTAACGCCTCCTTTTCTGATTTAGTCGCTATAATCTCAATATCATTAATACTTAGAACCATTTGCTGCAAACGCCTAGTTAGCTGCTCTAATTTAATATATGATGCTAGACGATTTTTGAGATTTCTAGCCTTACCGACATATAAGATATTACCGCTAATATCTATCATCCTATAGACACCAGGATCGGAACTAGCCTGATTTACGATATTTTTTAGAATCTGCAAGGGCGGAATCTTACCACCCTTACATGATGAGTTTTTTTTATTCATGGGTTAATAACCCAAATGATATTATTTATCGCGTCTTTGCGTAGTTTTGATAGTCCTAACTGTTCCAGTAGCTGAACGCATTACAATTGAATGTGTAATATCAGAACCAGCCTGATGTTTAACTCCACGAAGCATAAAGCCATCAGTAACACCTGTTGCTGAAAACATGACATCACCTTGCGCCATTTCATGTGCTTGATATTTCCTGTTTAAATCAGTGATACCCATACGTTTTGCACGTTCCCTTTGAATATCATCATGAAAAATCAAACGTCCTAACATTTGACCACCAGTAGCTCCAAGTGCAGCAGCAGCAAGAACTCCTTCTGGAGCACCACCAGTACCAATATAAAGATCAGCTGATGGATTAGGCATAACAGCTGATATAATTCCTGCAATATCACCATCTGAAATTAGATTAATTCTGCTACCTGCAGATCTTACATCTTCGATAATTTGTTGATGGCGATCACGCTCTAAAATTACCACAGTTAAATCTGAAATTTGGCATTTTTTGGCTTGAGCGAGATTTTTTAAATTTTCTTTAACAGGGATATCTAAATCGATAATACCTTGTGGAAGATTTGGTCCAATTGCTATTTTTTCCATATAGACGTCTGGGGCATGTAGAAAACAACCTTTCTTAGCGAATGCAATTACAGCTAATGAATTCGGGCTACCAGTTGCACATAAATTAGTTCCTTCAAGAGGATCTAATGCAATGTCAATCTCAGGACCATTGCCATTTCCAACTTTCTCACCGATATAAAGCATTGGCGCTTTATCACGCTCACCTTCACCAATTACAATTGTTCCATCAATATCCATCTGATTTAATGATTCCCGCATGGCATTAACTGCAGCTTGATCTGCAGCATCTCTTTCTCCTCTTCCAATCCAAGCACTTGATGCAACCGCAGCATATTCAGTAACTCTAACTGCTTCTAAAGCAAAATTTCTATTTAACATATCAACCGTCTCATAAGATTCTTTAAGGGTATTATCCAACATAAACAAATAACTATTTCTTTTTTAGTTTTTTTCATTCCATAATTAATAGGGCTATAAAAATTAATTCATAGTTCCTAAAGTCATAATAGTTAAAGATATATTGATGTCCATCCCAAAATTCATAACACATGCTTGCGGAGAAATTAATGGTATATATTACAGTAACTCTAAAGAAGCATTAGAGCATAGTTACTATGTTAAGCATTCTAAATATATTGAGATTGATATCAATTTAAGCCAGGATGGAAAATATGTTCTGATTCATGATTGGCTTCAAACATTTAGCAAGCTTTTTGGTTATGAGATAAATACTGCACTTACATCAGCTGAATTTACACAATTAAAAATTCATAATAAACTTACTACTTTATCTTTGGATGACTTTCTAAATTTTATGCAATCAAACCAAGATCTATACATGGTTTCTGATGTTAAAGCTGGTGGTAATGCAAGATTCTATAATTTTATTATCAGTAATTACCCAAATATAGCAGATAGAGTTTTTATTCAATGCTATAGCTACGAAGAATATCTCTTACTACAAGAATTAGGAGCTAAAAAGTTAATTTTAAGCCTTTATAAAGAAGAAGGAATAAATTTTGATAATTTAGATAAATTTATCAAGCAAAACAACATTAGTTATGTCTCTATAAATAAGCCAAGAGCATCTTTAGATTTTATCTTGAGCTTAAGAAAGAATAATGTATTCATTCTGACACATACTGTAAATAACGAAGAAGAGCTCAATACCCTGATAGAAAGAGGTGTAAATTCTGTCTTCACAGACAAATTATATTTATGACCGACTTTCAATTTATTGATAATAACCAAGATCTTGAGGATATATCTGCTCAAATTAAAAATGCTGATTTTATAACCTTAGATACAGAGTTTGTTAGAGATTTCAGCTATATTCCACAAATTGGCCTTATCCAAATTGGCTATCAAGATAAGATCTATTTATTTGATGCCATAAAATGCGATCTTACACCATTAATAGAAATTTTTACAGATGAGAAAATAGTTAAAATAATTCATTCAGCTAATCAAGATTGTGATGTTTTATATAAGAACTTTCAAATTATTCCTAAACCAATTTTTGATACTCAAATTGCATCTAGCATTATGGGGATTGGCGATAATATTTCATATCAAAAACTAGTTAAAAGATTTGCACATAAAACTCTTGAAAAAGATACTAAACTAACCAATTGGAGCGAGCGTCCTTTATTAGCAAAGCAATTAAAATATGCTGCTAATGATGTTAAATATTTAGCTGCTATTAAAATAAAATTAGAAAAGTTACTTAAGGAATCTGGCAGAGATGAATTAATGCAAGATGAAACGAATTTATTATATGATCTTACTCAATATAACAACTCGCCCTTAAATTGCTGGAAAAGAATTTCTACAGTTAATAAAACACCTTATTTTCTAAATTATCTAAGGCAATATGCTGCAATTAGAGAAGAGATCTGTCGGGAAAAAGACAAATTAAAGCGTAATGTTATTTCTGATGATTTATTAACTGAATTAGCCAAGCTGCAACCATCATGTGAGCTCGATATTAAGCAACATCGGTTATTAGCCCATAGGCTAAATAAAAATTTATGGCAAAGATTCATTGATGTATCAAAGCAAATAAAGGATTCCGGTGAATCGGAAATTCCTAGTCAGAAAAAATATATTCTAAATCAAAACCAAGAAGTGATTTATAATTTTCTAAAGCTACTTTTAAATTATGTATCTGCTCAACATTCCATATCACCACGAATTATTGCAACAACTGATGAGTTAAAGAAATTTATCAAAACTGAAGAAGATACTCGATTTATGCAGAATAAACGATATGAGATATTTGGGCAATATGCGCGTAAATTAATTGATGGTAAACTTAGTTTTTCAGTTAAAAAGGGTGAATTAAAAATAACAGAGTCCTAACTAAAGCGTAACTCCTTAAAATAACAAAACTCTTTATCTAGCTACTGAATTATGCTAGAATTAATATTTAGCCCATAATAGTAAAATATATAAAATTTAAGAATATAAATATAATGTCAGATAAAGATGCAAAACATAATGAGTCTAACATAGTAAAAAAATCTAAGGTTTCCATTGATCAGAAAGTAGATTTTGACCTTAATACTCCTGGTGTACAGAATCGGGTAGATAAGACTAACCTTGCAGAAGAAGTAGCAGAAGCACATAGTCGTGGTGATTTAGATGGATTAAAAGATGTAGAATGCAAAGATACAAAAGATGTCTCTGCAACCACTAAGCAGAATCCATCTCAGCAAAAAAATACCGATATAAGTCGATAAAACGGATATCGAAATTTGTAGTGACGGGGTCCTCCCGCCCGCGATTAACCAAATTCAATGCATTTTGGTAAGGGAAATAACAACCCATATTCACCCAATTTCATAACCCAAATTTCATAACGAATATCGAAACTTGTAGGGACGGGGTCCTCCCGCCCGCCATTAACCAAATTCAATGCATTTTGGTAGGGGAAATAACAACCCACATTCACCCAATTTCATAATCCAAATTTCATACTGGATATCGAAACTTGTAGGGGCGGGGTCCTCCCGCCCGCCATTAACCAAATTCAAGACTTTCGGGTTCGGATGATATTACCCCAACATAATGTTTTTTAACCAATAAAATCTCTCTTGTTTACAGGCGGGCGGGA
>JABJMA010000039.1 GCA_018659605.1 Rickettsiales bacterium
CCCCGCCCCTACAAGTTGCATATCTCATTTCAATTATTGGTCATTGCATTTGTTCCAGGCGGGAGGATGCCACCCTACGATATGCCCATATTATTTTGGTTGGAGGATCATGAATTACTTACCGGAAGCTATCCCGTACTGCTTCGCCTACAAAAATCAAAATCGTCAATAAAAACCCCGTTACGAAAAAACCTGTTAGACCAATCCAATAGGCTGAAATATTGTTTTTACCCTGAGCTAATAATTCACCCAGAGATGCAGAACCAGCTGGCATACCGAAACCCAAGAAATCCAGTGATGTTAGGGTAATAATTGATCCAGACAGAATAAAAGGTAGGAAAGCTAATGTACTTACTAAAGCATTAGGCAATAAATGCTTAAAAATAATTGATGATTCGGTTACCCCAGATGCTCTTGCTGCTTTAATATATTCAAGTTTACGATTTTTAAGGAATTCAGCTCTTACTGGCTGCACCAATGACATCCAACTAAATGCAAATAATATCATTAATAGCCAAAAAAAGTTAGGAGTGATAATTGCGGAGAGAATTATCAGAATGAATAATGTTGGCATATTTGACCATATCTCGATAAAACGCTGCATGATTAAATCAAACAAACCACCATAAAACCCCTGAACTGCTCCTAGCAAAACCCCAACAATACTACTTAATATTGTTAAGATAATACCAAATGCTAGAGAGATTCTAACGCCATAAATAAGTCTAGCTAGAACATCGCGACCTAAATCATCTGTTCCAAGTAAATTTTCATAATCTGGTGCTGTTGGGGGTGGAGAGCCTAAATTAAAATTAATAGTATCATAACTATATTTAATAGGAGGCATTACATAGAATCCTTTGTTATTTATTAGATTTTTTACAAATGGATCTTTGTAATCTGGTTCAGTTTCGAAATCACCGCCAAACTCAGTTTCTGCATAAATAGTGAAGATCGGAAAATAAGATTTACCATCATAACGGATGAATATAGGCTTATCATTAGCTATAAAATCTGCAAAGAGAGATATAAGTAAAACTAAAATCAACAGGCTAATAGATACTCTACCCTTCTTAGACTGTGTTAATTTCTGAAAACGTAATCTTGTTAGAGATGTAGCCATTAAATTTTCTTTAAGCTTAATGAGTTTAATCCTTCCAATAATCTAAGATATTATGACTACCAAGACCAAGGGAGGCACTACCAGTTTGCGAAACCTCGATAATCTCGAAAGGTTCTAGTAATTGTATGAATCGATCGATATTCTCCTGCATATCAGCAATTTCAAAAAGTAAGTAATTATCTGTCTTTTCTGTTAGTTCCGCTTGATGAATATCTGCAATTCGTATGACATCATCATCTGCTTTTGAGCTTTTAACTTTGACCAAAGCTAGACTTCGTTCAATATGAGCAGCACTAGATAAATCCAGCACTCTATGAACCGGAATCAAACGCTCAAGTAATTTTATAATTAAATCAATAACATCTGAAGAGCCATATGTAGTAATTGTAATACGTGATAAATTACGTTCTGTATCAATAACTGATACTGACAATGTTTCAATATTATAGCCTCTAGCCGAGAATAAATTTACCACACGCGCCAATGAGCCAAATTCATTATCAATCAGGATTGCGATTACATGTTTATCTTGTATTTGTAAATTTTCAGTCATTTTACTACTTAAGTTTATGCTTTTTCTCTCGACCTAATTCAATCTCATAATGCGCGGCCCCGGCAGGCATCATTGGATAGACATTTTCAGATCTATCTACCAAACAATCAAATACCACTGGTCCGTCATAATCAAGCATCTCTTGAATTTTATTTTCTAATTCAGAGGCCTTCTCGCATCTCATACCCTTAATACCAAAACTTTCAGCCAAAGTAACAAAGTCAGGAATTGAATCCATATAGCTTTCCGAATAACGATCACCATGAAATAACTGCTGCCATTGTCTTACCATACCCATAAAGCGATTATTAATAATAAATATCTTTACTGGTGCTCTATGTTGCTTTGCAGTAGCTAACTCTTGAATATTCATTTGTATTGAAGCTTCTCCACTAACACAAAAAACTAATCTATCAGGATTGGCTATTTGGGCACCAATTGCTGCTGGCATGCCATAACCCATTGTACCTAAGCCACCTGAGGTTAGCCAATTATTAGGCTTATAGAATTGTACAAATTGCGCAGCCCACATTTGATGCTGACCAACATCAGTTGATACAATAGGATTTTTATCTTTAGTTAATTCATGTAGGGTTTGGATAGCAAATTGAGGTTTAATAATTTCACCTTCTTGTATAAAATGGAAGGATTCTTCCTCACGTAGTTTATGAATAAAATTCCACCATTCACTATATTGATCTTTAGTAAATTTATCGCCTTTAAGCTTGTCATTTAATTGTGCTAATATTTTTCCAGCATCCCCAACAAGGCCAATATCAACTTTGATATTTTTATTAATTGATGAATTATCAATATCAATGTGAATTTTTTTAGAGCCAAGAGAGAATCTTTTTGTATCACCAGTTACTCTATCATCAAAACGAGCACCAACACAAATCATAACATCGCATCTAGCCATAGCTAAATTTGCCTCATAAGTACCATGCATACCAAGCATACCTAAAAACTGAGGATCATCCCCTGGATAGGCGCCCAGACCCATTAAAGTGCTTGTTATCGGTGCGCCAGTGTGACGAACTAATTTTATTAATTCTTTTGCAGCAGCAGGACCCGAATTAATAACACCACCACCTGTATAAAAGATTGGCCTTTTTGCATTTTTAATTAATTCAACAGTCGCGTCTATATCCTTTTCAGTAATTGTATCAGTATGAGGCCTGTAAGATTTACGCTGTACAATGATACCGCCAGCATGATCAATTTTAGTATTTTGGATATCTTTAGGGATATCAACAAGCACAGGTCCAGGGCGACCTGTTAAGGCAACATGAGCAGCCTCAGAAATTATCGTTTCAATATCATTAACATTTTTAATCAAATAATTATGCTTGGTACAAGAACGAGTTAAGCCAACAGTATCCGCCTCCTGGAAAGCATCAGTACCTATTAGATGAGTTGCAACCTGACCAGTAATACAAATTAGAGGTATTGAATCCATTAAGGCATCTGTAAGGCCGGTAATTGTATTAGTTGCTCCAGGACCAGAAGTCACAAGCACGGCACCTAATTTACCAGTAGATCTAGCATAACCTTCAGCAGCATGAACTGCAGCTTGTTCATGACGAACCAAGATATGCCGTAATTTATCTTGTTTAAATAATTCATCATAGATAGGCAGAGCGGCTCCACCAGGATAGCCAAATATTACCTCAACTCCATTATCCACTAATGATTTAATTAAAACTGTTGCTCCTATTGAAATATTATCCTGTGACATAATTATAAAAAATAAACACTCGAAGATAGCCCGATTTACTTTCTTTTCAACTATAATTTTTAGCGAAAATACCGGCTTTAATATCATAATGAGTAGATATTACTCTATTTCTTTTAGTTAGATAAAACAATCTGAAAATCAAAATAGAGCGATCAATATAAGACTGACTCAAAACAGAGCTATTTAAAAGATTCTATAGCAGCATATATAAATGAAAAATGTAAAATTGTAGATTAATTAAAATTGCCGAGAGCAAAGGTTATCAGCAAGCTATGTGTTTACTCACAGAGTATGCAGGAAAGCAGTACCAACAAACAAGTGATAGGAAAATAACTAGTAAAATTCAGCCAGACAGTTTAACAGCAATGACAGAGCAAGCTAACCTATAAAATTTATAAATATGCGCAATATAACCACACATATTATACATTGTTCCGATAGCAGTTTTGGCGATGCTGCCATCATACGTAAATGGCATTTAGCAAGAGGTTGGCGAGATATAGGCTATCATTTTGTAATTAGATCTGATGGTGAGATAGAGATAGGTCGTACGCTGGAATGTATAGGTGCGCATTGCAAAGGTAATAATAGTAATAGTATTGGCACTTGCTTAATTGGTAAAGAAAGTTTCCAGCAGGAACAATTTGCTGCATTAAAGCGCTTAAATAACATGCTGACAAAGATATTCCCTGATTTAATTGTCATGCCACATAATCATTTCAATCAAAATAAAACCTGTCCAAATTTTGATATAAGCAAGATTTTATCGACATAAAGCAATCATAAATAATTAATTCTCATCGAGATTAATTTCTAAGCTAAATAGTCAGCTACTTGACTAAGTAGTACTTCTAGATTAGTTATATCGCACTAATTTATGAATTAATATAAAATATGAGAGATCAAGCCTCAATGCTAAAGAGAAAATTCAAAGATATCTCTAAGGCAACCCTAACAGATAAAATTAAATCTTACAAATGTTCACAAGCGGATATTGCATGCTATATTAACAATGGCCTTCAAATTATTAATTCTAATAAGCCTAATGAGGATACTTTATGGAATGCCCTTACTTATGACCATTCTGCCGCTACAATCCAATTATTATTACAGAATGGTGCCAAAGTTAATAACTCTAATGATCTGACTAAGAATAGTTTATGGTTATCAGTTAGATATAACTGTGTTACTCAGACAACCATATCAATATTAAAAGCTGGCGGAGATCCAAGCTTATTACCAGATGACTATCCATATAAGGCTGAGATGCAAAGAAGGATAAATGTTTTTGCCAAGGAGAATAATCATGCAAATGCAGTTGCTATAGCTGATAAAGCAACTGAATTAAATTCATTAAGATTATTATCTGCTCCAAATAATCTCTTAGCAAGAACCCCTATTGATATGTTGAATTATATTTCGACATTTAGTGGTCATGCTGCAGATGCCTTAACAGACAATCAAAAACTATATTCAGCATTTTGTGGTAGTAGCAAAGTAACGACTAATGAGCCGGAGGAGATTGCTGGTGCAGATAGTGCTGCTAGTGCAGGAAATGCTAGTGCAGGTAATGCTAGCGCAGGAAATGCTGATGCAAAAATTGCCAATTCAAGAATTGTTATATCACCTTCATCCAAAATAAAATTTTTAGAAAGAATAGATCAAATAGGTAATAATACACCACTTACGCAATCCCGAATATAATAGGGACAGATCCATATATTAGCCCGGAGATGTTTTAATAGGTAAGCGCAATACTGAATATCCTATATGCAACCCATATAAATAACCGTAAACGCATAACTCACTTAAAATAAACAACATCCTTGAAACTTACCTGGTTATGTGTTATTATTGTAACATATGTATATTTTACGTAATTTTAAGCATGTTTAGAAACTATAAAAAGATAGACATCCTAGCAAAAAACTGTAAATTATACGCAAATAAATAAAAATATAATTTTGAGGAGATAAATTATGGCTGATCTGAAAACTAGTTGGAGAAACTTTCGCGGAGTAGGTGACAGAGAAAAATCACACTCTAATGTAGGAGATATGAGCAAAGGTGAGTGGTTAACTACATTTCTTATGGCGGCAGTTGCTGCTGCTGCATTTATCTTTGCAGGACCCTTCTTATTACCACTTTTAGCTGGAGCTGGAGTCTCTGCAACGGTCTCATCAACTATAGTTTTTGGTGGAGGGGCAGTTTTTGCAATGGGTGCAACACAAGTGCCAAGGCTAAATAACGGATTAAGTAAGGCAGCTGGAGCTGTGGCTGACACGCTCGGAGTGTCAGAGAGCGCCCTGGCGAAAAAACAGATCACAAAAGATCTTAAAAAAGATGCTAGGAATAAGGAAAACACTGCTATTAGGGATAAAAACACTGCAAAAACTGAGAATGTAACTAATAAGGATCTTTTAGGTTCTATTAAAAGCAATCTTCAAAAAGGTGATTTAAACAGCAAAGATCCTATTAAAAAAGAATATAGAATAAATAAAATTAATAAATTAATCGATAACTTAAAGCTTGATAATATTGATAAATTAAGCCCAAAGAAACTAGCAGATCTACTAAAAACTCTTAGTACAGTAACAGCGCAAGGTTCTGAAAAAGATTTTCCAGAATTAAATCAAAAGTTAAACGCTGTATTGGATAAAGTTGCAGGACTGGATATCTCTAAACAAGGTAAACTTCAAACTGAAATGAATAGTTTATTGGGAAAAAAAGATAAGACTTTGTTTATTTTTGGTGGAGAGCAAATTAAACCTAATGAGTCTATTACGAATGCCCTAGCGGGAAATGGTCCAGCAAAACTTGAAGCAAAGACAGTGGCAAATAAAGCTACGCAGACTGTGCAAACGCAAGAAGCAGAAAATCAATTAACAGAAGCAACAAAAAAATATGTTGGGGATGGTAAAGAAGAAGCTCAAAACAAATTAGTTGCAGATTTTGTTAAAAAACACAATGAGCAACAACCAGAGAGTACACCAGAAAAGACGGTAGATGAGGTACAAGAGCAAATTGCTGCTAAAAAAGTGGAAATTGCTGAGAAAATAACAACGAATGAATTTGGTAAGGATAGTGCGGCAGTAGCATATATGGGGTTAGAGGCGGAGTTGGGCGTAATGACGAATACGAAGTCGCCTCAGGAAACAACTCAAAGCTCAAAGCATGATGCAGCGCTAAAAGCAGTAAGAGATCTGAATATTACGGTTAGCGCTGCAAAGGATGGTGCAAAACCACCATCCCCGACAGGCCAACAAAACCAAAACCAAAACCAAGTCCAAGGAAGAGAATAAATAACAAACCAATAAAATTAAATATATTTATGTTAAGAGTTCTAAATGAATGATTACATAGATTATGGTTAATTTTTAAATCAAAATCATATATTCACTTCTTGAATATTTTACAAAGCTATTTATAAAGACACTTCATTTACATTGGATGGGTGTCCGAGCGGTTTAAGGAACTAGTCTTGAAAACTAGCGTGCGAGCAATCGTACCGTGGGTTCGAATCCCACCCCATCCACCACTCAAATAAAAAAAGAG
>JABJMA010000040.1 GCA_018659605.1 Rickettsiales bacterium
CCAATAATTAAAATACGATGTTGCAACTTGTAGGGGCGGGGTCCTCCCGCCCGCATGTAACGTACAGGAACGGTAATAAGAGAAATGCGATAATCACCCCGTAGGGACGGGGTCCTCCCGCCCGGAACATATGTGATGATTAAAATATTATATAAAGTAGAAATCTTCTCACTTTAACTTGCAGCTTGGGTTTGCTTCGATATCATAGTGGCTTATGAGTTTTATTTGAACATGACTAATCAGGTTGTTACATTTGGTTGTAGACTAAATATATCGGAATCGGAGATTATTAAGAATGAGCTAGATAGTTCTGGGGTGGATGATTATATTGTTTTTAACTCATGCTCGGTTACAGCGGAAGCTGAGCGTAAGCTTAGGCAGTCAATTCGAAAAAATCGTAATTTATATCCAGATAAAAAGATTATTGTTACAGGATGCGCGGCACAGATTGATCCATATAAATATCAAGCAATGTCTGAAGTTGATTATGTACTGGGTAATATTGAGAAATTAGATAAAACAAGTTACCAGCATTTAAGAGAAGGTAATAATGTTATAGTGTCTGATATCATGCAGATAGAGGAATCAGCTCTCCATATGATAAATGATTTTGAAGGCAAGGCTAGGGCCTTTGTTGAGATCCAGAATGGCTGTGATCATAGATGTACTTTTTGTATTATCCCTTACGGACGTGGTAACAATAGAAGCCATACGGTTGCGGAGATTGTTAACGCTTGCAATCTATTAATTGAGCAAGGTTACTGCGAAATAGTTTTTACGGGAGTGGATATAACCGATTACGGTACCAACCTTCCTGGTAAACCAAAGCTTGGTCAATTAGTTCGCAGGGTTCTGAGTTTATGCCCAGGGTTACTTCGCCTTAGGTTATCATCAGTGGATGTTGCAGAGATAGATGATGAGTTAATGGATTTGATAGAAACTGAGCCAAGATTAATGCCGCATATGCATTTGTCGTTACAATCTGGTGATGATCTAATCTTAAAACGCATGAAAAGACGACATAACAGAAAGCAGGTTTATGATTTTTGTAAGGATGTTCGGCGCGTCAGGCCAGATTGTACATTTGGTGCAGATATTATCACCGGTTTTCCAACTGAGACGGATAGCATGTTTCAAAATAGTTTTAATTTGGTGAAGGAGTTAAATTTTACGCATTTGCATGTTTTTCCTTATTCGGAACGTGAAGGAACACCGGCAGCTAAAATTCCAGAAAATAAACAAGTGGTAAAACAGATCAGAAAAGATAGGGCTAATAAACTTCGCTCTTTGGGCGAAAGAAACTTAAAATTTTATAAAGAATCTATAGTTGGTAAAAAACTAGAATGCTTAGTAGAGTCTGAAAAAACAATATGTTCCAAGGAGTTTTTAAAGTTAGGTTACAAGAGTGAGTTTAAACAAGGAGATTTAATAAATGTTCTGGTAAAGAGTTATGATGATAAGAATGATCATTTCGAATTGGAATTATGTTAAAGCAAATATTTAAAGTTTTTGCTAAAAAGCCTAAAATTGAGAAATCAGCAGGCCTTGGTAAAACTAGAAAGCAATTTAGAGAATATTTTAGTAATTTTACCAGTAAGGATAAATTATCAAAGGATGATATTTCTAACATCGAATCTGTTATGTTTAAGAGTGATATAGGTGTTAGTTTTACAAAAAAATTTATAGAGACTTTAAAAGAGAAGGAAATATCAGGTAAAGGTTTAAACAAGCAGCTTAGAGTAGAATTATCTGATTATTTAGCAAAATTTGAGGGCAGAGTAAATCTAGATAAGAAACCTTATGTGATTTTGTTTTCAGGTGTTAATGGCGCAGGTAAGACAACTTCTATTGGTAAACTTGCCTATTATTTTAAACAGCAAAATAAAAAAGTACTGCTTGCGGCATGTGATACATACAGAGCTGCAGCGGTTAGGCAATTAGAAGTTTGGGCCGAACGCGCAAATGTTGAGATCATATCACCAGAAAAGGAAGGAGCAGACCCAGCCGCCATTGCTCATAAAGCAGTAACTAAAGCGAAGGAAGAAGATTATGATATAGTACTTATTGATACAGCCGGAAGGCTTCAGAATTACAAAAATTTAATGGAACAATTAGCCAAGATTTCTCGGGTTATAAAGAAACTAGATGAGTCTGCACCTCATTTATCATTATTAACTATTGATGGTACAACTGGTCAGAATGCAATTAAGCAATATCAAGGTTTTAGCGACAGTATCGAAGTTAATGGATTAATTGTGACTAAGCTTGATGGCACAGCAAAAGGCGGTATTCTAGTTGCTTTAGCGGACTTGTTTAATGCTAATATTTACTTCCTTGGACAGGGTGAAGCTATTAGTGATTTGAAAGAATTCAGTGCAAGTGATTTTGCTGAAGAAATTTTTGCAGATTAATAATATTGGGCCAGGGTTTGCTTCCTATTATTATACATATACATAACTATCAATTTCTTGAATAAATTAAGATTGCACTTTTTAATTCAGCCTCTATTGATTTTACTGGTCAAATTGTAATTAATAAAATTTAAGATGTATAATTTAGATGAAAAACAGAAAATACCTCTAACTATTAATGAGAAAAATTTAAATAAGGCTAGCTCCTCAAATATTTCATATATTAGTCAGAAATCAAAAGAACTAGAGTTGGAAGGCCGCAATATTTTTAAATTTGGCTTTGCTAATTCTCCTTTTACCCCTCCCCAAAATGTACTTAATGCTTTAAATGCTCATAGAAAAGCAGATTCTTATTTCAATCCACAAGGGTTAGCTGAACTTAGAGAAAAAATTTCTGATTTTCACTCAACTAAGCTTACTACTGTTACAGCTGATAATGTATTTATTGCACCTGGATCTAAAATGATGGTATTTGCTATTTTGGCAATTTTCAAAAAGGCATCTATATATATAGCAGAGCCTTCAGTAAGTTTTTATGATTTTCAGGCTAGAATTTTAGGTCACAAGGTTAAAAAAATTCCAACTGATAATTTAAATTGTTATTTAATAGATGAGAATATATTAGAAAAAGCTTTTGCTAAAACTCCGGTAAATGATAATAGGCAAAAGATACTCATACTGAATTGCCCTGGGCATTTAAATGGGAGCTCATATAGTAAACAGCAATTGGTTTCTATTACTAGGATATGTCAAAGATATAATGTTTTGGTTATTTCTGATGAGCTGTTATCAATGCTTAACTATACTGATAATCATGAATCGATAATCGATTATTATCCAGAGGGAACTATTGTAACTACTGGGATTTCTAAATCTTATGCTGCCTCAAATTGGAGATTTAGTTGTTGTTTTTATAATAGAGAATTTGGTAATAATCTTAAATCTTCACTATTAGCAATTTGCTCATCAAGTTATTCATATGTTTCTTATCCTATACAGAGCGCTGCAATGATTGCATATGACAATTTGAAAAAGGATCATGGCTATATCATAAAACAGAGAAGGATTTTACAATATCTATCGGAATACTCATATAATAAATTTAATAACAATAATATTATTACTCAAAAATCTTCAGCTGGCTTTTGTCTTTTGCTTGATTTCTCAGCTTATAAAGAAAAATTCAAAAAATATAATATTCTGGATGATAGTAAATTATGTTTTGATATTTTGGATTCGCAAAACATTGTATTACTTCCTGCATCTTCATTTGGCATGAAAAATAATGATTTTCTTGTTCGCTATGCTTTTGTAGATTTTGATGGTGATGCAGCATTAGAAAACTTTACTGGTTCCTTTACGGATGCATATTGTGATAAATATTTCTCGCGTATTTTTGAAGGTGTTAACGTAATTATAGATTATGTGAGAAACCTTTAGTTAATTTTGTGCAATAATTGTAAAAGTTGCTAAGTAATATTACTTGGCTATAAATATTATATCCAAATTGCATCCGTAGCTCAGCTGGATAGAGCGCCAGATTTCGGCTCTGGAGGCCGGGGGTTCGACTCCCTCCGGGTGCACCATTCACTCATTCGTAAGTGCTGAGGCCGCCCACCCGCCCGTAACGTACGGGACCGTAAACAAGTAAGATGCCCAATAATTGAAATGAGATAATCACCCCGTAGGGGCGAGGTCCTCCCGCCCGCCTATAAACAAGAGAGATGATTAATCCATTGGCATGAGATGATTACCCCGTCACCACCGTAAATAAACAAAGATTTGAATTTGTTGAAAAATGGGCGGGAGGAC
>JABJMA010000041.1 GCA_018659605.1 Rickettsiales bacterium
CATCTGTCGAATTGTAATTTAAATAATTCTGCTCTTACACAATAATTTTGTGGAGGGATTGCCGAGCGGTTAAAGGCAGCAGACTGTAAATCTGCCCACGTAATGTGTTCGTAGGTTCGAATCCTACTCCCTCTACCAGCGTGCGGGTGTAGCTCAATGGTAGAGCGTTAGCCTTCCAAGCTAAATGTGAGGGTTCGATCCCCTTCACCCGCTCCAGTTTTGAGTGATTGTTAGTAATTAATTTATGGTTTAAAAGCATGAGTAAAGAAGTATTTGAAAGAAACAAAGTTCACGTAAATGTTGGTACTATCGGTCACGTTGATCATGGTAAGACTACATTAACAGCGGCGATATTAAAATATTACAGTAAAGAAAAGCTAGACTATGATCAAATTGACAAAGCTCCAGAAGAGAAGGCTCGCGGAATAACTATTCAGACGGCACATGTAGAATATGAAACAGATAAGAGGCATTATGGTCATGTAGATTGTCCAGGGCATGCTGATTATGTAAAGAATATGATAACCGGCGCAGCGCAGATGGATGGTGCGATATTAGTTGTATCAGCAGCTGATGGTCCAATGCCACAGACTCGAGAGCATATATTGTTAGCACGTCAGGTAGGTGTAAAGACATTGGTAATCTTTTTAAATAAGATAGACCAGGTTGACGATGAAGAATTGGTAGAATTAGTAGAAGTAGAAATACGAGACTTATTGAGTCAATATGACTTTCCTGGTGATGATGTGACAATAATAAGGGGATCAGCTTTAGCGGCATTGGAAGGCAAGGATGAAGAGAATGGCAAGGGTGCGATAGAGCGTCTAATGACATCATTAGATGCAGATATGCCTGATCCAGAGCGTGCTACAGACGGAGATTTTTTAATGTCAGTAGAGGATGTATTTTCAATATCAGGAAGAGGCACGGTTGCAACGGGCAGGATTGAGACAGGAATTGTAAGGGTAGGAGACGAAGTAGAGATAGTAGGATTAAAAGAGACTCAAAAGTCTACATGTACAGGAGTGGAGATGTTCCGTAAGTTGTTGAATGAGGGTCAAGCTGGAGATAATATAGGATTGTTATTGCGTGGATTAAAGCGGGAAGATATAGAGCGAGGTCAAGTGATAGCGAAGCCAAAGAGTATAAATCCTCATAAGAGTTTTAGAGCTAAGGTATATGTGTTATCAAAAAATGAGGGAGGAAGACATACTCCATTTTTTGGAAATTACCGTCCACAATTTTATATGCGAACCACAGATGTAACGGGATCAGTTACGTTAGATGATGGGGTGGAGATGGTAATGCCTGGAGATAACATCGAGTTTAAGGTAGATTTAATAAATCCTGTGGCGATGGTAGAAGGTATGAGATTTGCGATCAGAGAAGGCGGTAGAACTGTTGGATCTGGTGTTGTTACAAAAATTATTGAGTAGTTATGATTAATCAGAGAATAAAAATAAAATTAACCGCTTTTGATCATAAGTTGATAGAAACTTCGTCAAGAGAGATAGTTGGAACTGTTAAAAGATCTGGTGCTGAGGTTAGGGGTCCTATACCACTTCCTAGAAAAATTAGGAAATATACGGTAAATAGATCTCCGCATGTTGATAAAAAGTCTAGAGACCAATTTGAAACTAGAACCTATAAAAGTATTATTATAATTATGCCAACTAATCAGACGGTAGAAGCATTAAGAAAGCTAGATCTGCCTTCAGGTGTTGATGTAGATATTAAGTTGTTGGAGAGTTAAAATGCGTACAGGTTTATTAGCACAAAAAATAGGCATGTCTAGAATCTTCTATGAAGATGGCACGGCTGAGCCAGTTACTATTTTAAAATGTCCGCAATCTAAGGTTTTGGATTCATTTGAAAAGAATGGTCATAATTTTGTTAAAATAGCATCATTTATTGATCATAAAAATGTTGGTAAGCTTAAGCAGCCACAGCTTAAAAATTATAAAGCAGCAAATATTAAGCATAGTGCCAAAATATATGATTTTAAAGTATCTAATGACGCAAAACTTAAAATATCTCAGGAGTTGACAGTTCAGCATTTTGTTGAAGGTCAGTTTGTTGATGTTCAAGGAGTAACGGTAGGAAAGGGATTTGCCGGTGCAATGAAAAGGCATGGTTTTGCTGGTTTAGAAGCAACTCATGGTGTGTCAATATCTCATAGGTCGCATGGTTCTACAGGGCAGTGTCAGGATCCAGGAAGGGTCTTTAAGGGCAAGAAGATGGCTGGGCATATGGGTGATAGTCTTGTTACAATTCAAAATTTAAGAATATTGATGGTTGATTTGGAGAATGAGTTAATTGCCGTGTCTGGAGCAGTACCTGGTTCAAAGGGTAGTTTCGTAAAAGTAAAGGATGCTCATAAAAAATCATTAGCTTCAGAAGCTCCTATACCGACCTATATTAAGGAAGAAAAGGCTAGTGTAGCTGCTGAGGATACTGAGGTAAAATCAGGCGATGAATTAAACACGAATGAAGATAATTAAGAAGATATTATTATGAAAGCTGATATATATGAAATAGATAAACTTAATGGTAAAACGGAGTTTTTATTAGATTTACCTGATGCTATATTTGGTATTGAGCCTAATGCTAATGTTATGAATATGGTTATAAATTGGCAGCTTGCTAAAAGAAGATCTGGTAATCATAAGGTAAAAACAGTTTCTGAAGTTAGGGGTACAACTGCAAAGCCTTTTAAGCAGAAAGGTACTGGAAAGGCCAGGCAGGGAAGTCTTAGATCTGTTCAAATGAGGGGTGGAGGAGTAAGTTTTGGTCCAGTGGTTAGATCACATGGGTATAAATTAAATAAAAAAGTAAGAAGACTGGGTTTAAAATCAGCATTATCTTATTTGTTAAAAGAAGGACGTTTAAAGATTATTAAAGATCCTGTTTTTAAGAAAGCAGAGACAGCAAAGTTAGCTAAGTCAATAAATCAGACTGGAAGGTCATTGTTTTTAATTAATGACAAATCATGTGATAAATTTATTTTGTCTGCTGGTAATGTGAGAGATGTAAATCTTCTAAATATAAGAGGACTTAATGTTTATGATTTGATTAATTCAAATAATGTCTTTATAAGCGAATCCTCGGTTAATTTGATTAAAGAACAGTTGTCATGAATAAAGTAGAATCAAATATGAATAAACTAATACCATTAGTTACAGAAAAGGCTTTGAAACTTTCTGAAGTTAGTAGAGTGGTATTTAAAGCGCCAAAAGATATGACTAAGGGGTTATCAACTAAGATTCTTAATATAATATATAAAGGAAATAAAGTTATTGATATTAAGTCGGTACTTGTAAAAGGAAAGACTAAAAAGTTTAAAAAAATACCAGGAAAAAGAAAGGATTATAAAAAGCTTTATGTAAAGTTTGAAAAATCAATAGATATAACTACAGAGGTTAAATAATGGCGTTAAGAAAGTATTCACCAGTAACTCCTTCACAAAGACACTTAGTCCTAGTTAGTGATAAATTGTGGAAAGGTAAGCCACTAAAAAAACTAACTCGTGGTATAAGTAAAACCGGTGGTAGAAATAATTTTGGACATATAACTACTCGACATATAGGCGGTGGTCATAAGCAAAAATATAGAATCATTGATTTTAAGAGAAATAAATTAGATGTTGCAGCAGTTGTGGAAAGGATTGAGTATGATCCTAATAGAACTTCCAATATAGCGCTAATAAAATATGAAGATAATACATATTCATATATAATTGCGCCGCAGAAGATATCTATTGGAAGTAAAGTAGTTTCATCTGATAAAGCTGATATAAAGCCAGGTAATTCACTCCCTATAAGCAAGATTCCAACTGGTACAATTATACATAATGTTGAGATGAAACCCGGCAAAGGTGGTCAGATAGCAAGATCGGCTGGTAGTTTTTCACAGATTTTGGGTAAAGATTCTGAATATGCTCAGTTAAGGTTGAGATCTGGTGAGGTTAGAAAAATTTTGTTAACATGTCGTGCAACTATTGGTACAGTATCAAACCCTGATCATCAAAATGAGAAGTATGGTAAAGCTGGTAGAATGGTTTGGAAAGGCAAGAGGCCTACAGTAAGAGGTGTTGCTATGAACCCAGTTGATCATCCGCATGGTGGTGGAGAAGGTAAAACATCTGGAGGTAGGCATCCAGTAACTCCTTGGGGAGTTTCAACTAAAGGAAAGAGAACTAGAAGTAACAAATCTACTTCTAAGTTTATAATAAAACCAAGATATAAGAAGTAATAGAGGAAAATTATGGCAAGATCTGCATGGAAGTTACCATTTGTTGATGGGCATGTACTTAAGAAAGTACAGGCAGTAGTCAACTCTAATAAAATTGGAACTATAATAAAAACATGGTCTAGGAGATCAACAATAATACCAGAATTTGTTGGTTTAACTTTTCATGTTTATAATGGAAAGCGATTTATCCCTGTAAAAGTTTCTGAGGATATGGTAAATAAAAAATTAGGGGAATTTTCACCAACCCGTACTTTTAAAAGTCATGGTGCTAATAAAAAAGCAAAGAAAGCTTAATTAAGAGGTTGTAAATGACTAAAGAAAAAAGAAAGCTAGCAGAAAACCAAGCTTCAGCAAAAGTGACAAATATTAAAACAAGTGTACAAAAGCTAGGTTTAGTTGCTGATGTTATACGTGGTATGAAAGCTAATCATGCTGTGTTACAACTTCAGTTTATGAAGAAAAAGGTAGCAATAACAGTAAAGAAATGTTTAGAATCAGCTCTTGCAAATGCTGAAAATAATCATGAGTTAGATATTGATAATCTTGTCGTTGATAGAGTCTTGGTAGGAAAGGCATTTGTCATGAAAAGATTTAGAGCTAGAGCTAGAGGTCGAGGAGCAAAAATTCTTAAGCCATATAGTAATATAGAAATAATTGTAAAAGAAATAGAGGGCTAAATGGGTCAAAAAATAAATCCAATATGTTTTAGAATTGGAGTCAATAAGAATTGGGATTCCAAATGGTATGCTAAAAAGTCTAATTATGTAAAATTTCTACATGAAGATATAAAAATTAGATCATATATAATGCATAATAACAAGAATGCAGCAATTAGTAAAATCATCGTTGAAAGACCAGCTAAAAAAGCAATTGTTACTATTCAAACTGCAAGGCCGGGTATATTAATTGGCAAAAAAGGAAATGATATTGAGAAAATTAAGGGTAAATTAAAAGAAATTATTAATTCAGAGATAAGTCTTAATATTGTTGAAATTAAAAAACCTGAAACAAATGCTGTTTTAATTGCTCAAAATATCGCACAACAAATTGAGAAACGTGTATCTCATAAAAGAGCTATGAAGAAGGCAATTCAGTCAGCTTTGAGATTTGGAACCAAGGGAATTAGAATTACTTGTTCCGGTAGATTGATGGGTGCTGAAATTGCTAGATCAGAGTGGTATAGAGAAGGAAGAGTTCCTCTTCATACTATTCGAGCAAATGTTGATTATTCTTTATGTGAGGCTAGTACTGCCTATGGTGTAATAGGTATTAAAGTTTGGGTCTATAACGATAATGCAAAGATAGGTAAGTAACATGTTGATGCCAAAAAAAACTAAATTTAGAAAAGCTCATAAAGGTAAAAACGTAGGTTTGGCAAAAGGAGCTTCAACCCTCGCTTTTGGTTCTCATGGTTTGAAAGCTACATCCCATGCTCGCTTAACATCAAGGCAAATTGAAGCTGCAAGAAGAAGTGCTACAAGGCATATGAAGAGAGTTGGTAAGTTGTGGATTAGAGTTTTTCCTGATATTCCTGTTACAAAAAAGCCTGCGGATGTTAGAATGGGAAAGGGTAAAGGTTCTGTAGAATATTATATTTTTAGAGTAAAGCCTGGTAGAATTATTTTTGAAATTGATGGTGTTTCAGAGACCGTAGCAAGAGAGGCTTTGTTAAAAATGAGTAGCAAATTGCCATTTGATGTTAAGTTTATATCAAGAATTGAGGGTAACTAAAATGAAGTATACAGAAATTAAATCTAAAACAAATGACGAGTTGAAGAAAATTTACGTTGATTATAAGAAAAAGTTATATAATTTAGGCGTCCTTTCAGCTAATGGTGAAAATAAAGATACTTCAAGATACAGTAAGTATAAAAAAGTTATAGCAAAAATATTAACTAGATTAAACGAAATTAAAAATGCCTAAAAGAGTTTTGCAGGGTGTAGTAGTTAGCGATAAAACTGAAAAGACAATAGTAGTTTCAGTTACAAGGCGATTCATGCATCCTATATATAGAAAATATATAACAAAAAGTAAGAAATATCATGCACATGATGATTTGAATAAAGCTAAAACTGGCGATCATGTTTCAATTGAGGAGTCTGTTCCAATTTCTAAGTTAAAAAGATGGAGATTGATTGAGAGTAAGGAGGCGTAAATGATACAAATGCAATCATGTTTACAAGTGGCTGATAATTCGGGTGCTAAAGAAGTTCAGTGTATTAAGGTCCTTGGTGGTTCAAAGCATATGATAGCTAATCTTGGTGATATAATAGTTGTTTCTGTTAAATCATGCTTACCTCTTGGTAAGGTAAAAAAAGGTGAAGTTCATAGAGCAATAATAGTTAGAACATCTAAAAGTGTAAAAAGATCTGATGGTTCTAGTATAAAGTTTGATTCAAATGCGGCTGTTTTAATCAATAAATCAAATGAGACTTTGGGTACTAGAATTTTTGGACCTGTAGCAAGAGAACTAAGAGGAAAGGGTTTTGTGAAAATAGCTTCATTAGCTCCAGAGGTATTATGAGTAAATTAGATAATTTTAAAACAAAGTTAAGTAAAGGTGACAATGTAATAGTTTTGTCCGGTAAGGATAAAGGTAAGACAGGTGAAATAGTAACATTTGTAACGAATAAAAATAGAGTGTTTGTAAAGGGTGTAAACCTTATAAAGGATACAAAAAAAGCTCGAAATGCAGAAGAGAAGTCACAAATAATTACACGTGAGGCATCGATGCATATTTCAAATATTGCCTATTACAATGATGATACAAAGAAACCAGTTAAACTTGGCTATAAATCTGAAGATGGTAAAAAGGTGAGATTTATTAAGCAAGAAAATAAGGTTATATAGCATGGCTAGGTTAAAAGAATTATTTGATTCAAAAATAAAAAAAGAAGTTGTAAAAGAGTTGGGACTATTAAACCCAATGCAATCACCAAAGTTAGAAAAAATTGTTATTAATTTATCAGATAAAGACTGTGTATCTGATTCTAAAGTGTTGCGTAATCTTCAGGAGGAGTTAGCATTGATTTCTGGTCAGAAGCCAATTATTACACGTGCTAAAAAATCAATAGCTGCATTTAAAATAAGAGAAGGTATGCCAATTGGATGTAAGGTTACTCTTAGAAAAAGTAAAATGTATGAATTCTTGGATAGATTAGTTAATATCGTTTTACCTAGAGTAAGAGATTTTAATGGTTTGTCACCAAAGAGCTTTGATGGTAATGGTAATTACAATTTTGGTTTTAAAGAGCAAACTGTATTCCCCGAAATTTCTTATGATAATATTATAAGGACTAACGGTATGAATATTACGATAGTAACAACTTCTACATCAAATCAAAATTGTTTGGAATTGTTGAAAAAATTTAACGTACCATTTAGAAAATAAATTATGGCTAAAAAAAGCGCTATTGCTAAGAATAATAGAAGAATTAAGCTTGTTAAAAAGTTTTCTAAAATAAGAGAAAACCTTAAAGATATAGCTAATAATAGAAATCTGCCTGTAGATGAGCGTTTTGCTGCTCAATTAAAATTGGCAAAACTTAATGCTAATTCATCAAAAATAAGAATTAGAAATAGGTGTAATTTAACGGGTAGACCTAGAGGTTATTATCGTGATTTTGGAATATCACGAATAGCAATCAGAGATCAGGCTGGCTTCGGTCATATGCCTGGTGTAACAAAATCAAGTTGGTAGTATTATGTCAATGTCAGATACTCTATCAGATATGGTAGCAAGAATTAATAACGGCCAAACGGCAAAGTTATATAGTGTAAAAATAATATACTCTAAATTAAATTTAGCTGTTTTAAATATTCTTAAAAAGGAAGGATTTATTGATAGCTTTACTGTTGAGAAAGATAAGTTAGTTTCATATAATCATATAGAAGTTGTATTAAAGTATGACTTTGGTTCTCCTGTCATAAAGCAATTTAAAAGGGTTTCAAAACCTGGTAGAAGAGTTTACTGTAAGTCAGATAAGATTCCTAAGTTCTATAATGGTCTTGGTATATCAATTCTATCTACACCAAAAGGTGTTCTGTGCAATAATGAAGCTGGGCAGAATAAAGTTGGTGGAGAAATATTATGCACAGTATTTTAAGTTATTTGTATGTCCAGAATAGGAAGTAAAGCTATAAGTTTACCAGAAGATGTTAATGTATCTATTGTTGATTCTAATGTTATTGTTAAAGGACCCAAAGGTATGCTTAATTGTATAGTTACCGGAGCGATTGAGGTTGTATTAAATGGACAAGAATTATCTGTAATTACCAAAAAAAATGATAAGGATTCAAGAAGTAAATGGGGGCTTTATAGGGCATTGGTAAACAATATGGTAATAGGGGTTAAGGAAGGTTTCAAGAAGACCTTAGAGATTAAAGGTGTTGGTTACAAGGCTAGTTCAAAGGATGGGTTTTTAAATTTATCACTTGGGTATAGTCATGATATAAAAGTTGAGATACCTGATGATATTGATATTAATATTATAAAAGCAACGACTATAGAATTATCATCATATAATAAGGAAAGTTTAGGACTATTTGCATCAAATATAAAAAAGCTTAGAATGCCAGAACCTTACAAGGGCAAAGGTGTTAGATATCTTGGTGAATTTATTGTTAGAAAAGAAGGTAAAAAATAAAGGTATAAATCGTGAATAATAGAGCAAAATTTAACAAAAGAAAAGAAAGAGTTAGGAGCCAAATTAAGGTAAAGTCATCCTATCCACGACTATCAGTACATATTTCAAATAAAAATATTTATGCATGTGTTATTGATGATGCGAATAGTAATACACTGTGTTCATCATCAACAAAGGTGCTTAAAATAAGTGGTGCCAATATTACAAATGCTGTTATAGTTGGCGAGAAGATTGCAGAACAAGCTAAAAAAAGTAAAGTAACTAATGTTGTTTTTGATAGGGGTGGTTATCTTTATCATGGTAAGGTTAAAGCTTTATCAGAAGCTGCAAGAAACAAGGGATTAATTTTTTAATATAATATTATGGTTGAAGTAGCGCAAAATATAGAGTTAATTGAAAAGTTAGTTTGTGTAAATAGAGTTACCAAAGTTGTTAAGGGTGGAAGAAATTTCGGTTTTGCTGCATTGGTAATTGTAGGAGATAAAAAAGGAATTGTAGGATATGGTACTGGTAAGGCAAAAGAAGTTACTGAGGCTAGAGCAAAAGCTACTAAGGCTGCAAAAAATTCATTACAAAGAATACCGTTAAAAGAAGGTAGAACAATTCATCATGATGTTTATGGTCAATTTGGTGCTGGTAAAGTTTTACTAAGAATGGCTCCTCCTGGAACTGGAATTATTGCAGGTGGTGCTATGCGTGCAATTTTTGAGGCATTAGGTATTCATGATATCGTTGCGAAATCTTTAGCTACAACTAATCCACATAACCTTGTAAGGGCTACATTTGATGCAATGGCTAATTTAGATTCTCCTAAAAGAGTGGCAAATAGAAGGGGTAAGAAAATTAGTGAAATTATTGGCAAAAGAAATAAATTAGTAGGTTAAAATGACAAAGGAAACTGTAAAAGTTACATTAAAAAAAAGCCTAATTGGTCAGGATAAAAAAAAACAAGAATCTGTTAAAGGTCTAGGGCTCAGAAAAATTGGCTCAACTAGGACTTTAGTAAAAACATCTGAAACTCTTGGTCTTATAAATAAAGTTAAACATCTAGTAGAAATTGAAGGTTAGTTATGTCTGTTATTGATATCTTATCAAAATCCACAATCCAAAATACAAAAAGAAAAAGAGTTGGTAGGGGTATGTCATCAGGTTATGGTAAAACATGTGGTAGAGGACATAAAGGTCAAAAATCACGTTCTGGTGTATCTATAAATGGATTTGAGGGTGGTCAAATGCCTATCCATAGAAGATTACCTAAATATGGATTTAATAATCCTAACAAGAAGTATTACCAATTAATAAATCTTGATATTTTACAATCTCTTATTGATAACAAAGTTATTGATTCTACTAAGGAAGTTAATTCTGATCAGCTATATGCAGCTAGAATATTAAAGCGAATTACTGATGAATATAAAGTTTTAGGTAGGGGGGATATTAAATCAGCTATTACTATTAATGCATCCTTAATATCTAAATCTGCTAGAGAAAAGATAGAGAAAATTGGTGGTAAAATTTTAAGTTAAAGTGTGTAATGGGTTTTTTGGGCAATGCAAATTTAGTCGATAATAAAGATTCAGTTACTCAATTAAAGAATAAGATATTATTTACAATTTTTGCTTTAACATTGTATCGCTTAGGCACTTATTTGCCACTTCCTGGAATTAATCCAGATATTTTTAAGCAAATCACTGAACAGAATCAATCTGGTGTATTAGGCATGCTTAATATGTTCTCTGGTGGTGCTTTAGGAAGGATGACAATCTTTGCACTGAATGTTATCCCATTTATAACAGCATCAATTATTATGCAGTTAGTTTCTGCTGCTTCTCCCCAATTGAGTGAAATGAAAAAGTCTGGTGAGGAAGGGAGAAAGAAGTTTACACAATTAACAAGGTATTTTACTGTATTTCTTTGTTTGTTTCAATCATATGGTATTTCTGTTGGGCTAGAAAGTATGTCTGTAAGCGCTGGTGCTGCAGTTATGTATCCAGGTGTATTTTTTAAAATAACTACAGTGTTTGCATTAACTGGTTCTGTATTTTTTTTAATATGGTTAGGTGATCAAATAACTAACCGTGGAATTGGTAATGGAATATCCCTTATTATATTTGCTGGTATTGTTTCTGAGCTACCATCTGCTTTTATAAGTACTTTTGAACTTGGTAGAACAGGTGTTTATTCAACATTGTTTATTCTCTTTGTAATAGCCATTGTCATAACTATGATACTTATTATTGTTTTCTTTGAAAGGTCATTTAGAAAAGTTGTAATTCAATATCCAAATAGAAGTTACCAAGTTAGGGGTATGAATAACGATTCATCATATTTACCCCTAAAGCTAAATACAGCAGGAGTAATACCTCCAATTTTTGCAAGTTCACTTTTATTGTTTCCAATTACTATTGTTTCATTTGGACAGGAAGCATCCACATCGGGAGTAGCATCATTTGTATCTAGATATTTAGTTCATGGCAAACCATTGTTTATGCTGCTTTACTCTGCCTTAATTATGTTTTTCTGTTTCTTCTATACCGCGCTAGTTTTTAATTCTTCTGACACGGCAGATCATTTAAAAAAATCTGGAGGATTTGTTCCTGGTGTTCGGCCAGGAACTAAAACTGCTGAATATTTAGATAACTTATTATCGCGTCTTACATTTGTTGGTGCTTTATATATGATATTTGTATGTATTGTGCCAGAGATTATAATTGCCAAATACTCTATACCTTTTTATCTTGGAGGTACTAGTCTGTTAATTGTAGTAAATGTTGCAATAGATACACTAAGTAATGTTCAAACGCACATGTTGAGCTCACGTTATAATCAAATGAAAAAAAATAAGATTAGAGTAAGAAGATGAATATATTAGTTTTTCTTGGTGCACCTGGATCAGGCAAAGGTACTCAATCAGATATGCTAGTGCATAAAAATAATTATGAAAAAATTTCAACTGGTGATTTACTTCGTGATGTTTCTTCGAGTGGTAGTGATCTAGGAAAAGAAATTAAAGAAATTATGAAATCTGGTGGCTTAGTTTCTGATGAAATTGTAGCTAAGTTAATTAGGGATAAATTGTCATTATCTAATAATTCTATATCAAATTTTATTTTTGATGGTTTTCCTAGAACATTAAATCAGGCAAAGATATTAGAAGATATTATTAATGATATTGATCAGTTTGCTAAAGTGAGTATATTGCTCCTACAAATTGATAAAGAATCGGTTTTAGATAGGATATCAGGTCGCTTTGTATGTGGTGATTGTAAAGAGAATTATCACGAAAGATACAAGAAAAGTAAAATTGATGGTGTATGTGATTTATGCGGATCAAAAAACATGATTAAGCGTGATGATGATAAGCCGGAAACTGTTGTTAGTAGAATTGATTCTTATAATCGCGAGATAGAGCCAATTATTGAGTTCTATCAGAAAGAGTATGGAGTCAACGAAATAATAGGTAATAAGCACTATTCTAAGGTTTATCAGGAAATATTAAACAGTGTAAATATATAAAAAAAACATTGACTTGTTTAAATTCTTGCTGTTTATAAACCATTCACTTTTTTTGAGGAAAAATTGGCACGTATATCAGGTGTAAACATACCAACAAACAAAAGAGCAGTTATTGCTCTTACATACATCTATGGAATCGGTAATTCTGCTGCTAGAGATATTTGTAGCTCGATAGGTCTAGATACACAAAAGAGAGTTAAGGATTTAACCGATGCAGAAATAATTAAAATTCGTGAAGAAATAGATTCTAAACATGATGTTGAGGGTGCATTGCGTTCTAAGGTTGGTGCTAATATTAAGCTATTAATGGATCTTGGATGTTATCGAGGGTTAAGACACAGGGCTAAATTACCGTCACGTGGTCAGAATACTCATAATAACGCAAATACAAGAAAAAAACGTAAAAAATAGTTAATAATGGCAGTAAAAAAGAAAAAGATTACCAGCAAAAAAGATAGAAAAAATGTATCAGTTGGTATTGTTCATATTCAGGCTACGTTTAATAACACAATTATTTCCATTAGTGATATGCAGGGCAATACGCTAGCTTGGTCATCTGCAGGAAAATGTGGATTTAAGGGCGCTAGAAAATCTACTCCTTATGCTGCACAATTATGCGCAGAAGATGTCGGTAAGGCTGTAAAGGTTTTCGGTATTAAGACGATAGGGGTTGAGGTTACTGGCCCAGGTTCAGGAAGAGAGTCAGCGCTTCGTTCACTACAATCCTTAGGGTATCTAGTTACATCAATTAAAGATGTAACACCAGTTCCTCATAATGGATGTAGACCACCAAAAAGACGAAGAGTATAATTTATAAATTAAGAGTATATTATGTTAGCAGAAAATTGGAAAGATTTCTTAAAACCTTCTAAGGTTTTATATAAGGTGGATGAAGAAAATCCTAATAAGGCAAAAATTATTGTTGAGCCTTTAGAAAGAGGATTTGGTATAACTGTAGGTAATACTCTTAGAAGAGTTTTGCTTTCATCTATATTTGGAGCTGCATTTGTAGAAGTTAAAATTGACAATGTTATACATGAGCAAGATGTGATGACAGGTGTTCGTGAAGAAGTTATTGATATATTGCTTAACCTTAAATCTGTAATATTATCATCTGAAACATCATCTAGGAAAAAAGCTACATTAGATATAAAAGGAAAGGGTATTATTAAGGCTTCGGATATAGTGTTACCTGAAGGTGTAACTATTTTGAACCCAGAGCAGTATATATGTACATTAGATGAGAAAGCTTCATTTAAAGCTGAGCTTGTTATTGAGACCGGTAAAGGCTATCGAGATTCATCCCTTATCTCTAATGATAATAAAGATATAGGAACAATTTATATTGATGCTGTCTTTAGTCCTGTAAAAAGGGTAACTTTTAATATTGATAAAAGTCGTGTAGGTGAGTTAATCGATTATGACAAGTTAGTATTGTCTGTAGAAACTAATGGAACTATCGCGCCAGATATCTCTGTTGGAATTGCGGCTAAGATTGTAAAAGAACAAATGACAACTTTTATTAACTTTGATGAGAATATTGATGCTGTAGAAGATGAGTCTGATAGTGTCGAAGCATTACCATTTAATCCAGTATTGCTTAAGAAAGTTGATGAATTAGAATTGTCTGTTAGGTCGCAAAATTGTCTAAAGAATGAGTCTATTATGTATATTGGTGATCTAGTTATACGAAGTGAAAATGATATGCTTAGAACTCCAAATTTTGGAAGAAAATCTCTTAATGAGATAAAAGCAATATTACAAAGTATAGATATGAATTTTGGTTTAGAAATTTCTGAATGGCCACCTGAAAATATTGAAGAATTATCAAAAAAATACGAAGATTAGAAAATGAAACATTTAATTAGTCAAAAAAAATTAAATAGAAAAACTGCACATAGGATGGCTTTGTTAAATAATTTATCATGTTCGTTGATTGAGCATGGTAAAATAAAAACCACTGTATCCAAGGCTAAGGCACTTAGGCCATATTTTGAAAAGCTTATTACTATGGGAAGAAAAAATACATTAGCTTCAAGACGACAATTAATATCAATTCTTAAGAATGAGTCAAAAACTGTTAAGTTAATTAGCGACGTGTGCCCTAAATATAAAGATAGAAATGGTGGTTATACCAGAATTATTAAAACAGGACCACGTAGTGGTGATTTTGTTGATATGGCAATTATAGAACTTGTAGGTAATGAATAATGTCAAAATATAAGTTAAAGACAAAATCTGGAGCAAAAAAGCGTTTCACTATTAAAAAGAATGGTGACGTAGTATCAGCTCAAGCAGGTAAGAAACATAATATGCGTCGCAGAAGTAAGCTTGCTATTAGAGAACTAAGAGGCACTACAACACTATGTAAGGCTGATGCAAATATTGTAAAAAAATTCCTACCTTATAAATAATAAGATATTCAAATGGCTAGAGTAAAAAGAGGCGTAACTGCCAAAAAAAGACATAAAAAAGTTTTAAAGCTTGCAAAAGGTTTTAGAGGCAGAGCAAAAAGTTGTTATAGAATTGCATTAACTAGGCTCGAGAGATCATTTCAATATGCATATAGAGATAGAAGGAACAAAAAAAGGGACTTAAGAGGGATTTGGATTCAAAGAATTAATGCAGCAGCCCGTCTTCATGGTTTAAAGTATTCTATACTTATTGATTTGTTGAAGAAGGCTAATATAAATCTTGATAGAAAGCAGTTAGCTGAAATGGCTGCAACTAGTCCTGATTCATTTAAAACTTTGGTTGATACTGTCAAAAATTAATTTTATATAATAACCTATTAGGTAAATTATATTTGATATTTATGGTTAATTTTGAAGATCTAAAGCACAATTTTAATTCTGAGTTATCACAAACATCAACTATAGAAGATATCTATAATCTTAAATCTGCCTATATTGGTAAGACCGGTAAGGTAACTAGTCTTTTTAAAGGCTTGTCAAATGTTGCAAACGAGGAAAAAAAACACTTCGGTCAGGAAATTAATCTCTTGAAAAACTATGTTGAGTTAAAATTAACTCAGAGAAAAGAATTAATAGATTTAGCAAGCCTACAACAGCAGTTAGCAGATGATAATATCGATATTACACTACCATCTCGAGAGAAATATTTTGGTAAGTTGCATCCAATCACCTATGTATTGGAGGAAATAACAAGCATATTTAAAGAACTTGGATTTACAGTTGCTGATGGTCCTGAGGTTGAGCTTAGTCATTATAATTTTAATGCTTTAAATATTCCAGACCATCATCCTGCTAGGGAAATGCATGATACATTTTACATTGATAAACCCGACTATTTACTACGAACTCACACATCTTCAGTGCAAATTAGAACTTTGTTAAAACAAAGGCCACCTATAAAGATGATATCTCCAGGAAGAACATATAGGTCTGATTCTGATTCTACACATACACCAATGTTTCATCAGGTTGAGGCTTTATATCTTGATAAGGGTGTAAATTTTGCTGAATTACGTTATTGTATTAATGAGTTTTTACGAAGATTTTTTCAATGTGAGATTAAAACTAGATTCAGAACTAGTTACTTTCCATTCACAGAGCCTTCAGCTGAAGTTGATATAGCTTGTACCAGGAAAGATAATAAAATCATTATTGGTCAAGGTAATGAATATATGGAAATTATGGGTTGTGGTATGGTTCATAGTAATGTACTCAAAAATTGTCAGATTAATCCTGATGAATATCAAGGGTTCGCACTTGGCCTTGGTGTTGAGCGCTTAGCTATGTTAAAATACGGTATTGCTGACTTACGAGATTTTTTCCAAAATGATCCTAGATTTTTAGATCATTATAGCTTCAATTTTGAAGTTTAATTTATTAAAAAATAATTTAGTGTTTTTTTACAATAGTTTTATAAATCATTATGGATAGTTACTTGTTACAAATTTTATTAATAATTTTTGCATATCTGGTTGGGAGTATTCCATTTGGGTTTATCTTAACCAAAACTTTTAAGAAACAAAATATACAAGAACTAGGCTCTGGTAATATTGGAGCGACTAATGTTATGAGGGTAGCAGGGAAAAAAATTGGTGTTATGACTTTCCTACTAGATGGATTTAAGGGGTTGTTGGTTGTATATATATGTTTTAATGTTTTTGATATAAAAGATATCTTCATTAAGAATGCAATTGTGATATCAGTTGTGTTAGGTCATATATATCCTGTCTGGTTAAAATTTAAAGGTGGTAAGGGTGTTGCAACATTTATAATGCTAGTGGCTTATATATCTCCTATGATGTTTGTTACTATGATAATATCATGGTATGCTTTCTACAAAATGTTTTATATAGTCTCTCTGGCATCATTAGTATCTATGATTTCTGTTCTTGCATATCAGATTTCTTTTCAGGATGATTATTTGATCTCCTCTGTTATTTTGTCTGCTCTGATTATATATAAGCATGCGGATAATTTGAAAAGGTTATTAGCTGGTAATGAGGCTAGTTTTAATAACAGTAAATAAAATGCAAGATTCTTCAACTACACAGATATCATTTGAGTTCTTTCCGCCAAAATCAAAGGATATGGAAACATCCTTATGGAATTCAGTAGCAGCCTTAGAATATTTGCAACCAAGATTTGTTTCAATTACCTATGGTGCTGGAGGAGGAACGCGGGATAGAACTCATAAAATAATATCTAAGATACTTAAGGAAACTAATCTGATACCAGCCTCACACTTAACTTGCATAGGCTCTTCAAGAGATGAGATAAAAGAGATTGCAGAAAATTATTGGAATCATGGTGTAAAACACATTGTAGCTCTTAGAGGAGATTTACCAGATGGGTATATTCATCCTCAATATGGGTATGATTATGCGTGGCAATTAGTTAGAGCATTAAAGTCACTCCATGATTTTGAAATCTCAGTTGCAGGATATCCAGAGAAACATCCTGAAGCAAAAACATTAGCTGATGATTTAGATAATTTAAGACGCAAAGTGGATGCTGGCGCTACTCGCGTTATTACACAGTTCTTTTTTGATAATAATAAATTCTATGAATTTATTAACCATATTGAAAGAATGAATTTGAAGGTTGAGATTGTTCCAGGTATTTTACCTATAAATAATTTTACTCAGGTTGTAAAATTTGCAGAATCTTGTAATAGTGCCATACCTAAACATTATTATGATTCATTTTCAAATGCTGAGACTGATGATGATAAAAAAAACATATCTAAAAAGTTAGTGATTGATCAATGTTTAGATCTATGTGCTAATAAAATAAATAAGTTTCATTTCTATACTTTGAATAGATCGGAAATAATTATTGAGATATGCAAAGCTTTAAATATTAAGTAACATAAGAAAAATAAATTATGCATGAATATAGAACCCATAATTGTAGTGAATTAGGGAAAAAAAACATAGGGGAAGAAGTTAAAATTTCTGGATTTGTTAATGTAAAGCGTGATCATGGCGATTTACTTTTTTTAGATATAAGAGATTTTTATGGAATTACTCAATGTGTAGTTGAAGCTTCAAATAATGAGAATATTGATATTTTTGCCAAGGTTAAGTTAGAGTCTGTAGTAACGATTGAAGGTTTGGTGGTAGCGCGTGGTGATAATGCAGCTAATAAAAATTTAGCTACAGGAGAAATCGAAATCCAAACCAAAACAATTCATATCGAATCTGCGGCTCGGCAAATACCATTTCAGATCAATGAAGAGAATATTAATTATCCAGAAGAGCTCAGGTTAAAGAATCGTTTTTTAGATTTAAGGCGGACCGAGATGAAGAATCGTTTAATCAAGCGTTCTAAAATATTAAGTTTCCTAAGAGCCGAGATGGAAAATCAAGGCTTCCTAGAAATCCAAACACCAATATTAACCGCATCATCACCAGAAGGAGCTAGAGACTTTTTAGTTCCAAGTCGTTTAAATCCTGGTAAGTTTTATGCTCTTCCACAAGCACCGCAGCAATTTAAACAATTATTGATGGCTTCGGGCTTTGATAAGTACTTTCAGATAGCTCCTTGTTTTAGAGATGAGGATTCTCGAGCTGATAGATCTCCAGGTGAGTTCTATCAATTAGATATTGAGATGGCATACGCAACTCAGCAGGAGGTTTTTGATGTAGTTGAACCTGTTCTATATAATTGCTTTAGGAATTTTTCTAACAAAGACATTCCTTTAGATACAAATGATAGATTCCCGGTTATTAGCTATAAAGATTCAATGTTAAAATATGGCAATGATAAACCAGATCTTAGAGTTCCAACAGAGATCTATGATGTAACAGATATTTACGCAGCATCAGAATTGTCAATTTTTGTTAAGAATATTAAGCAGGGTAAAATAGTCAGAGCAATACCTTGTAAGAATTCAAGCAATTCTCCACGAAGCTTTTTTGATAACATGATTGATTATGCTATCAAGAATGGTGCTAAGGGATTAGCCTATATCATATTCACTGAAGATGGAGGGGTTAAAAGTCCTATAGCGAAATTCTTATCTTCTGAACAATTATCAGAGATTAAATCTCGTGGCAATTTACAGGATGGGGATTCAGTATTCTTTGCAAGTGATGATGAGTCGGTCGCATGTGACATTGCAGGCAAGGTTAGAGTTGAATGCGCAAAGAGATTAGATCAAATTGAAAAAGATAGTTATAGATTCTGTTGGATAGTTGATTATCCATTATATGAGTTAGACAAAGCTACTGGTAAGCTTGATTTTTCACATAATCCTTTTTCTATGCCACAAGGTGGAATGGATGCTTTATTGAATAAAGATCCTTTAGACATATTGGGTTACCAATATGATATTGTTTGTAATGGTATTGAATTGTCCAGCGGAGCTATTAGAAACCATAAGCCAGATATGATGTATAAAGCATTTAACATAGCGGGTTATGATAAATCAGTAGTTGATGATAAATTCCCAGCATTAATTAATGCATTTCATTATGGAGTTCCTCCACATGGTGGATTAGCTCCAGGAATTGAGCGTATTTTAATGATGATTATGGATACAGAAAATATTAGAGAAGTTGTAGCCTTTCCATTAAATGGGCAGGCTCAAGACTTATTAATGAATGCTCCAAATACTGTAGATCAAGTTCATCTAAAAGAACTGTCACTTAAGATTGATGAGAAAAAGCCAGTTAAGCAAGCAGGATGAGTGATAAGAAGCTAATTACATCCGAGGATAATAAGAAGTTTAAGGCTGAGAAGAAGAAGGGTGATTTAGCAAAAAACTTAAGGGCTAATTTAATTAGGCGTAAGAAAGTTAAGGCAAAAGACGATGCTGTTTAAAAAGACTAAAAAACCTACCAAAAAGATGATGGCTAGGATAAGAATGCGTCGTGTGCAAACAATTCTTCTGGCTATAGTATCTCATAAGAAAAATACAAATTTAATCAAATCAGCAACTCCTTATCTAAAAAGCACGCAGGGTAAGAAAGGTTTTAAAACTAGTTTAAGAAAGCTAAAAAAGCTGCTGCTGCCAAGCCGTAAAAGGGCTAAAGATAAATGGGGGTGATGAAATAGTTGTGATATTGAGGCCTTCATGCTTATTAGTCTTGATGTAATTTGTTGAGAGAGAGAATATGACCTTGTTAAGGGGGGCATTGGCAACGGAAAGATCTGTAGTCTCATTAATTGATATATTTCGTTAAATTATTATCAAAATTGTAGGGGCGGAGTTCTCCCGCCCGGAAAAATCGAATTAGTTCTAGTGCGGGAGGGATAACCCAACCCATACGTTTTCTTTCGAAACAAAATTTATTTTTTTATTTGATAATCCCTTGTCAAAAGTAAGAAAGCTCTATAAACCTCAAGGCTCATTTGCTTTGAAATTTTATTAAATGACCATTACAAGATTTAGCCCAAGCCCAACTGGATTTTTACATATTGGTAATGCACGGACATTATTAATTAATTATTTATTTAGTAGAGCAAATAAAGGGCAGTTTTATGTAAGAATTGATGATACAGATTTTAAGCGCTCTAAAGATGAGTATACTGATGCTATAGTAGAGGATATAAAGTGGCTTGGTATTGAATATGATAAATTCTTTAAACAATCTGATCGATTAGATATTTACGAAAAAGCAAAAGAACAATTAATTGCAGATGGTCGGCTATATCCTTGTTTTGAAACTGAAGATGAGTTGCAATTAAAGCGTAAAATTCAATTATCACGTAAAGTGCCGCCAATATATGATAGAGCTGCACTAAAATTATCTCAGGCTGACATTGATCAAAAAATTGCTAATGGGCAAGTGCCGCATTATCGATTCAAATTAAATGATGAAGCAACAAAATGGAAAGATCGTATTAGGGGCGAGATTATATTTAAGGCTAGAGCATTCTCAGATCCAATACTAGTTCGTGAGGATAAAAGTCCAACTTATACATTTTGCTCAGTAGTTGATGATATCGAATATAATATTACTGATATTATTAGGGGAGAGGACCATATAACTAATACAGCAATACAGATGCAAATTTTTAGAGCGCTAGGAGGCAAGATTCCTAGATTCTCTCATCTATCATTACTTAAGGCAAAAGATGCTGAGATATCAAAGAGATTTGGTGGCCATGAAATAAAATCATTACGCGCTCAAGGCATTGATAAAAATACTGTAAATAGTTATTTGGCGAAGATTGGCACTTCGCATAATGTTGTGCCTGAAATTACTTTGGAAAAATTATCTGAGAATTTTCAATTTAAATATTTCTCACAATCAGCCGTTATTTATTCAGAGGATGATTTATATAGATTAAATCGTAAAACATTAACAAAATATGATTTTACTGCTATTAAAACCAAGGCTGAAGAATTTGGCTTTAATTCATTAAATCAAGATTTCTATGAGATTATAAAAGATAATCTCGACAGAGTTTTAGATGTGGAGAAATGGTATAAAGCGATCCATGATCCTGAGGTTATTAGTCTTTCTGATGATGATAGAGCTTTTTTGGCTTTATGTGAGAAATTCTTACCAGTAGAGTTTTTGGATGATTTCTATGACAAATGGATTAATGGAATAAAACAATCATCTGGTCGCAAGGGGAGAGAATTGTTTAATCCAATTCGACTTAGCCTGACCGGTCTTGATTATGGTCCAGAATTAAAAAAAATAATACCATATATAGGCCGATCTGAGATGATACTTCGAATTAAGAAATATGCCAAATAAGATTTATTTCTCTAACAGTCTAACAGGTCTTAAAGAAGAGTTTAAACCCTTGGATACTAAGCATATTACAATGTATGTTTGTGGGCCAACAGTTTATAACAGGCCTCATATTGGTAATGCTAGATCTATTGTAGTATATGATTTACTATATCGCTTTTTAAAATATGAATATCCAAGAGTAACTTATGTTCGTAATATAACGGATATAGATGACAAAATCATAGATGCGGCAAAACAAGAAAATATACCAATTACTCAGTTAACTGATTCGATCATCCATGGCTTCCATGATGATATTACTAGGTTAAATGTTTTAGAACCTACATTTGAACCTAAGGCTACTGAAAACCTAGAAGCAATTATTAATTTAATAGAGAAATTACTAGATAATCAATATGCTTATATTGCTGATGGACATGTATTATTTGATGTCACTAAGTATAAAGAATATGGACAATTATCAGGTAAGAAAATTTCAGACCTTATTTCTGGAAGTAGGGTAAAAGTAGCTGACTATAAACGGAATGCTTTAGATTTTGTTTTATGGAAACCTAGTAATCCAGATGTTGATGAATCTGTTAAGTTTAATAGTCCATGGGGCATAGGTAGGCCTGGTTGGCATATTGAATGTTCGGCAATGGCTATAAAGCTACTAGGTGCAAATTTTGATATTCATGGTGGGGGCGCTGATCTAAAATTTCCACATCATGAGAATGAAATTGCCCAATCATGCTGCGCAGACATAGGTAGTAAATATGCCAAATACTGGATACATAATGGCTTCTTGACGGTTAATAGCGAAAAGATGAGTAAATCATTAGGTAATTTTACTACCGTTCAGGATTTATTAGCACAGGATGTTAAAGGCAGTGATTTACGTTTTTTCTTTTTGACAGCACATTATAAAAAGCCATTAGACTTTAATCATAAGTCGCTTGATGATGCTATTAAGCAGAATCAAAGATTTAACAAGCTAATTAACGACAATATAGCAAAAATTAACATCAATAATCTAACTAAAACGTTACCAGAAGAGTTTGTTAGCTATATCTCAGATGACTTAAATACCCCTAAAGTAATTAGCCTCCTTAACAAGACGTACAAACATGCAAAGACTGGTGACTATAATGCTTTAATTGATTTATATAAAATTTGTCAATTTCTGGCTATTCTAAATATTAATGAAGATCAATTAGTACTTGAAGTTCCCTCTGAGATCCTTAGAAAGGCTGAGTTAATAAAGCAATGCCGAATAGATAAACAATATGCTGAGGCTGATAGTATTAGGGATGATATTCAAGATTTAGATTATAAATTAGAATATCTTCCAGATGGCAATATAAAAGTTACTAGAAAAAATGACTCTTAATAGAAAAATTATCTTATATGACTCAACATTACGTGATGGTGCTCAAACATCATATGTCGATTTTACTGCTCAAAATAAAATAGATATTGCTAAGAAGTTAGATTTTCTAGGGATTGATTATATAGAGGCTGGTTGGCCGGGTGCGAACCCAAAAGATACAGAGTTTTTTAGTCAATTACCGATTCTGGATAATGCTAAATTCACTGCTTTTGGCATGACTGTGAAAAAGGGTAATATACCTCAAGATGACAAAGCTATTATAAATTTATTATCGAGTGGATTAAATGATTATACTATAGTGGGTAAAGTATGGGATTTCCATGTTACAGATGCATTAGGTATAAGGCTAGAAGATAATTTAAATATTATTTATGACACAATCTCTTATTTGGTTAGTGAGGGCAAGCAAGTAATCTTTGATGCTGAGCATTTTTTCGATGGCTATAAAGCTAATCCTGAATATAGTATGGAGGTTATAAAGGTAGCTCATAGGGCTGGTAGTAAATGGGTTGCATTATGTGATACTAATGGTGGTTGTTTACCATATGAAATATCAACCATTGTTGGCAATGTTATTAAGGAAATAGATGCAGAGGCTTTATCCATCCATTGCCATAATGATACAGGCTGTGCTGTTGCAAACACATTAGCTGCAATTAGAGCCGGGATATCTCATATACAAGGCACTATAAACGGTTTGGGTGAGCGTTGTGGAAATGCTAATTTTACAAC
>JABJMA010000042.1 GCA_018659605.1 Rickettsiales bacterium
CCATTAATGAGGATATTCATTTTTTTGCGAGTGATTCCGCTAAATCTATCGCATATCGCTTAATAATTGTAAATTTATCTGATGTTTTTGCAAAAGGGTTAAAGCCTTTATTTATTACTCTAAATCTATCCTTTAAATCTGGCTTGGGTAAGAATTGGTATGATGAGTTTTTTGAAGAAATAAGCCTTTTGAAAGACAGGTTTAATTTCAAAATAATTGGTGGTGACACGTGTTTAAGCATAAAAAACAGCCTTTCAGCCACGGTAATAGCAGAATCATACCCAAATTTTCCAAAAAGATCTAGATCGGTGCTTGGTGATGACTTATATGTAACCAATCTGGTTGGGTGTTCTTTTTTGGGGTATAATTCAATAAAAAACTCTAGGGAGAGCAAGTTTGTTCATAATTATCACTATCCAAAGCCTACATTTGACTTTATACCAATAATAAAAAAATGCGCAAATGGGTCTACCGATACTTCTGACGGTCTTTTTACCTCCCTTGAAAATATTTCTATAGCTTCCAATCTCGGCTTTGAAATAGACTTCGAAACAATCCCATTCGCCTCACAAGAAAATCCAGTTGATCAATTCTGCATAAGCGATGATTATCAGGTTTTATTTTCATCAAATCCAGATAATTTCACAATAATTAGTGATTTTTCTAAGAAAGTCAGAAAAAAAATTACAAAAATTGGCTATCTAACATCAAGCTCAAATATAATCAAAAACATTTCAGAGGTTGATAGGGGCAGAATAAGAAAATTATTTCACAAGTTTTGATGTTTTTTAATAGCTCTGTGTTAAATATTCCATTAAATCGTGGGTAACCTCAGGCCTTTCTTCAAACCACTCCTCGAAAGATAGGGCCCCTTGTTCTATCAGCATATAAATTCCGTGAACTAAGAAATGGTTTTGTTTTTTTGCTTTTTGCAAAAAATCTGTAAAATATGGCTTATAAATTACGTCATAGCATATTAGTTGTTTTTTACTTAAGCTCAAATCTATATCTAGTTTTTTACCAGAGATTATCCCTACCGATATAGTGTTTACTATCATATCCACCCTACCCACAACCTCATTAACCCTATCCAGCGCTATTACTTTGGCGCCAGGGATAAGCTCATCCCTTAGATTTTCAGCTCTACTTATAGTTCTATTGGCTATAACAACCTTATTAATCCCCTTTAAAGAAAGGGCGGTAACAACCGCTCTTGCGGCCCCTCCGGCTCCAATAACAAGTATAACCTTATTTTTTAAATCAAAATCCGAAGGTATGTTCTTAATGAGTGAATTATAAAATCCGGAAACATCTGTATTATAACCATAAAGCTCTCCTTTTCTAACAGCAATTGTGTTTACAGCTTTGGCCTTCTTTGATAATGGGCATAAATGACCTATGTCTTTTAGGATGTGATATGCCTCCTCTTTTAGTGGTAAGGTTATATTTACTCCCAAATACCCCTCATTCGATAAATTTTTTAAAAAACTCAACAAATATACCTTTGGTACTTTTATTTTTTTGTATTTAGCATTTTTGATATTGTGTATTTTAAACCAGTAACTGTGCAGCTCTGGCGATATAGAGTGATTTATTGGGTCTCCTATAACTGCTAGCTTTATTTTTTCCATCCTTTATATTTTTTTGTTTTTTTTATATTTTTTTGTTTTTTCTTACTAAATTTACTAAGTTTAGCAAAATCTTTATATTCTTTAAATGTTAAAACACTCTTATCATTAATAATATTAAAAATATTATTAATGATATATGTTGCATATTCTAGCCTACCACAAAAATCATCAATTTTAACTAATTCTTTTTGCATATTTTGTTTTTGTGCAGATATTTCCTGGATTTTTTTTGGGCTGACATTCTTAAATCCTAATATATTTTCAATATCCATGCGAATGTGTAAATAATTTTTATTACGATTTCATATTATGATACATTTGAATAATAGATGTGGCAGTTTCTTCAACTGACTTTCTAGAAATATCAATAATTGGCCAATTATTCTCTAAATAAAGCCTTCTTGCCGCAAGTATCTCCTCCTTTACTTTATAGATATCTATATAACTAAAGCCCTCTCCTGCCCCTATGTTTCGCATTCTTGTCTTACGAATTTGTATAAGAATTTCTGGGTCGATAGAAAATCCAACAACTAACTTATTTTTTAGTTCGGATATTTTTTTTGAAAATACAACCTCATGGACAAATGGTACATTTGCAGCCTTTATTCCCCTATAAGCCAGATAAATACAAGTAGGGCTTTTGGAGGTTCTTGAAGGCCCGACAATAATTACATCTGACTTTTCTACATCTTGTAGCTTTTGACCATCATCATGGCTTATTGTAAAATTGATAGCATCTATTCTATTAAAATAATCATCATCAAGTTTGTACTGTCTTCCTGGGTGATTAACAACATCCTCTCCTATGTATCTAGAGAATTTATGAATAATATTATCTAAGGCTGCTATACATGGAAGGTTGTTAGCTTCGCAATACTCCACTAATTTTTTTAAAAGCCTTTCGTCTAAAATCGTATATAAAACTATACCTGGGTTTTTCCGAATGGACTCTATTATTTTATCCACCTTAACCTCCCCTCTAACTAAACTCCATACATGCTCATTGACTTCTATATTTGCAAATTGTGACAATACTGCTCTAGACATAGAAATAAGCGTTTCCCCTGTAGAGTCAGAAATTAAATGGAGGTTTATTTGTTTACTCATTGTTAATAACTCTAAAAAAAACTAACATTATAAAACTATATTTATTCTTTGTGATTATTATAAATAATTAACCAACAAAAATTAAAAATGTTAGTAAAATTAAAAATCTTATAAAAATTATAAGTATATAATTACAACAAGTGCCTGAAAATCTAAGCTTAGATGCCTTTTATTTTTCTAGTAATTTGTTATAAAAATGTTAATAACTTATTGAAATTTACATTTTCAACTTAATTAACATAACCTTCTTATTCTTATAATGTTTTATAAATATATAAAAGAAAGAAACAATAACTTACCAAATCCCATTTGGATAATGAGACAAGCCGGCCGTTACTTGCCTGAGTATAGAGCCATACGTAAAAATTATAGTAACTTCTTGGAGTTTTGCTATTCCGTAGAAGACGCAGCAGAGGTAACATTGCAGCCTATAAAAAGATATAATTTAGATGCAGCCATAATATTTTCAGATATCTTAGTCATATTAGACGCACTAGGACATAAAGTAGAATTTAAAGAATCTGTAGGTCCGATTGTTTCCTATGATCAAAATATACAAAAAGTCATCAACAAGGATAAGTACAACAACCATTTAAAGCCAGTTTACACTGCATTAAAGCTTGTTAGGGCTAAATTACATAGCGACAAGTCATTGATTGGTTTTGTTGGCGGAGTTTTCACCTTGTTAGCCTATTTGATAGATGGTAGCCCTAGTAAGAATTATGCAAAAGCCATTAGTTTTATCAGGAACAATAATGAAGAATATATGTCATTAAAAAAAGTTTTAATAGAGGCCATTATAATCCATTTAAAAAATCAAATAGATAGCGGAGTTGATACAGTTAAAATATTTGATTCTCATGCTGGAAAAGTCCCGGATGATTTGTATCACGATGTTGTAATTGAGCCAACTATTGAAATAGTAAGCGCAATTAGAGAGTATAAAAAAAATATTGTAATTATTACCTTTCCAAGAGGCTTGAAAAATAATTACCCCTCCTTTGCAAAGGAGGTTAAGCCTGATGTTATAGCGCTAGACCAATTTTTTGATTTAGGAAAAATAGATGAAATTAGAAACATAGGAAACATAGTTACACAGGGGAATATAGATCCTGAAATATTATTAAAAACAAAAGAGGATATTAAAAAATCTGTATATAACTTAAAAAAGCACATAGAGGGACATAAGCACATATTTAATTTAGGGCACGGGGTAATTAAAACTACAGATCCCGATAAAATGGCCTATTTTGTGGAAGCCTTAAGAGGTAGGATGTAAACACTATGAGGCAGAATGTCGCAGCTTTTGGATATTCTCTTTATAGTTGCCATTATTAAATATGTAGGAACCAGCAACCAAAACATTAGCACCTGAATCAATAGCAAGCTTTGCGGTTTTATTATTAATGCCTCCATCAACTTGCAAATCAATATCTCTGCTCGAAATATCAATTTTTTTTCGCAAAGACTTTATTTTTTGCAATTGGGATTGAATAAATACTTGTCCACCAAAGCCTGGGTTTACAGTCATTACTAAAATTAGATCTATCTCATCAATTATGTAGTCAAGCACAGTTTCCGAAGTTGAGGGAACAATAGAAACGCCAGCCTTAACACCAAATGATTTTATTAAATTGATAGTTCTATTAAGATGAGCTGTAGCTTCGGCATGTACGGTTATTATATCAGCTCCAGCTTTTGCAAATAGCTCTATATACTGGTCAGGATTGCTTATCATTAAGTGGCAATCAAAGGTTTTGTTACTTTTCCCCCTGATAGACTTTACAACATCGGGTCCTATGGTTATGTTGGGAACAAAGTGACCATCCATGACGTCTATATGAATATAATCTGCACCAGCATTGTCTATTGCTTTTATCTCTGATCCTAGATTTGAAAAATCGCAAGATAGTATCGAAGGAGCTATTTTTATATTTTTTGACATAATTTATTTAGTTTATATTGAATTTTAAGTCTAAATTTTATAGCTTCGTCTGCTAAAAGTTTTTAATGGTACAATTATGTCGTTTATAAATCAAGCTATAGCAGAGGAATTAGTCCAAAACAATAGTTTTAGCCCAAGTCCTCAACAGCCTACAGCTTCTGGATTTGTTCCAATTCTATTAATTTTTGTAATTTTTTACTTTTTGCTGATTAGGCCGCAGCAAAAAAAGAGCAAAGAGCATAAGGTTATGGTAAATGGTTTGGCGAAGGGGCAGAGCGTTATAACATCAGGAGGAATTGTTGGTAAAATTACAAAAGTAAAAGACGATGATTTTGTAGATATTCAAATAGCCAAAGATACAGTAATACAGGTTGTTAGATCAACCATATCTTCAACTATTGATAATAAAATTACCTTTGATTCTGGTGCTGAAGAAAAAAAGCCCAAGAAGGAAAAAAAAGTAAAGAAAGAGAAAAATTCATAAAAAACAATGCTTAATATCCCTCGTTGGAAAGTTATACTAGTATCGTTTGTTATAATGTTTTCATTATACACAGCCTTTATGAATTTTTCATATTATGAGGATAAAAGCAGCTTTCCGCCTAAGATTAATCTAGGCTTAGACTTAAAAGGCGGGTCACATTTGTTGTTAGAAATTAATTTTAAAAAATATTTTAACGATAAAATTAACGTTCTTAAAGACGAGGTAAGAAACAAGCTTAGAACAGAGAGGGTTGGGTATTTAAACCTCACTAGGAGCGAAGACGCAATTAGTTTTGAGCTAAGAGATGAGATTAATTCAGACTTTTTAAAATCATTTAAATCCTTTTCAAAAGATATTGTTATAAAAAGAGATGGGGCAAAGGTTTATATAAAATACTCCGAATCTTTTATTATTGAGATAAAGAAGCAGCTACTAAGCCAGTCAATGGAGATAATACGTCGTAGAATTGATGAAACGGGAACAAGAGAGCCTCTGATTCAGCCACAGGGTATGAGTAGGATAATATTGCAGCTTCCAGGTGTTGATGACCCATCGCGCCTAAAAAAACTATTAGGAAAAACGGCAAAATTAACATTTCACCTCCTGAACGAATCCAAGCCATTTGCTACCGAGGGCCAGATTATATCCCCACCAGGCTATAAAATACTTAGCGAAGAAGGCTCGGTTGACGAGGATTTTGAAATAAAATATATTGTAAAAAATAGAGTAGAGCTAACAGGAGACGTTTTGTTGGATGCCCAGCCAGGATTTTATCAAGGAAAGGCCCAGGTTAATTTTAAGTTTGATTCTATAGGCGCTAAGAAGTTTGGAAATATAACATCGGAAAATATAGGAAAGCTATTTGCCATAGTGTTAGATGATGAGGTTATTAGCGCGCCTGTTATAAGGGAGCCTATTTTGGGAGGGCAGGGTGTTATATCTGGGAATTTTACAGCAGAATCTGCTAATGACCTAGCAATTTTGCTTAGAGCTGGCGCCTTGCCGGCACCTTTAGAAGTTATTGAAGAAAGAACCGTGGGGCCATCACTGGGCCAAGACTCAATAATTGCCGGTAAGAACGCTATTATGCTAGGGGTAGCTTTGGTGATGATTTCAATGATAGTTTTTTATAGGCTTTTTGGACTTGTAGCTGACCTGGCCTTATTCATTAATTTTATTATTATATTTACAGCATTGTCTCTTTTGTCTGCCACGCTAACTCTTCCCGGCATTGCGGGGATTGTCTTAACAATGGGAATGGCCGTTGATAGTAATGTATTAATATTTGAGCGTATACGAGAAGAGTCTAAGCACGACAAGACAATTTACGCCATAATAGACAATGGATTTCATCAGGCCTTTAAAACAATATTTGACTCTAATTTTACTACTTTGGTTGCGGCTATTATTTTGTATAATTTTGGCTCCGGGCCTGTAAAAGGATTTGCAATTACACTATCCATAGGAATACTAGCCTCAATGTTCTCGGCCCTAACTTTCACAAAGTTAATATTATTTTATTGGGCCAAAAGATCAAAAAATAAGAAAATTTCCTACTAACACCTCTGCTTGGCTGCTGAAAGGCCTATTTTAATAAGGCCTACCTAAGTCAGAAAACAGAGCGTTAGTTAAATAAGTTTTTTAGCCCGGACATAAAAGAGTTTGTCCCTGAAGAAGGTGACTTATTTTGGCTGCTATTTGCTCCACCTGATTGCATAGAGGGGTTTTGGCTATATGGAAGAAAGCTAGAAGAGGAGTTGGCGTTGTTTTGATAGCAATTATTTATTTGCGCTTGGCGTTTTAGTCCATCGATTCGCTTAGAAACCTTATTTTCGTTTTTTACAATATGGTATGTTTCAAATATTGCCGGTATAACAAGCAGGTATCTTGCCATAAACTTATCATTTTTGTGCAAGGACTTCTTATACCTCCTTGCATAATCAAGCTCTGTAAAGATTTTATCACACCCCTCTTGAGTATATACAGTTGTAGAATAGGTGTCTTTTGTTCTTGATCCAGAGCATGCGCTTGTCACAATGAGGATAGTTATAAGCAAAATCTTAGTCATTAATCATAATGTAATTTAGGTTTCTGCCCGCCTTTCCATTATTTTTGGTCGTAGACCTATGAGAAAACAGACATTCTATATTAAAGCTATCATATCCCAAAATATCAACTTTGTTAACACCTAATTTTTTTAACTTTGCAAAAGCGTAATGTTTTAGATCAAAAAAATACAAATTAGATTTTGATAAGTCAAAAAACCTTCCACTATCTTTTGATTCTAAAATAAAGTCTTCATAAAAATCCTTACTAACTTCATAGGATTCAACATTTATTGCCGGCATAATGGCGGCATATATATTTTTAGTATTACAGCCAAGTGAAATTAGTTTGTTAATTGTGTTTTCAATAATGCCCTTTTTAGCACCTCTCCAGCCGGCATGAATATTTGCGATATAATTTTTATCTTTAGCATAGATTAATATTGGCAGACAGTCAGCTGTTGTGATGCTTAGGCAAATATTAGGTAAATTGGTAATTAAGCTGTCAGCTTCATAAAAATAATTTGGCATTTCATAATCGTCAACAACTTGCACGATACTACTATGAGTTTGCTTGACCCTTTTTATATTTTTCTCGGATATATTGACAAAATTACTAAAATCTCGGTAATTTTTATCCACATTTTTGAGGCTATCATCTACAGAATAGCTAAAATTAACGGGGTATTTATAATTTTTCCTTAAACCCTCGCCAAAAACCGTTCCGTGACCTATGTTAAAAAACTCTGAAAACAAAGAAGACTTAATAGCTTTTAGCATAATCGTAAAATGTAAACTTTATTGCTTGCTACAAGCCTATATCTTTTTAATAAATGTTCAAAGCAAAACTCAAATAAGGCTGCAAGAAATAATTTAACGCAGGAAATATCCTAGTTAAAAAAACCTTTAAACTTGTTAACAAATTTACTAATTCTTGGATTTGAAGCAGGACTTTCCTTAAAAGATTTGTCTAAATCTTTTAACAGTTGTTTTTGTTTCTCGTTGAGCTTGATGGGTACTTCAATCGCAATTTCGGCAATCATATCACCCTTATAGCCAGACCCTAAAGAAGTCATGCCTTCGTTTTTTAATCTAAATTTTGCATTATTTTGAGTACCTGCTGGGATTTTTAATTCAACCTTTCCGCCTGAAATTGTTGGAATTTGTATTTTGTCCCCCAGGGCTGCAGAAGAAAACGAAGCAGGAATTATGCAATAGATTGCGCTACCCTGCCTGCGAAAAAAATCGTGATCTTTTATGGTAACATATATGTATAGGTCGCCAGACTTAGCACCCCTTGCTCCTACTTCACCCTCGCCATCAAGACGAATTTTGTTACCCTCTTCAATTCCGCTTGGAATTTTTACCTTTAGAGTCTTTTGTTTTTCTGCACGTCCCGAGCCATTACAAGGCCTACAAGGGTCCGATATGATTTTGCCAGCACCGTTACAGCTCTGACAAGTCTTTTCAACAATAAAGAACCCTTGTTGCATTCTTACTTTACCAGCGCCACTACATGTTGAGCATGATTGTGCCGATTTGTTACTTGAGCTACCCGTGCCTTTACATCCCGTGCACTTACTAGCGCAAGAAAAGCTTATTTCTTTTTCTATACCCTTATAGGCATCTTCTAAAGAAATATCTAGGTTGTAGCGCAAATCTGCTCCACGGTTTTGTTGGGCGCGACCAGAGGATCTGCGACCACCCGTATCGCCAAAAAACTCGTTAAAGATGTCACCAAAAGAAGAGCTCTCAAACCCGCCCCCGCCAAAGCCATCAAAGCCACCGGCGCGGTTATCGGTTGAGCCAAATGTGTCATATTGTTGTCTTTTTCCAGGATCTTTAAGGATCTCATAGGCACCACCAAGCTCCTTAAACTTTTTTTCAGAAGCCTTGTCACCAGGGTTTCTATCGGGGTGATACTTCATCGCTAATTTACGATAAGCTTTTTTAATTTCGCTATCTGAGGCGCCTTTATCGACGCCCAATAAGTTGTATAAATCCTGTGACATAAAATGATCGCCGTTAAAAAGTTAAACTCAATTATGACCCTGTGGAAGCATTGGAATCATCCTTACTATCCTCGTCTACTTTCTCAAAGTCAGCATCCACAACAGTTTCATCAGAGTTGGCATTGCCATTTTCTTGTTCGGCCGTAGTAGCTGCTTCAGGATTTTCAGATCCATTTGCCTGGTACATGGCTTGACCAAGTTGCATAGCTGTTTTGGAAACCTCTTCAACTTTTTTGTTAAGCGTTTCTGCATCAGAATTTTCATCCTCTAAAACCTTTTTTAGCTCTTCAACTTTTTCTACGATCTGAGCTTTCTCATTTTCGCCAATTTTGTCACCATGCTCACCCAATGCCTTCTCGGTAGAATAAACCAAAGAGTCGGCCTGGTTTCTAGCTTCCACAAGATCACGTTTCTTCTGATCTTCTTCAGCGTGCTTTTCCGCATTTGCAACCATTTCGTCAATTTCTTCTTTTGAAAGACCTCCAGATGCCTGAATTGTGATTTTTTGTTCTTTTCCAGTCCCCTTATCTTTTGCGCTAACATTTACAATACCATTAGCATCGATATCAAAGGTTACTTCTATTTGAGGAACCCCCCTAGGAGCTGGCGGAATACCCTCAAGGTTAAACTGGCCTAATAATTTGTTGTCATTTGCCATTTGTCTTTCACCTTGAAAAACCCGAACAGTTACAGCAGATTGATTGTCGTCAGCTGTTGAGAAAACCTGACTTTTGGACGAAGGGATCGTAGTGTTTTTATCTATGATTTTAGTCATTACGCTTCCCATTGTTTCTAGCCCTAGTGATAATGGGGTTACGTCAAGCAATAGTAAGTCTTTAACGTCACCTTGAAGAACTCCGGCTTGAATAGCAGCACCAGAAGCAACTACCTCATCAGGATTAACGCCTTTATTAGGCTCCTTATCGAAGAATTTCTTCACAGCCTCTTGTACTTTTGGCATTCTAGTCATACCTCCTACTAGAAGCACCTCATCAATCTCGCTAGCTGATAAGCCGGCATCCTGAAGAGCCTGCTTACAAGGGCTGATAGTCCTATCAATCAAATCATCAACCAATTGTTCAAACTTGGCCCTAGTAAGCTTTATGTTTAAGTGCTTTGGACCATTACTATCTGCGGTTATATAAGGAAGATTAATATCTGTTTCTTGTGATGAAGACAGCTCACACTTAGCCTTTTCAGCCGCCTCTTTAATTCTTTGTAGAGCTAAAGGGTCTTTCTTTAAGTCTATGCCTTGTTCTTTTTTAAATTCATCAATTAGGTAATTTAAAAGGCGCATGTCAAAATCTTCACCACCAAGGAATGTATCACCATTGGTAGATTTGACCTCAAAAACACCATCGCCAATTTCTAGAATTGATACATCAAAAGTACCACCACCAAGGTCATAAACTGCAATTATTTTACCTTCGTTCTTTTCTAGGCCATAAGCAAGAGCTGCCGCAGTTGGCTCATTAATAATTCTTTCAACCTCTAAGCCAGCAATTTTACCAGCATCTTTAGTTGCTTGTCTTTGAGCATCGTCAAAATATGCTGGAACAGTGATTACAGCCTTAGTAACCTTTTCGCCTAAATATTGCTCGGCCGTTTCTTTCATTTTGATTAATGTGTGCGCACTAACTTGACTAGGAGAGTATTGTTTCTTTTGAGCTTCTACCCACGCATCACCATTGCTAGCTTTTACAATTTTATATGGAACTACTTCCTGGTCCTTTGCGGTCATAGGGTCGTCATACCTTCTTCCAACCAATCTTTTAATTGCAAAAATTGTATTATTTGGATTGGTTACCGCTTGTCTTTTAGCAGAGGGGCCAACTAAAACCTCTTTATCTGTGTAAGCCACGATTGAAGGAGTAGTTCTAATTCCTTCCGCATTTTCTATTACTTTTGGAGTTTTTCCTTCCATGATCGCGACACAAGAGTTGGTCGTCCCTAAGTCTATACCTATTATTTTACTCATTTATAACCTCGGTTTAATAAATTAATTGATTAATGCTTTTTTACATCTGCTAAGATATTTAGGTCGGTTTAGATATATTTCAAGAGCTGAAAAAGACTTTTATTATAAAAAAGAATTGAATTGGTAAAAATGGAGCGGGTGACGAGAGTCGAACTCGCGACTTCAACCTTGGCAAGGTTGCGCTCTACCACTGAGCTACACCCGCATAGATGTGCGCTAAATAAACAATTTGCACATTTTATGCCTTCGTATGAGGTATGACCTATATAGGTAATGTTAGTTTATATGTCAATAGGTAAAGAATTAGGCAAAAAGGGCACAAAAAAGCCTGTAAACTGCATCAGCGTTAAGGGTAGCGCTAAAAAGCTAGCCATTGTTTAACAAAATTTATTTAAATTTGCAGCACTTGCTTTTTCTAATGAGATGAAATATAGAATGAGGCTTTTATTGGAATAAATAATGCGTTATTACAAATATTGCCTAGTTGCACTCCTTTCTGCCACCATTACCCTTTCGCTGGGAGCTCGGGCATTTGACAATACCCCGCATAAACAGGACTATGTGAGTTTCCAGCTTTTTCAGAAGATTCTAAGTCTAACAAAAAAGAATTATGTTGAAGAAGTTAAAGGTGATGAATTATATGAATCAGCCGTTGACGGAATGCTTAGGTCTTTAGACCCCCATTCTGCATTTCTAAATACCGAAGATTTTAAAGAAATGACAATTCAAACATCTGGTGAGTTTGGAGGAGTTGGTATTGAAATTACGGTTGATAAAGGCGCCTTAAAAGTTGTGTCTCCAATAGATGATAGCCCTGCCTATGTTGCTGGCATCAAGAGTCAGGATTATATTATTAAGATAGATGACAAGCCGGTTAGAAATATGGCACTTAATGAGGCTGTAAACAATATTAGAGGGAAAAAGGGCACTAGTGTTAAATTAACCATAATTAGAGAAGGGGAGGCCCAAGCGTTGGAGTTTAGGGTTGTTCGCTCTACCATTAAATTACAAACAGTTAAATCTGATATTAAGGCTGGTGACATTGTCTATCTAAGGGTTGCATCATTTTCAGCCCAAACTTATGATACTTTGAACTCTCATTATATGAAGTTAGCAAAGAAAATGAAACAGAAGCCATCGGGCATAGTGCTTGATTTGCGAAATAATCCTGGAGGGTTGTTAGACCAGGCTGTTGCTGTGTCAGGGTTTTTCCTAGATAAGCAGCTAGTGGTATCTACAAAGGGTAGGGCACCGAATTCAAATGAAATATACATATCCGATCCGAATGACCATGTCGCAGACATTTCTGTAGTTGTGCTTATTAATGGTGGCTCTGCATCTGCCTCAGAAATTGTAGCTGGAGCATTGCAAGATCATAAGCGCGCTGTTGTTATGGGGACTAAGTCATTTGGCAAGGGGTCCGTACAGACGGTTATTCCGATTGACAAAACATTAGCCATTAGGCTTACAACGGCTACATATTATACGCCTAAGGGGCGCTCAATCCAGGCGGAAGGCATAGAACCAGATATTTTTGTAGACCAGCATTATGTTGAGGCCAATCAAAATAGTGATTATCTAAAAGAATCAGACCTTCCGGGGCATATAGAAATAAAAGGCGAGGAAAAAGCTTCTGCTGACTTAACTAAGCGAGAGAAGTTGCAAGAGATATACAAAAGCGACTATCAGCTAGCAAGGGCGATAGACCTACTTTACGGACTTAAGGCTCTAAAAGAATAAAAGAATAAAGGTTGCATGTGCTAATATTTAATAAAGATAAAGTGGGATTTAGCCTTATTCTGTTTTTTGTGACTACCTCGGCGATTTTGTTATATCTCGTTATCCAAATGATGAGAGCGGATATAGGAGCAAATCTGGCCAATAGGCAAAGTACACTAAGCTCAACAATGGCAGAGTATGAAAGAACAAAATCAGAATTATCTAATTACGAAGGCAAAATTAGAGCGCTATCACCAGAGACCCTAGATAAGGATTTTCTTGAAGAGCAAGCTCGTGAAAAATTACTTTATACCAAAAAGAACGAAGTGGTGATTTTCAAGGATTAACAATCATCCGCGGATTCATGACATATATGTTTGTTGTATTAACTCTCGTAGTGGATGGGTTTTGCCGCCCGTGACGGAATAAATACCGAATAAATTTACGGGAGATAAATATGCATGGTCGCGCCACTCCTTACTCCTGCCCATTGAAAATGGTAGGGGGCAGGTCCGACCCCATATAATAAGCTTGCATAAATAAAAGAGGAATATTATAAGCCGGGTAAATATGAGAGTAAGGGCGTTATGAGATCTGGGAAGGGTGTTAAAGAGGTAGATAATTTTACCAATTTAACAAATAAGAGCTTGGTATTTAACAAGTCTAAATTAGTAGAATTACATGCGATAATCAATAAGAAAGATAAGGCTGCAGCTATTCAGATAGATGCTGGGGGATTATATCCAATCCATTATGCGACGATTTTTGGGGATATCAAGTTGTTTAAACAGTTGCATGAGGCTGGAGCAAGGCTTGATGGAAGCTCTGCTAAAGGGATCTTGCCAATACATTTAGCGGCCTTCAATGATAATGCAGATATAGTCGGTTATTGCCTTGGTCGGAATCCAGAACAAATATTATCATGTGACAATATGGGGTACAATCTTATGCATTATGCCTGTTTATCATATCACATAGAAGCTAGCGGGCATGCACGAGTGTTAAAGTTTTTATTTAAGAATTTTCCGACAGAAGTAGCAGCGTTATTGCGAGCAAGAAATAATCAAGATCACCACACAGCCTTATCTTTAGGCTCGGCCTAGCACCCCCATGGCAAACGGTCTGTTATTGAACTTATTAGTTGATCGAGCAGAACTTAATATAAGCGTAAGAGATCTTGTTACTTTTATTATTGGTAATAATGATGGGATGGCTCCTGATAAATCAAAAGAGTATAAGTTAATAGAGGCAATACCAAGCGAGGGCTTAACAGAATCGGTGTTATGTCTTAAGATTCTGAATATTATTTATCCTTTAGATGCAGCAGAATTCCCACCTAGTGCTGATATATATGGATTGATAGCCGGGAATAATATGGATACTATTTGGCAATGGATTAATGGCCCAGATTTTAAGGCCGATCTATTAGACCAGCGAGGATATTCCTTACTTTATCATGTAGTTAATCAAAATCCTAGAGCGGAAGATTATAAAGCTTTATTTCAATTACTTGTAGATAATGGTGTCGGGCTTGCTTATGAACGGGATCCGGGATATATTATAATTGCAGGAAAGTTAAAAATAAGAGAAACTGCATTGGAGGGTAATTATGTGATTGTGCGAATTTTAGTAAATGCGGGAATAGATTTTACATCAAAACATATGGCTTCTGTACCAGAGTCTTCTAAACAAGCCTTTCAAGAGTTAGCGGCTCAAGCGAGTGCAAAGCAGGCTGAATTGGAGCAAGTACAACAAGAATCTATGGCACAAATTAGCCTAAAATGTATGATGCCTGAATATGCTGCGAACAATTCTGATTGGCAAATAATTATTAATGCTTTGTTTTTAGCGCAGATGCAGCAGATTGGTTCTGATAAATGTGGCACATTAGTAACATGTGATAATCAGACAGTTAGAAAGGATGATAAGTTAAGACGGGTATTACCTTCCCTCTCTCTATTAAATATTGGTGAGATTTATAGAGTGGACGAATTAATGGAGCAATATAAGCAGAAATTTTTAATATATACACCATTGTTAGATAAAGACATTGAAGCTTTGCGTAATAAGGCGGGAATATCGCAAATAGATTTAATAGCTCCATTTCGTTATAATTTGACTCAATGGGGCATTCTGCATATATGCTTAATCGAGCAGGTAGGCAAGATTACCGGCAAGGTTAGAATTCTGAATTCTTTGGGAGGAATAGAGTTTAGTGATATAGCTTATGCACAATGTATTAAGAAAATTATTGCGCAAAAATATGAAATTGATCTGAATATAACAGAAGTTGAGAATAAGCCCTTATTGAATGCTATAACAACACCAAAACCTATTAATTATACTGTAATAGCCAAAATATTAGTGGATATGTTGGATATGGAGCAAGATCTCGACTTGATTGCAGAGAATCTATGCGCATTTAAATATAGGATAACAGAGCAGCAAAGGCGGGAGTTTGTTGCTAAACTGCAAGAGCAAGTAGATTGCAGTACTAGATCAACTAGTCAGCAAGAGCCACAGTTATTATCTATGGTTAATAACCCGTTTGCCATTACATATCTTCTCACATCAGTCAATAAAGGGATTATTGATAAAGGTAATTTTTATAATAATATTGTAGAGTCCATAGGAGATTCTCGTATGATCAGAGAATATAATGACTTTATGGCATGGTATAGATCATTAGGTAATGATACCGTAAATAGGGAGTCTTTGATAGCAAAATTAAACCAAACATTAATAAATTATCGTCCAGAATTACAAAAAGCAGTTGCCTTACCAGAAGGGATAAAGCTTGTTTGGGAAAGAAAAATAGATAACCAATATTTTAATTATCTATTAAAGGCGTTATGCATTTGTGGTTATAAGGCAGAGGATATGACGAGTATCATAGAAGCATATCAGCTGCGCGACAGTGATCATATGTGCTCATATTTAGAGTGGCCCTATAATACAAAAATGATAAAATCAATTGAGGTTAATCGATTGCTTGGGGGGGGGTAAGCCAGATCAAATAAATCAACCAGATGCTGGGGGGTTATATCCAATCCATTATGCGGCTATTTTTGGGGATATAAAATTGTTTAAGCAGTTGCATGAGGCCGGAGCAAGGCTTGATACAGGGCTTGCTAAAGGAATTTTGCCAATACATTTAGCTGCCTTAAATGATAATGTTGGAATTGTTGGATATTGTTTAAATAAGGATCCAGCGTTATTATATAAAAGCGATGATAATGGATTGAATAATGCTCATTATGCGTGCTCTAGCTATTATAAAAGCATAAGCCCAGATTTAAAAGTTGTTAAATTTTTAATCCTAAAATATCGGCAGGAGGCCATGACTGCATTCTCGCAAAAAAGCCAACTCAGTGGGAAGACGGCATTGGGTATGGGATTTTATACTGATAACACAGTAAACAATATAAAGAATGTGGTGTTGGTAATATTATTACTTGATCGCGTGAAATATAGCCTATCTGCGACTAATCTTTTGGACTTAGTCATTGGTAATTATGCCTCAGCATCAATAGATTCGCATATAGCTGTGATGGCACCCTCAGGCCAACAAAGTGCCGAAAGCATATTTTTAGCTATAGCAAAAATAAGAAATAATGCAAACTTATCTGAATCAGAGCAAGCCTTAGAGCTTATGAAGTTATGTTACATTCCAAGGGAATATCCGCATGGTCTTGATGAAGAGGAGGTAAGTAAAAATATAGGCGATTATGCCGCTAAAGGAGAGTTTGAGATTGTCTGGCGCTGGCTTCAAAGTGACAAGTTTCAAGCGAATTGGCAAAATAAGCAAGGTGATACCCTGGTGACTCATATGTTAAGTCATGGAGGTCAGAATAAAAATTACCTCAGACTAATACAATTATTAATCGATAGTGGTTGCCAAATTGACCCTGATCTTACAAAGGGGGCTAGGAAGAAATCCAAATCATGCAAAACTGCCATGCAGATAGCAGCATCTAATGGTGATCGAGAAGTTGTTAATATTTTAATTAATAGTGGAAAGGAGTTTAAAACTGAGAATGTAGATTTGGTGCCTAAAGATAAGGAGGTAAAATTTAAAGACCTTATAGAGCAAATAGATGAGCATGTTCAGAAAATGCAGGCAGAGTTATTAGCTACAGAAGCTAATAGCAACTCAAATGCTGTATCTAAAGATAAGAAGCTAAAGAAAAAGAAGGGAGGAAAGCTAGGTAATGCAACAAAATTGGGTAATGGGTTTCTAGATCCAGAAGGAAAAGACTTGCTTATTCAAGAGGCTCAAGAGCAGCATCTAGATGCAGAGGCTACAATATTGCGTGAGCAAAGTCCTGTGAGAATGCGTTCTATGGTAGTAAGTCGTCATGTGGGTATTTGTAGCTTAAAAAATCATTTAGCTACAGATCGAGAAATTGTAGAATATAATAATTTGGTTAAAAATATTGATCTGGACCCTGTAGTAAGAGAGAGGGGTGGATTTGGAGAGCCGGAATTATTTTTAAAATTATTAGAGAGTGATGACGATAGTGAGATAGACAGCTATTTTGCAAATGTAAAAAAGGTTAGAGCGTTACAAAATACCGAACAGACTTACGGGAGGTAAATATGTATGGTTATGCTCCTACTACCCATTAACCTATGTATGGGCGGCTCCCGTGTGTCTGCCCAGATAATAAGCCTACATAAACTTCTTTAACTTTAAGTAGAATCTATGTAGGCGTTATAGGTAACTTTTATTTATAGCATATGCCAAATTTTATTTACGGAACAGCTTGGAAGGGAGCCACCACAACTGATTTAGTTAGCTTGGCTTTAAAATCAGGCTTTAGAGCTATAGATACCGCGAATCAAGCTAAGCATTATAGCGAAGCTTTAGTTGGAGAGGCGTTAAAGAAGGTTGTTGGTAAGGAGATCTCGCGTGATAAATTATGGTTACAAAGTAAGTTTACTTCTATAGGTGGGCAAGATCATCGATTACCATATGATGCAAATGCTGATTTAGTTGAGCAAGTTAGACAATCCTGTGCCAGCTCGCTTCAGCATCTTGATACAGATTATTTAGATTCATATTTATTGCATGGTCCTTATAATTATCCATCACTTGGAACAGAGGATTTTATTGTCTGGGAAGCTATGGAGCAATTATATAAAAAGGGTGTGGTTAAATCTATAGGGATTAGCAATGTTAATTACCAGCAGTTAAAACTACTAATAGAGCAAGTTGAAACAAAGCCAATGACAGTTCAAAACCGCTGCTTTGCCAACAAAGCTTGGGATAGGCAAATCCGCGAATTATGCAAGAAGCATAACATAGCTTATCAAGGATTCTCGTTGCTAACTGCAAATCCTGATATTGTAAACCACCCAGAGATATCTAGTCTAGCGGAGAAATACGAAGTGATGCCTGCTCAAATTATATTTAAATTTGCAATCCAGATAGGTATAAATCCACTAACTGGTACCACAAGCCAGGAGCATATGACTGCCGATCTAAATATTGCAAAATTTGATCTTTCCGATAGCGAAATAGACTTCATTGAGGTTATCGGCATAAAATAACTTTGTGGGGGTCGGGTTTTCCGTCCGTGATTAAACAAATTCTGAATATACTTCCCGGGCGGGAGAGACTGACCCTACATTATTTAAATAGCAAATTTAGCTGCAAGCTCATTCCATTCGCGCTTTGTTAAGCCGGAATTTTCTAAAGTTAAAACTTCGCCTTTTAATTTACGATTAATGGCGTCTATCATTTTATGAGAGCAATCAAAAGAATTCATACGGTAATCTTCAAAAGCACCGTATGCTAGTGGGACCCATGCTTTTACAATATCAAGCATTGCCTGAGCATATACTCTGATTTCATATTGCGCATGCGAATCAACGCGTAGTGAGAGGAAGTGAAGTAGATTATGTAAATCTATCTTCCAATACCATTCCGTATAGTAATTTAATGTTAGGTTCATACGTGCTAATTCACGCGTTAGGCCCTGCCTGTTCTCATCCAGGATATTGCCCTCTAGGTCAGTATTAAGCATTTCTTCGTAATGATCATAACATTTTAGAGAGTCGCCTCTGATTATGTCTAATACTCTATTTGCCTCCTCATTTGACAATGTCTCATCGCGGCCTTGACGATTTGTATCTGATTGTGAACATAGATTTTCACGATCAGGAACATAAAATTCTTTGCCCAAAACAGAATATCTAGCTGAATATTCATTTACATTGGCGGTTCTATGACGAATCCATTGTCTAGCAATAAAGATAGGCAGTTTAATGTGGAATTTAATTTCGCACATTTCAAATGGAGTGGTATGGCGATGGCGCATTAAATAGTTAATCAAACCCTGGTCTTGTCGTAATTTCTTTGTACCCTGACCATATGATACGCGAGCCGATTGAACAATGGATTCGTCGGATCCCATATAGTCAATCACTCTAACAAACCCTTTATCTAAGATAGGGACTTGCTTATAAAGCAGCTCGTCAATGGCTTTAACTGTAGCTCTTTGAGTAGAAAAACTTTCGAAATTTTGGTCAGTAGGGGAATCACTCATAATTATTCGGAAAATAGATATTTTTATTATTTTTTTTATAACAAACACCATATAAGTCAAAGAAAAAGACCTCTCATCTCCCAGCTTATAGCATATTTGCTATTTTTTACTTTCTTGGATCTTTTTAACCTTCTCTTTAAATTTAAACCCGGTGGCTTTTTCTACGGCATAATTAAACTCCGCTCCAAAAATTAAGACCATGGACAGTAAGTAAAAGAATAAAAGAGCTACTATAAAGCCAGCTAAGCTACCATATATAAGGTTTACTTGATTAAAGTTACTTAGATATATTGAGAATAATGTACTGATAATAGACCATAGAATTACTACAAGAAAAGCTCCTGGCATAATATTTCTCCAGCTTTGCTTTAAATTAGGGATAAAGTAATAAATAAGAGAAATAATAGAAAACCAAATCGTCATTGAGACTCCATATCGAACTATTACATATCTATTTGCACCGCCTAATAGATCGTTGATATTAAGAAGATTTTCTAGCCAATCTATAAGAAAGGGCAAAATAAGCATAAATGTCATCGTAATAATAATGATTGATACCATCAAAAGAAACTGGGCAATGCTCATAAGTCGACGAAATAGATATGAGGGCGGTGTGTGAACCCTATAAGCTCTGTTTAATATTGTTTTTAGCCCTTCAACTGATGAAGACGCGGTCCAAATAGCACCTAAAATTGCAATATTTAAAAGGTTCTGAGGTGGCCCAGAAGTGATTTCTTTGATACGTATAGCAAGTGTGGCCCCATGAGCATCGGGCAGATGTGAAATAATGATTTTAGCTAATTCTTCACCAAGGTAGATTTCTCCCAGCCAGGCTGCAAAAGAGAATAGGAATACCAAGAAAGGAAAAAGTGACAAAATGGCCAAAAAGGATAAATAGCCAGCATGCTCGACGCCATCATGTCGAATAGTGTCCATGGCAGCACGTCTAAGACAGTGAAAATAGATATTAAACTTTGTTTTAAAGCTAGTCATTTATGCCCTTAGCCTGCAATTAAACTTACTTTCAATATGTGTAATTATTTTGCCCATTATTTTATCAATTGCTTGTGCATTAAGATTGTCACTTTGAGGTTGAATTATCATGTTAAAAGCAACAGATTTAAATCCATCACCAATATTTTTATCTTTATAAACATCACTAATTGCAATATGCTGTATTATTTCCGGTGCTTGCTTGTAGATTTCTTTTTGAATGACTCCTGCTGCTATTTCTTCAGAGATAACAAAAGCAAGGTCTCGCTTTAATTTTTGCAAATCATTTATTTTGAAAGGGGGGGATTTCTTTGTAGCTATTCTAATATTATCAAGAATTAATTCCAAAATCTGCACTTTGCCTATGACATCGTAAGACTTGTTTAGCAAAGGGTGCAATTCCCCAATAATCCCAATATGCTTTCCAGCATAATTAATGTTAAATGCTTTTGACGGGTGTAAACTGATTGAATCAGAGGCTGTATAGACTAATTTATTAATAGGGATATTTAAAGTGCTGCAGACTTGCTCCAAGTCACTTTTAATATCGAATATATCAAAATCAGCAGAGCCATTATTGACTTGTTTATGAGCTCTTGCCCCAACCCTAACGAGCCCCAGCCTCTGCTCTTCCTTTATTGAGTCTTCGTCATTATGGCAAATATTACCTATTTCAAAGAAGCTCTGCATATTAAGGTCACGTTTCTGTGAGTTGCTGACTTGCTTTAACAAGGAGCCTATTAACGAAACTCTTAATTGGTTTTCTATAGTGTTAATTGGGTTTATTATCAAAATAGCCTGATGGGCCTGGTCAAAATTGGCATTATCTATATGGCTTGTGAAGGGAAAGTTTATGATTTCATTTAGTCCACAAGCAGTTAATTTCTTTTTTACATTATAATAACTAGGGCTGCTAATTAGCTCAGGGTGTATTAATTTATGATCAAATTTTTGTTCTGGAATTTTATCAATGCCATAAATTCTAGCAACCTCCTCAATGACATCAATATCTAGTGATATGTCATTACGATATGAAGGAGGGGAGACTATAATTTCTGAGCTTGTCTTATTGACTATTGTAAAATTAAGCTGAGAAATAATCTTGTCAATATCGCTAATTGAAATATCTATGCCAAGATATCCGCTTATTTTCTTATAGCTTAATTTTATATTAGGGACCAATGACCCATTAGGTGTAATAGATATTATATTTGATGCTTCACCACCGCAAATATCAGCAATTAGTTTTGCGGCTATGTTTAGGAAGTTTGCAACATTTCCCGTATCTATCCTGCGCTCAAAGCGAAATCTAGACTCGCTGTTTATTTGATGTCTTCGGCCAGTTTTTGTAACCGCGATATGATCAAACTCGGCTGCCTCAAGGAATATATCTGTGGTAGTAGTGCTGGACCCACAGCTCTCAGAACCAAGAATCCCAGCAAGAGCAATGATTTTATGAGTATCGCGGATGACTATATCATCAACCTCTAAATTATATTGTTTAGCATCAAGACCGTCAAATTCCTCTGCTTCTTCTAATGACGTTAAGGTGATATTGCCAGATATTCTAGCCTTATCATAACAATGCATGGGTTGCCCATAGGCAATACACATATAGTTAGTGATATCAACTAATGCAGACTTTGGGGCGATTCCAACAGATTCGAGCCTTTGTTTAAGCCAGTCTGGCGATTCGATATTTTTAACGTTACGGATTTCCATAATGTTAAATTGCCTAAAAAGTTCAGGATTCTTATTTGCAATCAATAGGTCAGAAGAGAATTTAGCTTTTTGGTCAGGAAAGCTAAGGGGGATTAAGCGGCCAATATTATTTGCAGCTAACTCTCGGGCAATACCATAAACAGATACAGCATCACCACGATTAGGGGTTATTGCCAGCTCAATTAAGCTATCATCTAAGTTAAAAACTTTTGCAGCTTTGGTGCCTATAGAATATTGAGGATCTACCTCAATAATGCCTTCACTATCATTGCCTAGATTTAACTCTGTTAAAGAGCACATCATTCCACAGGATTCAACTCCACGAATTTTGACCTTTTTTATTTTCATTGCATTTGCGGGCACAATAGATCCAAGCGGAGCTAGAATTACCTTCATGTCTTTTTTGACATTAGGTGCTCCGCAAACAATCTGCAACTCGCCATCTTTTGTAGCAACTCTACAGACATTTAATTTATCTGCATCTGGATGTTTCTCAAAATCGATGATTTGAGCTACAGAAAAATCTAATAATTCTGCACCTAAATCGATCACCTCCTCAACTTCAAGGCCGCTATTTGTTAAGGTTTCTAATATTGTATCAAGGCTTTTATCAAAATTTAAAAAATCTCGAAGCCAGCTAGTGGTGAATTTCATTGGTAAATCTCTTGTATTTGCGCTATTACCTTATATTATCTGCTGATTGAAAAATCTATAATTAAAATAATCTTTGAAAGTTTTCATTTTTATAATTTGATAACATGTCCAATATTATTGAGGAATTTATAAATGACAATTTTTGTTAAACGACATAAAGCACATCAAGTAAAAATTGGTAATTTAATTATGGGATCAGGCCATCCTGTAATTGTGCAATCAATGACAAATACTGAAACTAAAAATATTATAGCTACCGTTGCTCAGGTTAAACAACTAAGCGATGCTGGTTCTGAAATTGTCAGGCTAACAGTAAATGACAGCGCGGCAGCACAGGCCATCCCGGCTATTAAAAACGAGTTAATAAGAGCAGGCTATGATGTCCCGCTTGTTGGTGATTTTCATTATAATGGCCATAGGTTACTGACGGAAGTTAAGGAGCTCGGACCAGTGTTAGATAAATATCGTATTAATCCAGGGAATGTAGGTTATAAATCTAAAAGAGACGTGAATTTTGAAACTATTATCCAGCATGCAATCAAGAATGATACACCGGTTAGAATCGGGGTTAATTGGGGTAGTTTAGATCAAGAGTTACTTAAAAAAATGATGGATGATAATTTGTTGCTAGAGCAACCATTCCCTAATTCTGAAATTATGCGGAAAGCATTGATTGAGTCGGCATTATCTTCAAGCCGTTATGCAGAAGAGATTGGTCTAGCCGCTGATAAAATCGTTATTTCTTGCAAAACGTCCCGTGTTCAAGATTTAGTAGCTGTTTATACTGAGCTTAATAAACAATGCAAATACCCACTACATTTAGGCTTAACAGAAGCCGGTATTGGTGATAAAGGCATAATTGCTTCAACAGCAGCATTATCTATTTTGTTAAATCAAGGAATAGGTGATACGATTCGTGTCTCTATCACGCCAAAGCCTGACGAAGCTCGAACTAAAGAAGTAAAAATCTGCCAGGAAATATTACAAAGTTTAGAAATAAGAAAATTCCGCCCAACTATTACATCATGTCCTGGATGCGGTAGAACTACCTCAACATATTTTCAGCAATTAGCTGTTGATATTCAAGATTTTATTGATGAGAACATGCCGGTCTGGCGAAATAAATACCCAAGAGCTAAGGGCGCCGAAATAGCCGTGATGGGTTGCATTGTTAATGGTCCAGGCGAAAGTAAGCACGCAAATGTTGGTATTTCACTACCTGGTAGCGGCGAACAGCCTGCCTGCCCAGTCTTTGTAGATGGTAAAAGAGTCGCTGTTTTATCCGGCGATAATATTACAGAGGATTTTAAAAAGATCGTACTTAATTATATCGAAGCCGCGTAACAAGTGATTATGTGTTGTTTGCAATAACCTTATTAATTATCACTTCTTTGTAGGAGCGTGGTTTTCCCGCCCGTAACATATACAATAGTCAATAATTGGAATGCGATAACAACCCCGTAGGGGCGGGGTCCTCCCGCCCGTGATTGCCCTGATGCCAAACTTGCATTTTTCATAGAGGCAAACCCATATGTTGATCCGTCATAACATAAATACAAATCTCACTTGCTCTGCGGGCGGGAGGACCCCGCCCCTACAAGTTGCA
>JABJMA010000043.1 GCA_018659605.1 Rickettsiales bacterium
TAAAATTGGTTTATGCAGCTATAATCAACACTCTAAAAAAATGGACTATGCCGGTGCAGAATTGGTCCTTGATCATTTCGCAAATTGATATAGCGTTTGAGGGAAGATTATAGAAGGTGACACAGTTAGATTAACGCACTCTCTCGAAATAAGGATGATTTCTTCTGCTCCCTTGCTAACTGATAGTCGAGAAGAAACTGTTAATTCTAGGTTGGCTCATACCAATAATATAGTTGGTTAGTGAAAGTATTATTAGGGATTGAGTTCAAAAAAAACTACATGCTTCAAGCTATATAAATTCTTGTATTGATCTTCTAATTCTTTTTAATGTTGAATCTTGTACATTATTTCGTGAAATTAGTAGATATGTATTTTTGGTGCATACTAGTTTCCTTGGCTTCCGTAGGTTTGATCACTCCTTTTTTAATTAAGGGATTTAATATCTTTTGTTTGACATGAATTCTGCTTTTATAACTTAAGCTACTAGCTATCTCTTTTAATGATTTAGGCTCTTTGCATAATTCTATTATGATATTTTCTAGGGATTTACTGTTCCCGGGCTTATTTTTAGCTTGATCACTAGCTTGATCACTAGCTTGATCACTAGCTTGATCACTCTTGTTTTTTTCTTTTAAAAGAAGTGTAGAAGGTAGAGTAAATTTAAATATATTGTCATCATTTATAATAGGGTCTTTACCGGTATATAATTTGCAATATTTATATAGATTTATCACCCCCGATCCTAACTCCTCAACTCTTCCTAGCTGTCTGAAAAACTTGGCAATATTGGGATTTTTTGGATGAGATTTTAAATTTTTTAAATTTATAATTCCATGTATGTGGGGTTTGTTGCTATTCTCAGTATAAATTTTATCTCTTTCTATTATTAACTTTGTTGGCTCTGATTTTAGATATTCTTTATGAACTAAAATATTTGCAATGATTTCCCTAAATATATTTTCTCTCAGACTGATTCTTTGTTCGTTCTCTAAGTAGAAGGGGTCTGGTAAATGTTTTGCAATAAATTCCATTATTTTATCATAGCTTTCTATCAAGTTGGTTCTTAGATCAACCCTATCATCATATCTATCCGAATTGACGGTTCTTTTAATTAAATCAATTCTAAAGCTTGGTACAGCAGAGGCTATAAGTTCATCGGTTCCAAACAGCAAAATACCTGCCAGAGATATTCCTTCCTCTCCTGTCATGGGATTTTTTTGATAAAGAGATGAAGTCTTTAATAAATCCAGATCATTCATTTCTCGCCATTGGTGGTTAGGATTTTGAATGATGGCCAATTTTCGAGCTCTTATTATCAAGTCCGATCTTAAATCTTCAATTGCTACATAGGGAAAGATTTTGTTTTCTGAATAAGAGTTTTGTTTCTTTGCATACAGCTCTGCAACTCGGGCTTCATTATTTGTTATATCATAATCACCTTCATTGTTTCGTAAATAAATCTTATTTTTGCATCTATGAACCTGAGAACCTTCTGGAACAAAGATATGTAAGACTATTTGATTATCAATGGAAACCTCGTTAACAGAAAGACAAAAGGGAGGGTTAAGTTGATTAGGACTATTTACGGTATTTACAAAACTCCGTTTCATCTGGTTAACGGATTCATGGAGTATTCCACTTATATCCCCATTATCTTTTACTCCTAACAAAATATCTCCACCTTGGGTATTTAGAAAGGCACAAACAGTTTCATAAATAGAAATAGGTATTGCCGAATGAGATTCTTTAAATTCTATATGATCCTTTGGGTGGCTTTCTCCTTTTCTTATTAATTTTCTAACTACGTTCTCCATTTTATTTGTTTCGTATTCTTTTTAGAAATAAGTTTAGTTGGAAGTTTCGGTGACAGTAAACCTAATTATTTTCTACATAGCAATTAAGTTTTTTATTAAATGACTCAGCTTAGTGTTGATATTCCAAACTGATAGACGAGAGGAAGTTGTTAATTTAGAGTATTATATTGATGGCACTCCATATTTAGCGAATATATATGCAGTATGTATCATAGAGTTATAAATCCATTATTATCAAAAAGTTTTTTTATTTTAGGTGCCAGAGGCATGGGTCAGACGTTTTTAGTCTAAAATACTTAATCAAATGTACTTCATATCCTTTCTATTTTACCAATTTTTATATTATTTAGGTGATGAAATTATAATTAACGAGGAAGCAGATAATAAAAAATATTTTTAGTACTTAGAAAATGCCTAACAAGTCATAATCGCAGTTGCACAGGGGCCTTGTGCCTTGTCGCATAATATCTGTTATGGAAAATAGAGAGCAAAATAGGGTGTTTTTGTGAGAATTTTGTGTATTTTGATAATATTGATATTTTGTTAATCTACAATAAAACTTCTTGCATCATATGCGCCAGTGGCGGATAATAAATATATGGAATACAGAATCACAGTTGCA
>JABJMA010000044.1 GCA_018659605.1 Rickettsiales bacterium
CAGGAATGTTAATAAGAGAAATGAGATAATAACCCCGTCTCCACCGTAAATAAACAAAGATTTATATTTGTTGAAAAACGGGCGGGAGGACCCCGCCCCTACAAGTTGCAATATCCAATATGTAATTTGAATTATGAAAATGGGCGAAATGTAATTTTTCGCCCGTCAACAAATTGCAACATACAATATGTAATTTGAATTATGAAATTGGGGGAATATGCATGTACTAACATCCCTAGGATGCTAATTTCAACATTACACCGATTTTTTGTTTTTGTAAGGTATCTCTTGCTAAGGCATATTTATCATCATGCCAGAATAATAAACAACCATTACAACCTCGGCCACAACAACCATCAAGACCAAGTCTAGGGGTTTTTGTCGTAGGGTTAGTAATGTTATTCTCATCAATATTTTGAATTAAATTATCCTTTGCTTTGGCTAATAAATTATCAGCTGTCTCACCTTTCTCTATTTTATTCGCAACCTTATCATATTTGATACGAGACTTCTCAACAGCATTTATAGCCTTCTCCTTTCTTAAAACTGTATATAAAGGTAATCTATCTTTTAATGTTGAGATATCTTCCTGATCAAACACTGATAATGGAAGTTTAATTCTAGGTTTGTGACCAGGATTAATAACATCTTTAATGGCATCATTCTTATTGGCATCAATAAACTCATAGAGACGTAGAAATATTGTATCATGCGGAGCAGGGGGAACAAACTCAATTACATCACCACTAACTAATCTGTTTTTTACATCAATTATCATATGATCATTATGCCATTCTGAGATCATACCAGCAAACTCCCATTCAGAAGTTGATTTAGTACTTAAATAATTATGTGAAAGATTTTTAAGACGTCCTTCATGAAATGCAATCGTATAACCGCGATTTGATAATGTATCTAATTCAGCGAGATATTTATCTGCTGTCCAGTTCTCTGGATCCTTATACCAATCATCAATGGCCATACGATATGTGCGTGTGGCAATAGCTACATAATATAAACTTTTGTTACGTCCCTCTATTTTAAATGAATCAATACCTAATTCTAGATATTCATTCAGCTTAGGCATTAAATTTAAATCTTTTGAATTTAATATATAAGAGCCTCTGACATCCTCCTCAAAAGGCATAAATTCTCCCGGCCTGATTTCTTCTTCAAGAAGGAATTCAAATATATCCTTATTTTTATCATTTATTTCAAGCTCGCTAATAGTCCCATCTTTTAAACGCATCTTTAATTTATAATTCCATCTGCAACTATGTGCACAATTACCCTGATTTGCACCTCGCTCGGACATAAAATTAGACAATAAACAACGACCAGAATATGTCATGCACATTGCACCATGCACAAATACTTCCAATTTAATATTCTGACATTTCTCGCGAATCTCTTTCAGCTCATTATAACTAACTTCTCTTGCTAACACACATAGATCAGCTCCTTGATCCTTCCAGAAATCTACAGTTAGTGATGAACAGATATTTGCCTGAGTAGAAATATGTAAATCTAAATCAGGCGCATGCTTTTTAACAAAGGCAAAAACACCAGGATCTGCAATAATAACTCCATCTGGCTTTGCCTTCCTGATTGTCTCAATAAAAATAGGTAATTTTTCTATATCTTTATTGTGTGAGAATAAATTAAGCGTTAGATAAACTCTTTTCTTATGTGAGTGAGCATACTCAATAGCCTCAACTAATGCTTCTAATGTAAATTCAGATTGTGTTCGAAGTGATAAATCAGGAGTACCAATATAAATACTATCAGCACCATAATGCACAGCAAGTTTAAGCTTCTCAATTGATCCTGCTGGAATGAGTAGTTCTGTCTTATTACCAAATGGTGTTAAATGTGCATTTTTATGAATAGTCATTTTAATTATTGTGAGTTTAGCAAAGATGAAGATATATGCTGTTTTGATTAATTTGTATATAGATTTATATTGTACGGGGAGGTGTATGTATATTCGCCCAATTTCATAATCCAAATTTCACAATATATATTGCAACTTGTAGGGGCGGAGTCCTTCCGCCCGCCCGTAACTTACAGTAATGGTAATAAGAGGTATGAGGGGATAACCACGTAGGGGCGGGGTCCTCCCGCCCGCCTGTAAACAAGAGCGATAGTCAATCCATTGGCATGAGGGGATAAATCGTCCCCACCCGTAAAAAAACAAAGATTTGTATTTGTTGAAAAGCGGGCGGGAGGACCCCGCCCCTACAAGTTGGGAAATCCGATATGTAATTTGGAGTATGAAATTGGGTGGAATGTGATTCCCCGCCCGTAACATACGGAAGCGGTAATAAGAGGAATGCGATAATCACCCCG
>JABJMA010000045.1 GCA_018659605.1 Rickettsiales bacterium
AAATGGCAATATAGTGTTAATTTTAGCTAGCAATATTGGTGAAGCTTATGTTGCTCGTAACATTAATCATAGCTCTGTTGAGCAGTTTTTAAATCTAATTTATAATTAAAATGGAGAATTTCCTATTTAATCCAAACTATCTGATTATCATTATACTAATTTTTCTATCAGCTTTTTTCTCCTCATCCGAAACAGCACTAACTTCCTTATCGCGAGCTAAAATCCACAAATTAAAAAAACAAGGTAATAAACGCGCCTTATTAGTAAGCAATCTTCGTAACGATAAGGATCTTTTAATTAGCTCCATTTTAATAGGTAATAATATTGTTAATATTTTAGCCTCAGTATTAACAACAACGATTTTCATTAATTTGTTTAATCAAAATGCTATTATATTATCAACTATCACAATGACATTACTACTCGTAATATTTGCCGAAGTGATACCTAAATCCTATGCTATATATAATGCAGAGAAACTTTCATTAATATTAGCGCCTTATGTTCGTATATTCCTTATTATATTAACACCATTAGCTAGATTACTTCGAATATTTACTCAAAAATTTATTACCCCGCATAAAACCTCTCATAACCAAAAAGAAGATCTTATTTCTGCTATTGAAGAATTACGCGGCGTTATAGATTTGCATCATAAAGAAGGTCTAATTATAAAAGAAGATAAAGACATGCTAGATTCAATTCTGGATTTATCCGAAACTGATGTAAATGCTGTCATGACCCATAGAAAACATATGCACACTCTAAATGCTGATACAGCCAATGAAGCAATATTAGAACATATGTTAAAAAGTCCTTATACAAGAATGCCTATTTGGAGAAGTGATAAAGATAATATTATTGGCACCATACATGCAAAAGACCTGCTAAAAGCACAAAGATATTCTACTAAAGAATTCAAAGAATTAGATATTACCAAAATAGCCTCTAAGCCTTGGTTTATTCCTGAAACCACATCATTAAAAGATCAATTACTTGCCTTTAGAAATAAACGTAATCACTTTGCTATTGTTGTCGATGAATATGGAGCCGTACAAGGAATTATCACTTTAGAAGATATTCTAGAAGAGATTGTTGGAGATATTAAAGATGAACATGATAAGGGTGCCCTAATTTCATACCGTAAAACCGGTCAGAATAGCCTTATTGCAGATGGTTCGGCAACAATTCGTGATATTAACAGAGAGTTCGATTTCGAACTTCCAGAAGATGATGCAGCTACTATTGCAGGATTACTGATTAATATAGCAGGTAAAATTCCAGATCGTAGCGAAACCTTTAAATCTAATAACTTTGAATTCAAAGTTATTGAAAAACATAGAAATCAAATAACCAAGGTTGGTATCAAACGACTGGAGATTAATTAATAATATTTCGTAGGGATGCCTCTATAATATCAAACATCGCGCATTATTTTACAATTTATATATGCGGAATGACTGGCACCCGGATAAAAAACCATTAGGCTTTTGAGCTGGTTTTAGCTCTATGATTATTTCTTTAAAGCGGCAAGTCCTGGAAGGTCTTTGCCTTCAAGCCAAGCTAAGAATGCTCCTCCCGCAGTTGAAATATAAGTAAGTGTGTTTTTAAGGCCAGATCCTTTAAGCGATGCAACAACATCACCGCCACCTGCAATTGATATAACTTTACCTTGAGATGTCAAAAGTGATATATGGCGAGCTATAGCTTCAGAGCCTATATTAAAGGGGCGGAATTCAAATGCACCAAGCGGGCCATTCCATAATACAGTTTTAGATTGAGCCAATTTCTCTGCGATATAATTTACAGCTCCAGGTCCAATATCTAAAATCATATAATCATCTGGGACCGCCCTAACCGGTACCACCATAACATCATGGCTGTCGGTAATATTCTTCGCTACAACAACATCTTCTGGTAAAATAATTTCACAATTATGCTGCTCTGACAAAACCAATATCTCTTTTGCAACATCCAAAAAATCATTCTCAACTAAGGAATTTTTAACATCTATATTTTGAGCTTTTAAGAAAGTATTAGCCATCGCTCCACCGATAACTATACCACTTGAGCAAACAACTAAATGCTTTAGCAGCTCTATTTTTGTTGATACTTTTGAACCTCCAACAATCGATATCATTGGATTTTGAGGATTTGTTAGATATTTCTCCAAAGTCGAGATCTCTTCCTTAAGCAATAATCCTGGGTAAGATGGTAAGAATTTTGTGATACCATCAATCGAGCTATGCGATCTATGTGAACAAGAAAAACTATCATTAATATACAAGTCCGCATAACTAGCTAACTCCTTTGAGAACTCCTCGTCATTCTCTGTTTCTTCTTTGTAAAAACGCAAATTTTCTAAAATTAGAACTTCTCCTTCTTGCAAAGCAGAAACTGCTTCAGATGCCTTCCTTCCCCGGCAATCAACCGCAAATTTTACATCAATATCTGGTAAAAATTCTTGTAACTTATCCACAATAGGAGCAAGTGACATATCTAAATTAAAAGAGCCTTTAGGCCTGCCGAAATGTGATATCAATATTACTTTAGCATTATTACTTATTAAGTAATTGATAGTTGGTAAAATGCGTTCAATTCTTTCAGTATCTGTGACCTTACCATGTAAGATGGGAACATTTAAATCTACGCGAACAATTACTTTTTTACTGGTTAAATCGGTATTTTCTAGATTCAGCATTTTTAAGTTAATATAAATTAAAACATCAACTTCATAACATCCAACATCCTACAAGCAAATGACCATTCATTATCATACCAAGATGCTACACGTGCAAATGTTTGATCTATTACTTTAGTTCCTGTTGAATCAAAAACTGATGATTGAGTTGTATGATTATAATCAATAGAAACTAAAGGCTTTGAATTATATCCTAACATATCAGAAGTAGCTGACTCAATTAAACTATTTATCTCAGATTCAGACATTGGTCGCTCAGTATTAAAAGTAAAATCTATCATTGATACATTTGGTGTGGGAACCCTAATAGCACAGCCATCTAATTTACCTTCTAAATCAGTAATGACTTTACCTATAGCTTTTGCAGCACCAGTAGATGTAGGTATCATAGATAAAGCTGCCGCTCTTGACCTTCTTGGATCCTTATGAGTGGCATCTGCAATATTTTGATCATTTGTATAAGCATGAATTGTTGTGACATAACCCCTAGTAATATTGTACTTGTCATGCAAAGCCTTTACAACAGGAGCTAAGCAATTAGTGGTACAAGAACCTATAGAAATAATAGCATCATCCTTAGCTAAAATCTCATCATTAACCTTATAAATAATGGTTTTAATATCATCATCCTTTGCAGGCGATGATATGATAACCTTCTGAGCCCCAGAATTTATATGTCTTTGACAACCCTCTCTCTTATTAAAGAAACCCGTACATTCAAGCACAACAGCAACTTCAAGATCTCTCCATGGAAGTTTATCAGGACTTCTCTCATGCAATGAAACTATCTCTTGATCATTAATAACAAAGTTACCATCTTTGACCTCACATGATCCATTGAAACGTCCATGCACAGAATCATATTCAAATAAGTGTAAATCTTGTTCAGAAGTTCCCATTCCATTAATAGCTACTAACTCAAACCCTGGATAACCTCCTTCAAAATACGCTCTAGCAACTGCTCTACCTATTCTACCAAATCCATTAATCGCAAATTTAACTGTCATTCCCCTATCCTAATTAATTGTTAATATGATCTAAGTAATAATTATAAGCCTCACCAAATCCCATAAGAGATATCTGTGTATTTAATTGATTTGTAATATCTATAAAAAGTGTCCTGCCTTTTATCATTTGGGCAGAAAGTGCTTTACGGTCAATATTCTTAAAGAATGACGATATCCCTGTATTCATTGATGACTCAATAGATTTATAATTATCTATTTTCAACACAACACCTTCAGTAAGTATAAGTTCGTTATGAGAAAAAGCTAAATAATATTTTGTAAAGATTATTGCTCCACCACCCATTTCATCTTCATATTGAGTACCCATAAAACAGTCACCCTTTTTATCAGTAGCATTAGCTAATTTACATGAAACCAGCCAGTCACCAAAAACCTTATTATTCTCAATTCTTGCCTGAGCAGAGAATGAAAAAAATACGATAATTATTAATAATTTGATATATCTTAAATTCATAATAAAACCTCTTTTATTTTTGTTGATATTTTTTCTGTTGTTAAGCCAAAATGATTATAAATATCCTTAGCATCTGCCGAAATACCGAAATCATCAACACCAAAAAACTCTCCTTTATTTCCTATAATTTTATGCCAGCCAAATGAACATGCAGCTTCAACCGCAAATATCGGTAAGTCATTTCCTAATAAAGAATCTTTATAACCCTGATCTTGATTATAAAAATTTTCCATTGATGGCATAGAAACAACACGTAAATTGATATTTGATTCCTGTAAAGATTTTTGCACTGATAAAGCTAAATCTAACTCAGAACCAGTTGCAATAATTACAGCATCTGGTTTATCACAATCAGATATCACATATGCACCCAATTTTACCTTATTCTCAGAAGAGTTTTCACTTCTAACAAATTTAGTTTTCTGCCTAGTTAAACATATTAAACTAGGCCCAGTTTTATTTTCTAAAGCACATTGCCAAGATTCTAATGTCTCAACAATATCACAAGGACGAAAAACATTTAAATTAGGAATTGCTCTAAGTGATGCAATATGCTCAATCGGCTGGTGAGTAGGACCATCAGAACCAAGCCCTATCGAATCATGAGTCATAATATAAATAACTTGCTGCTGCATCAATGCAGATAACCTGATGGCAGGACGGCAATAATCTGTAAAAACAAGAAATGTACCACTATATGGAACAATACCTCCATGTAACGTCATACCATTCATAATAGCAGACATACCGAACTCTCTAATCCCATAATAGATATAATTACCAGATGCATCATCTGGGGTGATAACCTTCATATCAGAAGCTTTAGTATTATTAGAGCCGGTTAAATCAGCTGACCCACCTACAATATTAGGTAAATACTGGCTAATAAATTCGATCACCTTTCCTGAGGCCTGCCTTGTAGCTAATGATGGAGCTTGCTTTGATAAGTCTTTTTTAAACTCAGCTAACTTAATAGCAATATCGCTATAAAAATCATTATTGATATATTTATTTAATAAGTCTTTATTTGGATTGTTAGTAAAATCCCTAACCCAACGATGATATTCCGGAAGTGACTTATCAATAATAGCACGCCATTCTGCCAGATCTTCATCTGATACATAAAAATCCTTTTGGCTAATACCTAACTTCTCTTTGGTTTTTATAATTTCATCTGATCCAAGTGGTGCTCCATGAGATGCCGAAGAACCAGCTTTATTTGGCGATCCGTAAGCAATCTGAGTCTTACAAGCAATTAATGTTGGCTTATCTGATATTTTAGCTTCTGCAATTGCACTATTTATTTGCAGAGGATCATGACCATCTATATCTATCACATTCCAATTTGATGCTTTAAATCTAGCTAACTGATCATCTGTACAACTAATATCAACACTACCATCAATGGTAATCCCATTATCGTCAAATAATACGATCAATTTTGCTAACTTATGGTGACCTGCAAATGATATAGCTTCATGAGAGATACCCTCCATTAAGCAGCCATCACCCACAATAACATAAGTATGATGATTAATTAAATCTGCACCAAATCTTGATCTTAAAATCTTTTCTGCAAGAGCCATTCCTACAGCATTTCCAAGCCCTTGGCCTAACGGCCCCGTGGTCGTTTCTACGCCCTCAAGTAACTCCACCTCAGGGTGGCCAGCAGTTTTAGAATGTAACTGCCTAAAATCTTTTATATCATCTAAAGTAATATCTTCATAACCAGTTAAATATAGTAAAGAATAAATCAGCATTGACCCATGACCTGTGGATAAAACGAATCTATCACGATCGAACCATTTTGGATCTTTAGGGTTAAACTTTAAATGGTTATGGAATAAAACCGTCGCAACATCAGCCATACCCATAGGCATACCTGGATGACCAGAAGCTGCTTTTTCAACAGCATCAATAGTTAATCCTCTAATGTTATTGGCAAGTGATTTGTAGTTTTTAGTCACAGATTAATTATGCAAATATTAAATCAAAAAATGACGTTCTATATAAAGATATTCATTAAAAAGTCAATTTACCTTTTTTAATTTCTTACCTCATAACACCTAAGATAATATATTATATATACTAATAATATTTAAGAATAAAATACTGAGCCCAAAATATAATTTTCTAATCATTCAAACAAATATCATGATTAATATTAACTAATAAAATAAAACTCCTAGATTTTTGCAAATATCTGCATTAATTAGCCTAGTTAATTGTTAGAATTATAATGGAAATATACTTACCTATAGCTGACATCCCTATTAATATATTTATGCTTTTACTAATAGGTTTATCTGGAGGGATCTTATCTGGAGTCTTTGGTATTGGAGGCGGATTTATTGCAACACCATTACTTATATTTCTAGGAATAACCCCTCCTGTTGCAGTAGCATCTTCTGCAAATCAAATAATTGCCTCATCATTTTCTGCATTTTTATCACATTTTCGTAGAAAAAACATAGATTTTCATATGGGCACAATATTTATAATTGGAGGCCTCGCCGGCTCATCAATAGGTGTTCTAATATTTAAATATCTACAACAATATGGTCATATTGATTTAGTTATAACCCTATGTTATATAGTGGTATTAGGGTTTATTGGCATCTCAATGGCAATTGAAAGCTTTAGCTCCTTTTTTAAGAACACAACCAATCAAACATCAAAATTTGACAAAACAAAAAAAAGACTTTTTTCCAAACTACCATATCAAACATATTTTGCTAAGTCAGACCTTACAATTAGCCTATTAGTTCCTATCGTCACTAGCTTTTTTTCTGGCATACTTGTTTCACTTATGGGAATTGGAGGAGGTTTCTTAATTGTCCCAGCTCTTATCTACATAATTGGCATGCCAGCTGCTATAGTGATTGGAACGTCATTATTCCAGGTGATTTTTATAACAGCAAACGTTACCTTACTACATGCTATTACCACTCACTCTGTAGATATAGTTCTAGCCACAATACTTTTTAGTGCATCTGTAATTGGAGCACAATTTGGTATTAAGATTAACTCTGTTATTAGAGCTGAGAAACTTCGTTTACTCCTAGCCTTGATCATAATCGCTGTAGTCACTAAATTAGTTTTAGGCTTTATTGTTAAACCACTTGATCCCTTCTCAACCAATATGTTTGGATAGGATGAAAAAACAAATAATACAATTCAAACAAATTAGCCTATTATTCCTGACAATATTGTCATGCTGTATTACCAGTCATTCATCTTTCGCTAATCAAGCAATTTTTACGGCATTATCTGATGATACAATTAATATAGATGCAAATTTTAATGGAAAAAATATTTTACTCTTTGGTGCCAAAGATCAGGCTGGTAAAATATTTATCGTTATAAGGGGACCTGAAAAATCCTTTATTACACGTAAAAAAGAAAAAATATTTGGTTTATGGGTAGATCGTAAATATGTTGAATTTAGTAATTTACCCAATTTATATCAAATAAAAAGCAATAATACGCTTGAGAGCATAGGAAATGACAACCTACTAAAAAATTTAGAAATAGGACTTCAAAACCTTTCCTATAATTACGGAGGAACAGCATCGATAGATCAAACTCATACATACAGACAAGCCTTAATGGAGTCACAATTCAGAAACAACCTCTTTACCCAAAATATAGAACCTATAACATATTTAAATAACACCTTCTTTAAAACAGAAATTTTCTTTCCTAAGACTATTCAAGAAGGTTTATACACTATCGAAACCTATCTTATAGATCGGGAAAAAATCAAAGCTCTGCAAGTACATAGAGTCAATGCTAAAAAAGTTGGCTTTGAATCATTCATACATAATTTAGCCCATGAATATGAGGTTTTATATGGCCTGACGGCCATTTTTCTAGCTATATTATTTGGCTGGTTTGCAAGCCATATGTTCTGGAGACCTTAATTCATATACGGGCATTATTTGCGTGCGGGAGGATATATATTCGCCCAATTTATAATTCTTATTTCATATCAGATGTTGATACTTGTAGGGGCGGGGTCCTCCCGCCCGCATAACAGGTGAGATTTAATTTATGTTAAAACAGATTAACATATGGGTTTTCTTCTACCAAAATGCATGTTTGACTTTAGGGCAATCACGGGCGGGAGGACCCCGCCCCTACGGGGTGATTATCTCATTTCTCTTATTACCGGTCCTGTACGTTACAGGTGGGCGGGGTTGTCCCGCCCATTTTTCAAGAAATACAAATCTCTATTTTTACTAAGAGAGATAGACTCGACCCTAAGATAAGATTATGCCCAGAGTTCTTCTATACGATATTCTTCGCGTGATTCTGGTAAGAATAAATGAATGATGATATCAAAGCAATCAATCAAAACCCAACTACCCTCAATACGACCTTCACATCGATATTCCACATCCATTCCAGAATGCTTAATATCAAAAATAATACGGTCTGCTAATGAAGTTATATGCCGAGATGATGTACCCGTTGCAACGAACATATAATGACAAATATCCGTAGATTTGGAAACATCTAGAAGTTTAATATCCTGAGCTTTTCCATCGTCTAATGTTTGCGTTATTAGCGATTTTAACTGCTCAAGAAATTTGCCTCCTTCTAATTTATTTAATTTTTTTTCACTCATCTCTACTCTATAATGTAGTTTTTCTTCCTGAAGAATAATTAGAACTAGCATCATTCTTGCCTTTAGTAAAGCTTTTAGATGTCAAAAGCTCCTTGATCTCCTCTCCTGTTAATGTTTCATATTTCAGTAATGCTTCAGCTAATTTATGCAAATCCTTAGAATGCTTTTTTAATAAATCTTGAGCTGTATTAAAGCCTAACATTACCACTTTCTTTACTTCCTCATCAATTATATTAGCCTTATCCATAGAGATAAACTCTTCATTTGATGCCTCATGTAATATTGGGCCAATTTCATCACTCATACCCCATTTCGTCACCATTGCTTTAGCTATTTTAGTTGCATGCTCTATATCTGATGATGCCCCAGATGTAACCTTCTCATAACCAAATATCAATTCTTCAGCAACTCTTCCTCCCATAGCAACCGCAATGTCTGCATTTAACTTTTCACGAGTCATGGAATATCTATCATCCTCCGGCAAACGCATAACCATTCCAAGTGCCCTACCTCTTGGTATTATTGTTGCCTTATGAATTGGATCAGATGCTGGCGAATAAAAAGTTATAATTGCATGACCAGATTCATGATATGCTGTTAACTTTTTCTCCTCATCTTTCATAACCAAAGACTTTCTCTCTGCACCCATCATCACCTTGTCTTTAGCAAATTCGAAATCAAACATAGTAATTAGTTTTTTATTAAAGCGAGCAGCATGAAGAGCTGCTTCGTTAATAATATTTGCCAAATCAGCACCAACAAACCCAGGAGTTCCTTTTGCTATAACTTTTAAATCCACATCCCCCGCCATTGGCACTTTTTTACTATGCACTTTTAATATTTGCTCTCGTCCATTTATATCAGGACTTGGAACCGTAATTTGCCTATCAAAACGACCAGGTCTTAACAAAGCTTTATCTAGAACATCTGGTCGATTTGTGGCAGCTACAACAATGATATTCTGGTTTTCATTGAAGCCATCCATTTCTACAAGCAATTGATTTAATGTTTGTTCACGCTCATCATTACCACCACCGATTCCAGCGCCACGATGACGACCAACAGCATCAATCTCATCAATAAATACAATACATGGTGAATGTTTCTTAGCCTGCTCAAATAAATCTCTCACACGGGAAGCACCTACTCCGACAAACATCTCAACAAAATC
>JABJMA010000046.1 GCA_018659605.1 Rickettsiales bacterium
TACATAAAAGCAACAGTTTACTTTTCATAACTCGATGACCCCACATTATTTTCATGCCCCAACTTAGCTTGACGCAGAGCTTCCGAGTCAATATCCAAGCCAAACTTATACATCAAAGATATAATGTTTATGCCAACAAGGACACGTAAATTTTGAGCAGAAACTTTACTATCTATTTGGCGTATTTGATACTTTTTGCTGCCCCTCAACCATTTCTACAAATCCTCCGCTAGCACTAGGTTGAGAATCCTCAATCATCTCCAAAACTGATTGCGACCTTTTTTCAAAATCAATAATAGTCAGAATTGAGTTGGCAATCAGATATAGATTGCCTCCAAAATCATGTTTAAATGTACCCCTTAATGCTTCAGATATCTGCTCTTTCTCAGTAAATCCTGAATCTTTTGAATCTTGAATTAATACCTTTCCATTACGATCAATCTCTGGATTAGCTTTTATTAATTTTTGATCTTGAAACCGAGTATGTAAATCTAGAAAGCCTTGGTTTCTTGAATATATTACTGAAATAGAATTTAAATTAGCAATAGCATTTATTACTGATTCATGGGCCAAGCTTATTTCTTCACCATCTGATTTTTTTAAAATAACATATTCTGATGTTTCTCTTCTTGATTCTGCACTTATCAATTGATCATCTTTTGTGACAATAATAGCATCTGATGGATTTCTAATAATTTGATAATTTAATTTATGGCCGCTTAAAACTTTCATTAGATTGAGCAAGTTATCCATTCTTAAAGCTTTAATATCCTTTGATATAGAGCTATCTTCATAAAATGAGAAGTTTGCTATTAATTTAACTGATTTTAAGTCAGATGAATTCTTTAATGGATTTATCAATAATCTTTCTATACTTGCTTGTGAAGTTGCAATATCTATGTGACCCAAATACTGCTTACCTGAATGCATAGTAACAAGCAAAGCAACACAACTACGAAGGTTATAAGTACATATTGTATCAAAATTAGGATCTTCTTTGGTAATTAATCCAAATTCATTTTGAGCAATGATTATGGTTCTCATATTATAGAAATAATCAATTAGTTTATAAACCCTTTTAAACTAATTTATAACACTAGTGTTGAATTGGCAACTACTTATACGAAAACTTCGTAGCGTAACTTAAATAACAACGTTTTGTTTTTTTATCATCTATATTTGAATAACTATTTGTGCTACTATCCAAACAACCAGAAATAGTTGGCACACAAGCATCATTTTCACCGGCGGAAATCTTACCTGTAGTGAGACCGTCATCAAACTTTTTATCAATTAGATACATTTCATGAGAGGTAAGGATCTGCCTGATATTGCATGATGAATCATTAGCTACCAAATATAATGAATTATAACCTGTTAATGTTGCAGAACCATCGGACTCATAATTTGAAGAAAAAGTAATCATACTATCATCTATTCTACCTAAAGGAACCGAGACACCACCTATGGCAGATGTAGATACATCATATGTACCTTCTATCATGTTGGCCAACGACAAATGTCGCCATGCAACAACACGCTCCATATCCTGTCCATTGCCTCCAATTATTGAGTCTCCGTTACCATTGCAATAACTACTATTGCTATCGCAATTATCTCCCCATATATTATAAGCAATAGTTATATCTCCTGGTAACTCATCATAAGTCTGAACAAAGCGTAAAATTGCAGCCTCATATTTAATAAATTGGGAATGTTGAGAAGTAATTTTAACCGATTGAATTAGGCCACCAGCAGAAAACATACCAGCCAGAATTAAAGCAATTACAGAAATAACAATAACCAATTCTACTAACGTAAAAGCTTGCCTAAATTTAGAGAGCATAACTTTTAGTCACCACCAGAAATTAACCGACTAGCATTTGAAGGTTCTTCTTTATTTCAATTAAATTATCCTTAACTTCTTGTAATGACATATCGTTTAAATTGTCATTACTAATATTACGACCATCATTATTAATATAATTTATAGCTCCTGATATAGTATATCCCTCAACATATAATAACTTCTTAATTAAAGTTAATGTTTTGATATTTTCCTGAGAATATAAGCGTCGGTTTCCTTTCCCCTTCACTAACTTTACCTGTGAAAACTTACTTTCCCAAAAACGCAACACATGCTGTTCTACGCTAAGTTCTAATGCTACCTCATTAATTGTTTTTAACGAGTTCTGCCTTACGGCCTCTTCAAAAATACCAACCATTTTTAACCATTTATAAATTCCTTTAATACCTCTGAGCAATTAAAGGTTAGCACTTCTCTTTCTTCTATTTTAAATTCTTCTTTTGTCTTTGGATTGCGTCCGTATCTAGCTTTTTTCTTTCTTACCTGAAATTTTCCAAATTGAGGTATTACCAACGAACCTTTCTCATCCGCTATTTCAATAATATAATCAAATAAATCATCTATTATATACGATGTTTGCGAGTATGAAATACCCGTTTGACTAGATATATTCTCTGCTAAATTTTTTTTTGTAACGTTGTCTACCATTTATAAATAACCGTGCCCCATGTTAAACCAGCACCAAGTGCTTCAAATACTATGATATCGTTATTACTAATTAAGTTTTTTTTGCAAGCATAATCTAATGCAAGTGGAATTGAAGCTGCAGAAGTATTTGCATGATTCTTAACTGTAGAAACCACTTTATTAGGCTCAAGACCTAATTTTTTACCTACTGCAGAAATAATTCTTTGATTCGCTTGATGTGGTATTAATAAATCCACATCTGATAAATCAAGATTGGCCTCTTTTAGAGCAATCTTAACACTCTCAGACATCTTTCCCACCGCATGCTTAAAAACTTCACGTCCTTCCATTGTTATCTTACCCTCTCCACCTGTAAGCGATGGACCACCTGTAGTCTTTAAAATATCATAATATTCTCCATCACTAAATAAGGCATGACTTATTATCCCAGAATCATTTTGAGTATTTGCTGATACAATTACTGCTCCAGCACCATCTCCAAATAAAACACAACTAGATCTATCATTCCAATCTACAATACGTGATAAAGTTTCAGCCCCTACCAATAATATATTTTTAGCACTGCCTGATTTTATCAGCGCATTAGCAACTACTAAACCATAAACAAAGCCTGAGCACACAGCCTGCAAATCAAATGCATAACAATGTTTTAGACCTAATTTATGCTGAATTTTGGTTGCTGTAGAAGGAAAGATATTATCAGGGGTAGAAGTTGCAACTATTACAACATCAATATCCTCTTTATCTATATCACAATTTTCTAAAGCATTAACCGCTGCATGATAGCCTAAATCCGATGTATACTCACCCTCAGCTGCAATATGTCTCTGGCTAATACCCGATCTTGTAAAGATCCACTCATCGGATGTATCAATTGTTTTCGCTAAATCAGCATTTGTAACTATTTTTTTTGGAAGATAACTACCGCATGAGACTATTTTTGAGAAAATTTCAGTCATAATTTATTAACTAAGCTCTTAATCCTTAAAACTTGTTTGATTTAATTCATCAATTATTTTATCGTTAATGTTATTAATCACTAACTTCCTGGCCACCTTAATTGCATTTGCAAACCCTCTTGCATCTGAACAACCATGACTCTTAATTGTAATACCATTAAGACCTAGAAACATGCCGCCATTATAATTTCTTGGGTCTAGATTTGAAAAAACCTTTTTTAAAGACAAATATGAAAATAGAAAACCCAACATGGATAAAGGTGAGGATTTAAAGCCCTTTTTTAAATAATGCTTACACATCACTGCAGTGCCTTCAATTGCTTTTAAGGCAATATTTCCTGTAAACCCATCAGTAATAATAATATCTACCTTACCACTAACTATATCATTACCCTCAACATAGCCTTGATAATTAAGAAAATCTGACTCTTGAAGCAACTGATTAGCAACTCTAACTACCTCATTTCCCTTCATATCCTCAGATCCAATATTAAGCAGCCCCATTGATGGTGATTCATTAGCAAGTATTACCTTAGCATAAGCATCTCCCATAACGGCAAATTGCCATATATTATTTGCATCACAATGAGAATTAGCTCCCATATCCAATAAAACTGAAGGATTACCTAATTTAGTAGGAACTACAGAAGCAATGGCCGGACGATCTATACCATCTAAGGTTTTGTAACAAATTTTTGATAATGCCATTAAAGCACCAGTATTCCCAGATGAAATCACTGCATCAGCTTTTTTATCTTTAACTGACTCTATAGCTAACCTCATACTAGTATCACGACTATTTTTGAGAGCCACAGTAATATTATCCTCCGAAGATATTACTTTTTTACAATCAATAACTGTTGAATAATTTTTTAAATATTTTGTTTTATCGAGGAGATGCTGAAATTTATCCTCATCACCAAATAATAGGAAATTAACATCCTTATTCTTTTTTAAGAAAAAATCCGCTCCCAAGATTACTGCATCTGGAGCATTATCGCCACCCATAACATCAATGGCTATTATAGCTTGTGAGCTACCCATTACTTAGAGTCCTTAGGATCTTCTACAGCTACATCATTACTATCACTACTCTTTTCCTTATCTTCCTCTTTAGCCTCTTTAACCTTAGGCACTATAACCTGCCTCTTGCCATAATAACCATCTACTGACACTTGATGTGCTAACTGAGGCTCACCTGTTTCCTTATTAAAGATAACATTAATAGGTTTTATCTTATCGTGCGATCTACGCATATTTCTTTTTGACGTTGACGTCTTTTTTTTAGGAACTGCCATTTTCTAACCCTTAATTATCTTGAGTATATGAATTAGATGAACTAGCATAAGTTTTAACTTAAATAACTAGCATCCGCTATATCCACATGTTTAAAGCAAAGATTATATATATCAGCTATTTATTATTTGCAATGAATTTTACCAGCTGCACATACAAAGACCAAAATCATGGCGTAAATATAGAAAGCAACATGATCAGCCAAGTTAAAGAAAATTTAGCAAATGATGATTTAACAATCCTAAAACTTACAAATATTCTTGGTCCAAACTCAACAGTATATTTGGTTGATAATAACATTCATATTTTATATATAAACCTAACAAGAGTTACCCCGCCAATACAAAAAGACTATATCAGCAATTCAATAATTTATGAATTTATTGCTAGTGGCAACAAAGTCTTTAAACTAAATGAGTATGACTCTTTAAATGAAATTACACTAAACGAGAATCAAACATATTACGAGGATAGAAACTTTAGTATCCTCAAACAGATTTTTGGGAACCTTGGACAGATTGCAGGTACAAATCATGGAGAATAAAAAGCAAACAATCTTATTTATTGGCTGTGGCAATATGGGAAAAGCGATTTTGTCTTCCTTGGCAAAAAATTGCAGTAATATCAATTACGCTGTTATTGATCGTAACTATAGTACTAGCCATAAGAATATTACAACATATGGCAGCATTGAGGATTTAAACTGTACTCCAGATGTAATTTTTCTGGCTATAAAGCCCCAGATATTACCTCAGTTAAAAAATGACCTCATAAAAATTACAAATGGTAATACCTTAATAATCTCAATATTAGCTGGTACAAATACTAAACAAATAGAGGATATAGTCGGCAAGAATAGCAAAATAATAAGATTAATGCCAAATATTGCAGCCATTTCAGCCAATAGCACTAGTAGCTGCTTTTTTAACAAAAACATCAATCAGGCAGATCGAAACTTTGCAACCTCATTATTTAAAAGCTTTGGTATTTGCGAGATCTTATCTGATGAATATGACATGCATATATCAACACTAATAAATGGTGGTGCTATTGCTTATTTTGCCTTAATCATAAAATATTTAAAACAAGCTGCTTTAAAAAACGCTAAATCTCTTACAGAATCACAAATCAATAGCCTAATTTACAACACATACGAGAACCTACTGGAGCTGAACAAAACTGAAGATGATGTAATCTCTCTTATCTGCAGCAAAAAAGGTACAACAGAATCTGTCATAGAATCATTAAATAACCAAAATTTAGAGAATATTATAGCAAATGCTATAGAGAAAGGTATGGAACGATCCAAAGAATTAGAAAAAAACACAAAGTAGATTCTTCAAAATGTCTGAACTTAATCTAAAAAACTAATTCATTAAGCTCCTAAACATCTAAAGAGTTCTAAGAATACTAATCCTTGGCTCGAAAAGTATCCAATAACACAACATTAGCATCTTTCGCTTTGCTCTTTGCCTTACCTCCTTTTTTAGCAGCCTTGGGTTTACCCGGAGCCTTGGACTCCGTAACTCCCTTATCAGATATAGTCTCTGCACCAGGCTTATCCGGGACACTATCTAGGAATGCAGCCTCATCCACTAAGTTAAACTTGAGCCCGAACTTAACTCCCGGATCTGCAAATGAAGTCAATGCTGCAAAGGGAACAACTACTTTTTCTTTTTGACCATCAAAACTAAGTGTGACACTAAATTTATCATCACTTATAATTAAGTTCTCAAATTGATGCTGAATCACAATTGTCATCTCATTTGGATATCTATCTTTTAGAGTTTTTGGTATTTCAACCTCTTCTGCATCTGTCAGAAATGATAGCAAAAAATGATGATCTCCTTTTAAACCTACATTATAAACCTCTCTCAATGCCTCTTTTACAACAAAGCGCATTGCAGAATCTATTAATTTGTCATATCTAATCAGATCTTCGTACATATAGTATATATCTTATATTATTTTAAACATCTTATTATGTTTGGAAATAAACATTTTTCAAGTGTCTAATTCTCATTCTACCATAAACATAGATTATATCAAACCTCATTCTCATTTTATTATATTTACCATTCCTCATAAAAAACTTAGCATTGCGACTAAGCCTAGAAGAATTTGAGGTAAATATAGCCCTATATAGGAAATCTAGCTTGCACACATATTTCACTTCAACAAATATTACTACGTCTTTCTTAATCGCAATAATATCAGTTTCGCCAAATTTAGTTCGAAACCTCAATTTGTGTATCGTGTAACCTTTGATAATTAAATACAAAGCTGAATAATACTCTGCAAACAGGCCTTTATATTTCTTAGAGAGCAAAATATGTAAAACTTAACAAACCCATAAAGCCAAAATATTGAAAATTAATTAATCATACGAAAAACATAGAGAATGGTGGGTCTGGGTGGATTTGAACCACCGACCTCACGCTTATCAGGCGTGCGCTCTAACCAACTGAGCTACAAACCCCCAAAAGGGCTTTGTGCTTATATTATGATATGATATTATTGTCAACTAGCCAACTCAGCAATCAAAAATTCTCATCCTGTGCAGAATTGTGATTAAGTTTTTTATACATACTATATAAAAGCAAATAATCTAATCCTGAGAATAAAATATTACCTTTGCCCTCCCAATTACCATCAATACGCCTCTGGTTTTCCTTCCATTCGAAATATTTCAATGGCCTTCTATATATAGGCAAGGCCTCTACGGACTCAGCCTCAATATAATTTTTGGTAATTCGTGGGAATAATGCTAGATCCACATCTGCATCATATGAAGATATGATCTCTCTATTATCAAGCTCAATCGGAAAACTCTGAAGATAAAAGCTTATTCTCTGCATTTTTACCTCATCTAATTGATTGAACAAATCCATATATAAAACATCAAAAAATGGATTATGCTCATCTTCAAGAATATTATATAATTTTACAAAATGATTCTCATAAATCTTTTCATCCGTTGCCTTAGCTAATATATATAATCTTAACATATTAAGCCAATTTGATGAATGAGAAGGAATTTCAAAATTTAATAAGGTTAAATGCAATATCTTATGCTTTTTATTATAACCTTTAGCCTTGAGTTCATCAACTATAGCCTCAAATTTTAATTGCAACTTAGGGTCCTTAGTTAATTTTTTACCTATTTCAAAAATAACCAATGCATCTAACTCCCTACTCAAATGCCTTTTATTAAGATTGCTAACACGAACCTCATTGCCTTTATCATCACGCAAAACTAAATCATTATCCAAATAATATTTAGCAATCATACTTACATGCCCACTAATAAGATCTCTTACCTTCATGCTTTTTGATGAATTATAAGCCATATAATAACCAAGCATGATTATGCTATAACTATTGCTATGGATTTCATCTGGTACAATAACTAATTGGTTCAAGTCTTTATCAAAACTTACTGATCTTGGCAAATAGCCATCCAAACCATTTAATTTATCGATTTCAATAATATCGACAACTATATTATATATTAATTGCTCTAGATCATCATTATCAAATACCATAGATAATTGAGATAGATAAATTAAATAAAAAACTGTTTCATCTATCACTGAAGTTTGAACATCCCTATTGGTAAAATATTCTCTGACTACAATATTTCTAGGGCTCAATAGAAACTGACTATTAAATCTATCTAAGAGAATAGTATATTTGCTATCAATATCATATAACAATGCTTGCTGCTGCCTCGCAGCTAAAACATTCTCTATTTCTTTAATTTTTGTAGCCTCATTTAAACTACTTTTATCATAGGAATATCGCTGGCTACATGAGCAACAAAACAATATAAGAATAGAAATAATGATTCTTAGCATTTTATCCTGTTATGATAGTTTTATAATTAGTAAAACTCATAGCGCCATCAATGCCTAACTCAATACCTATACCAGAATTCTTTCGACCACCAAAAGGTTGGGCAGGATCAGATTTAACCATAGAGTTAATTGCAACTATTCCACTATCAATATCACTAATAACCTGCTTCTGAATGATAGGATCTTGTGTCCATATTGAAGCACCAAGGCCAAACTCTGTTTGATTAGCTTTCATAATCACATCATCATAATCCTCAAATGGCATACATACAGCAACAGGACCAAAGACTTCTTCCTTAAGCAAGGGGTTTTCATTATCTAACTCACTTGCATCAATAATCATTGGAGCAAAATAATTACCATCACCTGATATAGCGGGACCTTTATACAAGATTTGTGATGAGTTAATATTTGCACGCTTTATTTGATCTTCTAACCCTAATTTAATATCCCTTCTTGCCATAGGGCCAAGAGTTGTGTCCCTATCATAAGGATCACCATATTTGAGATATTTATTAGCTTTTGCTACAAATAACTCAAGCGATTTGCTAAAAATATCTTGTTGAAAATAAAATCTTTTAGCCGCTATACATGTTTGACCCGAATTTAAGAATCTTGATCTCATTGCAGAGGTAATTGCCATATCTATGTCACTATCACTAAATACAATATATGGATCTGAGCCTCCTAACTCCAATATACAAGGTTTTAAATTTTTACCAACTATACCACCTACCCTTCTTCCGGCTTTAATAGAACCCGTTAAAGAAACAGCAGAGATATTTTGACACTCTATTATCTTCTCAACATCACTATCCTCTATTATTAGAGCATCCACAACTTGAATATTTTGTCTTTGAAAGAATTTATTAATAAACTCTGTAATTCTATATGTATTAAAAGCTGGTTTTATTAAACAAGTATTACCTATAATTAAAGTAGGTATTAGGAATCTAATTACCTGCCACAAAGGATAATTCCAGGGCATAATCCCCATCACTACACCTATTGGCTCTCTTATCCCATATTCTAAATTCATTCTTTTTGAGATGAGTGCAATATTAGCAATATAAAAATCACAACATTCAATTGATTTATCAAGCTCAGATTCAGACTCAATAATGGGCTTACCCATATCACTGGTAATTAATTTTGCTAAATCATGTTTGGATAATTCTAAGAAGTCTCTAAACGCTTGAATTAAGTTTGCCCTATCTTGAAAAGAATTATTATGCCAAATTCTATAGGCACTATCTAGATCTACTACTTTTTTATAAGCAAGCTCAAGTGAATGATAATGTTTTTCTTGCAAAATTTTATTGTTATATGGATTAACAATATTAAATTTAGCCATAATTAAAGATTCCAAAATCTAAATTTTCTTTCATAATCATTAATTGACATAGATAATAATATTTATCCAGACCCAATTAAAAATTAATGAGTATGATCTTCGCTTTTGCCACTCTTTTCCCGCTTAGCAATCTCATGCTCCAAAAATGATCCACTTATTAACTTGGAATGATCCACTCTGGCATGGAGCTGCTTTAACTTGGGTTGACCATCAGATTCCTTTGTTTCCTCAGAGCTCTTCTCGCTATCACCGATATCAGAGCTCTTCTCGCTATCACTGATAGTAGATTCATAATATGATAATGTATCTGATGCCGTATCACTAATATCATCTGCTAATGTTTTAGCCTTTACATCCTGTAAATTAACTCCCATCTCTTGAGCTTTCGCATCAATTAATTCTTTAGCTATACTCAAATCTGATTCATACGAAGCTATCGCTTCGTCCAAATCCGGTGACGAAATCTGTGAATCAACCTGTGAATCAACCTTTATTTGATCTCTAAATTCAGACATCTCACTTTCCAATAACAATAGATTGCTATATAAATGTTGTAATTCTTTTGCTGAAGTTATATCAGCAGGCCTACCTAATTTAGCCGACTCATAGGCTCTACTGTCTTTCTTAGTGTCAAATCTAAACCTATGCTTCAATTCGTCCTCACCCATAGGAGGCCTACCATTTAGGAATTCTTGACACTCTACATTTAATACAGATGATGCAGCTTGAAAAGCCCTTTCAGCTGTGCTTACCTTCAAATCAATAGCCTCAGAGCTGCTTGAATTCGTCATTTTATAAGCTAAGACTGATCCTGATATATTATGTATTGGATGGCAAAATAAATTATATTTATCATCAATCTGCATTGAAATCTGAGATTGAACAGCAAGATCCTTCACTTTTAATTTATCTGAATCAAGTGAGTTTATTAAATTATCATCAACTATATTTTTAAATGATTTCAGCAAGGTTGATGTGCTTTTATTTGTACCGGAAAAGACGGAAAATAAATCTCGAAAGAAATTTCGTATTTTTTTAAA
>JABJMA010000047.1 GCA_018659605.1 Rickettsiales bacterium
ATGTGTGTTTTTCCCACCTGTAACGTACAGGAATGTTAATAATTGGTATGTGAAGATCACCCCGTAGGGGCGGGGTCCTCCCGCCCGCCTGTAAACAAGCGAGGTTTTATTGGTTAAAAAACATAATGTTGGTGTAATATCAACCCAACCTGAAAGTCTTGAATTTGGTTAATCCCGGGCGGGAGGACCCCGCCCCTACAAGTTGCGATATCCGTTATGAAATTTGGATTATGAAATTGGGTGAATATGTGGGATTTCCTCCTACTTTATTTCAGAATCCTTTAAATTTTTCATAAAATGATAGGTTTTTCTCTCAAAGCCTAAGCGCTGGTAAATATCATGCGATTCTATATTAGTAACAAAAGAGTCTAATACTATATTATCACAGTTTTGATTCTTACCTTCAGTTTCTATGGAGGTTAGCAGCATCAGTGCAATACCTTTATTACGAGCTGTATGCTTTACATAAAGGCTGGATACTTGAATAAATTTTCCGCAATATAGCATAGTGCCAATATGATAGGCAGCCATTCCAGCTACTTCACCATTCTGGGTTTTTGCAATAAGTAATACATATTCATTTGTATTTATAACAGAGGTTAGATATTTTTCGAGCTCATCACTGCTTAAATCAGGGTATTTCTCGGAAAATAATGGTATAAACTCTAGAATATCTGATAATTTGGTATATTTTGTAATTTTAATCATTTAAATAGCTTTATCCTCAGTTACATAATATCTCACATTCGAGGTTATGTGGCTAGTAATATTTTATAAAGATTTTAACAATGATAAAACTATTAGTTATAACGCTTATAAGTTTCTTTTATTTTTACGAGAGTAAGTCTGAGGATTATGAAATAGTGATAGTTGCGAATGTTGGTAAGGAGGTTATTACAAATTATGATATTATGCAAAGACTCCGGTTTATTTCCTACCAATCTGGAATGCAAATATCTGAGGATAATTTTACTCAATTATTTTTTCAGACACGTGAAATACTAATAGATGAAATTATTAAACGTGCAGTAGCTACAAATCTAAATATTACGATCGATGATAAGGAGGTAGAAGGAGTTGTAACGGAGATGTCTATACGTAATAAATTGTCAAAAGAAGCATTTGAGGAAAAAATAATTACGGTTATTGATATTGAGCTTTTTTATCAGCAGATTGAAAATCAGTTATTATGGCAGAAATATTTATATAGTACTATTTACAAAGATCTAAATGTAAGTGAATATGAAATTAACGAGTATATTCAATCATCAGCAAATAATAAGTTTTATAAATATGATATTGTAAACTTCTTTATAGGTGAGGACGAGCTAGAAACACAGAAGTCAGCTAGTGATTATTACAATAAAATGCTGTTAGGAGAAATAAGCTTTGATATGTTAAAAGGCCAGTTTAGTAGCTCGGCCCTTGGTCAAGTTAGGGTTACAGCTGATTATGCTAATAATATTGATCCCATTATTCTACAAGAAATAAAAAATATAGAAATTGGCGATATAGCAAAGCCATTTAAAAATGATGATCGTTACATGTTCTTGAAATTATTAGATATCAAAGATGAATCTTTATTATCGCGTCAGGCCATTAAACAGAAATTACTATATAATAAATTTGAACGCAAGGTTAAGACTTTATTTGAGAATATTAAGCATCAGGCCTTTATCGAAAGATTTGACCAAATAACATAGATCCAAAACAAATTTTGCTTATATGTCACAATTACAGACTACGTTTCAATTCATCAAAGCATATAATTTAATAAATGATAAAACATTAGGGCAGAATTTTATTATTAATGAAAGTCTAACGGATAAGATAGTATCGGGCATTTCAATAGCTGGAAAGACCGTTATTGAAATTGGCCCTGGGCCAGGATGTTTAACTAGATCTATTTTAAAACAAAAACCAGAATCACTGATATTATTGGAGAAGGATAGTCGCTTTAATCCAATTTATAAAGAATTTGAGAAGCATTTTGAACAGCGTATCAATGTTATCAATCAGGATTGTTTAGAAGTTGATTTTGGCCAATTTGGTGAAGAGGTAATTGTCATATCTAATTTACCTTATAACATCTCAACCAAGATCTATACGAATATACTTACATTTTACCCTAATGTAGAATCAATGGTTTTAATGTTTCAGAAAGAGGTAGCGGAAAGAATCGTTGCTAAATCAGGTGATAAGCTTTTTGCAAGACTTGCAGCTATCACAAATATTATAGGTAAGGCTAAAAAATTATTTATCGTAAAGCCTACAGCATTTCTACCACCACCCAAAATTATGTCTATGGTCATTAGATTTGATAGAGATGGGCATTTGGTTCAACATATTAATTTATCAAAGTTCCAGCAGGTCTCACAGATTATTTTCGGGAAAAAAAGAAAGATTATTGCCAATAGTTTGAAAGAAGGGAATTTTAAGCTTGAAGAAATTGAATCAGAGATTCTTGCCAAAAGAGCGCATCAATTAACGATAGATGAGATCCTGCAAATATATAGCGCCTTCCAAAACTAATTGATTAAGTAATTTTAATTAAACAGATTATATATCATGACGATACTAAGGCTAACTATGATAATAATACAAATATTAGCATAAGAAACTGAGAGCCTAGACATTTTGCAATCATCGTATTTCTTTGATAAGCGTAGATTAATAATTTGATGTAGAATTACCAGAATTGCAGTTGAAACAAATGAGGTTAAAGTCGCAAACATAATAATCTCATGCATATTTGTAAGTAAATATAATAAAACAAGGATAGTTCCTACTACTGTAAATAATAAAAAGTAATTATAAAAAACATGCTCATTGATAGATTTTTTACGGTAATGTCTGGATAAAACATTTAGTGATTTACTGATGATTCTTGGATATGCATCAAGGCATGTTATTGTTGTGCTAAACATCGTAAATAATGCGGCAACAGCGATAATATAAAAGGCTATCTGGCCAAATTGAATGGTATAAATACTTAAGAATTTTCCAATGAATGGTACAGCCTTACTATCTAATGTGATATTATTTTGATAAAATATAAAATATCCTAATATCAGAAATAGAATAGCTAAAATGCAAGCTATAACATAACCAGTTTGAAAATCTAATTTGGCTTCTTTGAACCCATAATTATTATTAGGCTCCTCTTGTTTACGTTTTGTCCATAAAGAATTCCATACTACGCAATCAAGGGGACATGGCATCCAGCCTAGAAAAGCTATTAGAAAAAGAAAATCAACTTTTGATGTTAAAGAGAATTTGGTATTTGATTCTATTTTATTTGGGTCTGTTTCACCAAAAACGGCTACAAATAATGCAATAACTGTTGCTAAGAAAAGTATTAGAATAATAGGCTTTATGATTTTATCGAGAAATTTATATCGACCAAAAAATAAGATTAAGGCACAGAGTAATAAGATAATTGAAGATAATTGCCCTATTGGAATCTGAAAGTGGAATATATTCTCAAATACTGCAGCTGTTATTAAAGTAACTACCGATTGTAGCGAGAACATTGATAAGAAGGTTAAAAATAAAAATAAAATTAGAAAAAATGGATGAATCTCAAAATACCCTGTTAGTAAGCTTTTTTTTGTATGTGAGCTATATTTAGGTGCCGTTAAAAAAAAGGGGTATTTGATTAGATGACTAAAAAGAATTGCAATTATGAATATTGGCCCATAGGTTCCTCCGGCCTGAACAGATTGGACAATATGTGATACTCCAATAGCAGTTGCTGCTAATAATAATCCTGGCCCAAATCTTCCTAAATCAACAGATCCAAATTTTGTCATCATGAAGGTTTTACAGATTAGCTTTTTAAGAATGCATCAATATCAGCATCTTCTGACGTTGAATTATCAGTGGAGCTATTTGATGTATCATCTTGGCTAGCATCTTCTTCGCCATTTAAGAACCCCCCAATATCAAGCTGATCAATAGCGTGGTTACTTTGAGGTTTTATTTGATCAGAGTTAGTTTCGGATTCAAAGGCAGTATTCTGATCGCCCATTGCTTCAGAATCAGCCTCATCTATATGAATTTCAGGTTGAAAACTATCAGTTTTAGTCTGCTGGCTGGATATTGGTGATTCTTGGATATCAAGGAAGTCTGAACTATCTTGATTATTGTCTTTCGTATTATCTCTATCATTCTCCTGCTCTTCCAAATCAAAATCTAGAGCATCATCTGAAGCATCTGCATCAGTAGCTATAGCTGGTGTCTCTGGCTCATTAGGAGCCTTTACCTCAGCTACGCTATCATCCGCAAAATCCAAATCAAAATCTAGAGCATCATCTGAAGCATCTGCATCAGTAGCTATAGCTGGTGTTTCTGGTTCATTAGGAGCCTCTGCCTCAGCTACGCTATCATCCGCAAAATCCAAATCTAAATCTAGAGCATCATCTGAAGCATCTGCATCAGTAGCTATAGC
>JABJMA010000048.1 GCA_018659605.1 Rickettsiales bacterium
ATAGTTTTTAGGCTTATTTGTTTTAGTATTAAATACAGCTACATAAGCTCCATACGGTCCATGTTTTAATTCTATAGTGTTACCTTTATCATCAACACCCAAACTTACTGGTTCAGCATTTGCATTATCATCTACAACTCCAGCCTCACCAGATAATGGCCTAGTATGTTTGCATTCTGGATAGCTGTTACAAGACATATAAGCTCCAAATTTACCTGTTTTCAAAACAAGTTTTCCGCTTTTACATTCGGGACAATCCGCCTTTCCTTCCAAACCAAATAATAATACATTTAACTCTGCTGTTAATTTATCAGCAATTTCTGGTGGAGCTTTTTCTTGAATCTTTGCAATGATAGCTTCAAAACCACCCCAGAAATTTTTCAAGAACACAGTCCATTCAAGATCACCATTAGAGATAACATCCAGATCTTCTTCTAACTTTGCTGTAAAATCATATTCGAAATATTGTTCAAAGAACGAAACTAAAAATGCTGTAGTAATTCTACCTTTAATCTCAGGTACAAATTTCTTAGCATCAAATTTTGCATACCCCCTATCTATCAAGAGCGAGATTATTGACGAATAAGTTGAAGGTCTTCCAATACCTAATTCCTCTAATCTCTTTACCAAACTTGCTTCAGAATAACGTGGTGGAGGCTCAGTAAAATGCTGATTACCATTTACATCTAATAAAGCTAACTCTTCGCCTTTGGTTAAATTAGGCAATAAATTATCAGCTGCATCAAGCTTAACTGGATATAGAGCCAAGAAACCATCAAATTTTATTGTACTCCCAGTAGCGCGAGCGATTGCCTTATCATCTTTAGAATTAATTGTGAATCTAACATTCGCCATAATCGCATCAGCCATTTGCGATGCAACAGCACGATCCCAAATTAATTTATATAATTTATATTGCTGATCATCCAAATATTGTTTGATCGATTCTGGTGGATATTTAAACACCGTAGGCCTTATCGCTTCATGCGCCTCCTGAGCATTTTTAACTTTGCTCTTATAAACCCGAGGAGCTTTCGGTAGATATTTATCGGAAAACTTCTCCGTAACATATCCCCTAATCGCATCTATAGCCTCTTTAGCCATGTAGATTCCATCAGTTCTCATATAGGTAATTAGTCCAACTGGCTCACCGCCAATATCAATTCCTTCATATAATTTTTGAGCCACCATCATAATTGATTTAGTACTCATGCCTAATTTTCTAGAACCTTCCTGTTGAAGAGTTGATGTAGTAAAAGGCGCATAAGGTTTACGTAACCTATCAGATAATTCAACATCAGATAGATAATAATCCTTCTGCTTTAGCATAGCCAAAATATCATTTGTCTGATCAGCATTTGCTAAGCTAAACTTTTCTAATTTCTCACCTTGATACTCAATTAACCTAGCTTCAAAAGATTGTTTATCACTACCTGATAAACTGAATATAATTGACCAATATTCCTGCTTCTGAAAAACCTCTATTTCTTTTTCACGCTCACATAAAATACGCAGCGCCACAGATTGCACACGACCAGCTGACATACTGCCTGGTAATTTACGCCATAAAATTGGCGATATCGAGAAACCCACCAAATAATCTAAAGCTCTTCTTGCTTGCTGAGCGCTAACTAATCCATCATCAATTTGACGTGGATTATCAATCGCGGCTTTAATTGATGATTTGGTAATTTCATTAAACGCAACTCTCGATACTTTAATGTCTTGTGGTAATTTTTTTAATTCCTTTAAGGCTTCTAAAATATGCCATGAAATTGATTCCCCTTCACGATCCGGATCCGTTGCGAGAATTAATTCATCACAACCCTTAACGCTTTTGGTAATCTCACTCATAATCTTTTTTGATTTAGAGGAGATTTCATAAGCCATTTTAAAATTCTGATCTGGTAGCACAGAACCATTTTTTGATGGTAAATCACGAACATGGCCAAATGAAGCTAAGACTTTATATCCAGGTCCTAAATATTTTCCAATTGTTTTTGCTTTAGCTGGCGACTCTACTATTACTAATTTCATAAATATGATTTATTATATATTAACATAAGGTAATCGACAAAAAACTTTGCATAATTTGCAATAGATCAAACCCAATATGCAGCACATTCAAATGCAACTTTCAGCTATTTGTCAATTGTATTTTTTGTGAGAATTGCTTGATAGCTTTAATATCAATGAATCAGAAGCTCTACTTTAGAAATATTCTCTTTGCAAAATCTACATATATTAATTCCTCCATTTCCATTTCAGAAACAAGCTCTAATAATTGATGATTGGCAATATTACTAATCATCAATAACTCTTCCATTTGAACTCCATTTGAAGGAATTAATTTTATTATTTCTTGGAACCTTATCTCTACCTCCTTAATCTCATTCTTCGCATAAGAATGCTCATTACATAAATTTGCATTACCCAAAAACAAACTGCCTAAATAACTCTCTAAATCCTTAAAAGATGTGAATATTTGGGCTCCATCCTTAATTAAACTATTAGACCCTTCATGCATAATATCATTTGGTGAACCTGGAATAACAATAAGCTCTCGATTATTTTCAATCACTAGCCTACATGTAAGCATCGATCCAGATTTGAACTTCACATTACTAGCTATAGTTAGAGAAGATAAGCCCACAATAATTCTATTGCGCCTTGGAAATAATTTTGCAATTGGCGGACAACCAAAATGACTTTCACTAATTACCAAGCCTTGATTTTTAATCGCTTCAAAAAGCTTATAATTTTGTTTTGGGTAGCATATATCAAGACCCGATGCAATAACTGCTATTGTGTTTTTTGGCCCTGCTCCTTGATGCGCACTTGTATCAACTCCATTTGCAAGACCAGAGACAATTATAAAATCACGCTCTGCTAAAAATTTAGCAACCTCACTAATAAACTTTAAATCACTATAGGATGCATTCCTACCGCCAATAATTGATATTTTTGGTTTGTTAAGCAACTCTTTATTACCTTTGTAGTAAATTAATCCTGGAGGATCGTAAATTTGTTTAAGCAGCTCTGGGTATATTGAATCTAGGACAGAAATAATACCAGCTGAGTTTGAGGTTAAATTATGATAAAACTCTTGGAATTCAGAATCCGAAATTAGATGATATTTCGAAAAATCGGGCAAAGATCCATTCTTTACAATATATGCAATTAAAGCCCTAAGTGGGGTTTTATCATTTAATTTAGAAAGAAAAGCGCAAATCAACCTGCGATTATCTATAGCTAAATTCATAAATCATCACAAAATTAAAGCTTAGTAACTGAACTAACATATTAATAATGCAACAAAATACTAATATTTGTTTCATATTGGATGTTGATA
>JABJMA010000049.1 GCA_018659605.1 Rickettsiales bacterium
CAATACCCTTTAAACCTTGATAGATCTGTGCATTTATTAAATTTTCAATTTTTGCATTATCAACATTCTTACCTAATAACTCCTTGCCATACCCAAATTTCTCAACAGCTGCAAAAGTACCGATAAAAGGAACTGCCCACATTGCACCAACAGCAGTTCCTTGACCTATCACAGTTAGAGCTGCTACTAACGGAAATGCAGGTGCTCCAAATAAAGCTGCGCTAGCTGCTAGAGCTAAAGAAATAATAGTTGCAGCTGCCATTAAAGCTAAGAAACCGGCCGCAACATTTAAAAGCAATTTTGTCAGGGAACTTGAGCCCTCGGCATCTTTTACGCCTTTATTATAGTTAGGTTCAGCAAACTCCCCTCCCTGTACATAATCGGAGGCATTTGCACCATATTTATCTAAATTTATATTCTTATGTTTCATTTACTCTATCCTCAAATAAATTATCAAACTATATTTTATCACAGATCTTTACTATTGTCATCTTTTTTATAGCATCATAGCAATATAGGCATGAGCCGGTACCGGTTAGGAACATTTCTTTATTTTCATTCAGAATCTTATTTATAGGGTTTTTATGTGAATGATTTATCTGCATAAATACCTCAAATAAATCATTGCCATATTTACGTGATAAATTTAAAAGATCTTTCGAAGTTAATATTTTGTTTTTAATTGAGTTTATTGCATCAATTGAAAGTTTTTGCGAAAAAGCCGCTTTACTATTTTTAAAATATTCAAAAACTAGCTTTGTATTTGAATTTATATTTGGCGTAATTAAATTTATATTAAAAGGATCAATATCAATTATTGGACCGATTTGCTCCCCAAACCCTGATACTAACCTTGCCCTATCCTGCATAAAAAAGGCACAATCAGCGCCTATTTCAGAGGCTAATTTATACTGATCTTCTAAAGAAATCTTAATATCGTAGAATTTAAGTAAATATTTTAGAAAACATGCAGCATTTGAAGAACCACCACCAAGACCTGCTCCAATAGGAATTTGTTTGTTTAATTTTATATAAAAATTATCTTTAAGACCATAATGTCGATCAAATAGATTATAGACCTTAGTAAAAATACTATTTTCCCAATAAGACAAACCACCTATATTTAAGCAATCCGACAACTCTTTGGCATAAGCCCCTGATATATCAAGTCTAGACTCTTTGGAGGGGAGGATTTCTAATTCATCATACAAATCAATATAGACAAATAAGCTTTCCAATAAATGAAAACCATTTTCTCGACCAATGATATTTAGAAAGATGTTTAATTTAGCATATGATTTTAGCATTATAACAAATTAGCTATCTTCCGTTTCATCATCTTCTTTCTTACCAAAACCAAATGACTTTTTAATATTCCTTCCTACTCTTGCAGCTGCATTCTTTTTCCTATTAGCAAAATTCCTCGGAGCCTTCATTGTTCGAATATCACTTGCTGTTTGCTTAACTCCCTTAGCAAAGTCATCAAGACCCTCTTTATACTCTGTCGCTGATCTACTAATAGATTCTCTAGTAGCCTTTAATGTTACAACATCCTTAGTAGAAGAAGCGACATCCCCAGCAGCAGAAAGTCTCTGCCCTAATTTACTTTTCATAAGCTCACCAAGCTTACCTTCCTTGAAGAATTTAGCATCTTTTTCCTTGTTATCTTCCCTTTTTTTATCTTGTGCGGCATTTTTATCAAAATAGTCCTTAGCTTCTTTCTGGTTTACTTTATTTTTACTATAAACCTTATTAAATTTACCTACTCCAGTAAGACGATCGCTCAGTTCTTGCCTCTGAGATTTACTCATCTTCTTATTTCGAAAGTCTTTCGAGTTCGATAGATTATATCCTGCCGTTCCACGATTAAACAGCGCCATAGGTATTCTTAATGCACTCTTCAAATCAAGCTTGCCATCCTTATCTCCTATTTCAGCCTTTAACGAGCCTAAAGCACCCTTAACAGTATATTTTGCTCTTGTTTTTCCTTGTAACCTTAAGAAATCTTCCTGAACATCCCCTTGTATCTTTTTATCAGATTTCATGCGCTCAGATATTTCTGCATCTGTATAACCTCTATCACGTAGAGTATTTTTAACATTTGCCTTAGCTTTAGCAAAGTTACTTGCTTTACTACCACTTACCATTTTCGCAACACTCGTCATTCCCATTGCACCAGCTACATTAGCACTATCAATCGCAACTTTTCTAGCAACTCCTTTTCCAGCCATAAATGCACCTTTTCCAAGGACATTCCTACCTGTAACACCAACTTTCTGTATGCCTCCCATCATTTGTTTTGCGATGGGGTTAGTAGCAAAAGAAAAACCACCGGAAAGTTTAGTTGCTATTTCAGTAATTTTCTCAATACCAAGATTAAGTAATGCTGATATCATAAACAGAATTAATATATCATAGTAATTTGGATCATAATAGCCAATTCTACTAAAGGAATCTGAGTTATAATCATAGCTATAAGATGTTTCAACAAACCAAGTTCCAAATAATGGAAATAAAGGCTCACAACATAATGTATTCCAGCATACTTCGAAATATAAAATCTTATATAAATAAAAGGTTGCAAGTGTTGCAAAAGGGCCAAAGAAAATTAAATATAAAACTGGCTGTAAAAAGACACTAAGTAAATTCTGTATCCATTTAGTAAAATATTCTCGCGTAAAGCCAAATAATAAAAACACAAACATTATCGGCCCAATACCTAATAGAACCATCATGGTAAAAAACACAAGTATTAAGGCCATAGTAAACTTTACCAATGCTAAAAGAAAATTAATTAATGCTATATAGATCAATATCACTATAAAAAGCCCAAATTCATGTGAAAAAAGAATAGACCATATTTTAGTATGAGTTTCACTGGCCAGAAACATTGTTAGAATATCGTCAATTACCCCAAAAACCGATGTTTGAACACTAGAAATAAAATAGTAATCCTCCAAATCCTGCACTGTATTAACAACTGCTGTATTAACAGATCTCATGACCTCGCTGGCTAATTCTTGACTACCATCCCAAATAAATTTTACAAAATAATTATTATAATATTCCCATCCAGTTGAGGAATTAATAATTGTAAAAACTATACCCACACGCATAACATTTAATAACATTTCCTGATTAGTAAACCTTGTTAAACCAAGAAAAAATGCAATGCCAAAATATGATATCATTATTGCCAATGACACATTAATTAAACTACCTAGATATGATGATGAAACAAAGCTATTAAAAAGACTTTCTATAATATCAATAGCATTATCAAAAATACTATCTGCAGCTGCTTGTGTATAGACTGGGTCATCTAGTCTTACTCCTTCATAAAGGATCATAGTCACTGTGGCCGCACATGCTTCTATATCTCCATCAACAAGTTTTAATTTGTCAGGAATTTTCTCAGCTTGAGGATTCTTCTTCTCTCTTATACATCCATCTATATTTGTATTATAATCATAAATATGAATATAGGTCCAGACCTTAACCTCTGAATATTCATCAACTCCCAATGATGCCGGTAAGCTCTGACCATTAATATCTAATTCTGTCGGATCCATAACAAAATACCAATCGTCTGGATAACCAGCATGGCTATTTGTGAAATAATCAGCTACATGGTAATATTGCGCAGCTCCTTCCTCTGGATTAGCGGAGAAGGCGATAAATATCCCTACACCCTCTATATACCAACAAACCTTTGGATTAGCATTTTCATCCCATTTTGGCTGTAAACAACTAGTAGCATTTGAGTTAGTTACAGCTCCTTCATTACATTGTTTAAAATCATCCTTATAATGACAAACTCTATTATTGCCTTTCAAATCCTTATATGATGTTGAACCTTCAATGTCGGCCTTAGACCAAGGCGACCATGCGCCATCAATCTTAGCAACTATCTCCTCACCCGTTAAGACATAACCTGAAGATACAGGATCAGATCCCATAAACCAAGAATACTCAGATTTACCATTAGGGTATTTTAATGTTACATCCTTCCCTTTAGTGTCAAATCCTATTTTTGCATCACCGAAATCAACCGCATCTATACAGCGTGGCGCGAAATTACACGAAACACAAAAAAATAACAATATGGATAAAAGTAATTGTTTCATAATTTATTTATTCATTTTGCCAGTAATGATATAATTTGTTGATCAACGCCTGAAAGCTGCTTCTGAAGCTGTCTTATCTCCCCTTGTACTTTAGGATCCTGAGGATCCTGACTCTTCAACTTTGCTAACTCTCCTTCCAATTGATATTTCTTACTTCTGTACTCATTAAGTTTAGATTCATCCAATGATCTTCTATTATCTTTCCTTCTCTTTGCAGCTTTGTCCTGTGCTACATCTAGTTTTTCAGCACTAGAATCTGATTCTATAACATCGTCAACTTCTGGATCTGGCAAGTCTGGCCCATCCGTTTTCTGAATTTCATCTTGATGGATTTCATCTTTCTGGATTTCATCTTGATGGATTTCATATGCCTTGTTTTGAGTATCAAGATCAACTTTTCTATCAGCCAATTCCTGTTCTTGAAGAGCTATTGCTTCCTTTTCATTTGCTAGAGCCTCAGCTCTTTCTTCTCTTTGACGCTCAAGCTCTAACTTATCATCATGAGCTTTTTGTATTTCAGCATTTTGTGCTTCTAATTCTTTAGTTAGCTGTTCTTTCTCCTGTTTTTTTACTGCTATTTGAGCTTCTAACTCTGCCTGTTTAGCTTCATTATTAGTATTTTTTTCACCAATCTGACTTTCTAAATCATTAACTTCCATTTCTTTTTGATTTAACTCTTCAGCCCTATCATTATATGATTTTTGACTCGCTTCCATTTCAGCCTCATGCTCTTTAAGTAAGTTATTAGCCTCAGCTTGCTTCTCTGACCGAGCCTGTAACCTTTGAGTATCTTCTTCTATCTTCATTTCTAAAGCTTCCCTAGCTTCTAATTGTGCTTGGATCTCTTCTTCTTTTTCAGCAAGCCGGGTTTCTTTTTGCTCATGAGCTTTCTTATGCTCATTCATTTTTGTTTCCTGAGAACTTACCTCTGCTGCTTTAGCATCATGTTCCGCTTGAGCTATTTTTATTGCTTCAGTTCGCTCAGCATTATCTTGATCAATTGCTGCCTGATCTTGCTGAGTTTGCTCAATTTTAGTTTGTTCATCTCTTACTTTTTCATCAAGACCAATCAATTCTTTCTGCTGCTTTGATAGCTCCCTTTCTCGTTCTTCCTGCCTTTCTTCATTTGCTAATTTCATATTAGCATTTTCTTCTAGGGCTCTATCACGTTCGTCTTTGCTTGTGTCGATATTAGCCCCTAAACTAGCATTTTGCTCTTTCATAGTAACTATATTATTGGACCTTTCCTCTTCTAACCTAGATTCCTCCGCAGCTTTTTCTTTATATGACTGTTCTTGTCGATATAACTCATCAATTGATGCTTGTTTTACAGCACTTTGCTCTGCCCTAGACTGAATTTCTGCATCTCTTTGAGCAGAATCTTGCGAAAGCTGTAAATTTTTCTCCTGAGTATCTTCCTTATGTCTTGCAAAATCAGCAGCCGAATTACCAATATCAGCCTCTTGGTCAAAAGCCTTAAAATTATCATCGGCTAGTTTTTCCTTTAAATAATCATTTTGTTTTTTTGCTATTTCCTCATCTTCTGCAAATTTTGTGACCAAAGCTTCTTCATCTTTAACTTTTTGATCACAGGTCTTTTGATTGGCTTGTGCAGTTGTTAAATCTGCATCTCTCTTTGCCTGGTTTGTTTGATTTGTTTGTTCCAGCTTTTCTAAATGAGAAGTTGATTGTGATAAAGCCTCATTTTGCTCTATAGTCTGAGCTGCAAGATTCTTTGATTCACGCTGCAGAGCTGCTAACTCTTCATTCTTTAGAATTAATGCCTCAGCTTCGGCTTTCCTATCGTTACATATTTCTTGAGCATCAACTCCAGTTAAAGCTAATGTGGCCTCCTTAATATTTTCATTACCCTTAATGTCATCAAGTAATTGAGAATTCTGAGAAACAATCTGATCCATATATTCTTTCCCAGCCATTTTCTCAAGCGTTGAATCAATTTTGGCAATTCTATTGGATAATTCCGCAATATCATCAACTTCTAAATCTATCGAATCTACCTGTTCTTTAATTTGGGAATAGTAAGTTTTTTCAGTACCTAATTTATCTGCTACATAATCATAACTACCCTTCTTCCAATCACCATGCTCAGCTACAGAATCTTTAACTTGCTGTAGATATGCTATCTGCTTTTCTCTTATTTCTGCATATTTTTCATCATTTACAGCTTTTTCATCTGCTAATCTTTGTTGTTCCTCCGCAGCTTGATTTCTTGCAGCAGCATTAGTTTCTGTTTCATGTTGCAACCTTTCTTGCTCAGCCTTTGCTAATTCATTTACTGAGTTTTGTGCTTCAATAGCAGCAAGTTCAGATTTTTGCGTTACCTCATGCTGCAATTCCATATCTTTAGTTAAAGCATTTTGCGTAGATAAGTCTGCCTGATATTGATCTCGAGTATTTGTATGTTCTTCTAATGATGCATGAAGCTCAGCTTTTTCTTGCTCACCTTTCATTAATTTTTGTGTATTAGTGACAATTTCAGCTTCTAATGCTGCATGATCTTGTTGCTGCTGTTGCAACTGCAGCTCTTCAAGAACTAAATCCTTCTGCTCTTGTAAAAGAGCATTTTGTTCTAATTCGGTTTTAGCTAAATTTTCTTGCTCTACCCGCTGAGTTTCTTGATCAAAAGCTTCTTTATCTGACAATTCTTGCAATTGTGTAGCAGCAAACTCTTCCGCTAATCTTTCATCTTCTTGCCTTACTTGCTGCAATGCTTCTAGCTGCTCTTGCTCAGATGTAATGTTATTAGTTAATTCTATTTGCTCTTGCTCTAAAACAGCCATCTTCTCTTCTTGATCTGCAATTAAAATCTCTTTTTGCTTAAGAACTAAATCCTCTTCTGCTTGTAAAGCGGTATCTTCTTCCTGCTTGCTAACAATAGCTTGCTCTTGATCATAAAGTGCCTGCTCCCTAGTTTCTAGCTCGAGATTTTCCTCCTTTAAAACTTCTCCCAATCTCATAGATTCAGCTATGTCGTTATTTAAATCTAATTTTTCTTGTACTAGCATCTCTTGCTTAGCAGTTTGATCATCTTCAAGATCTTTAAGCTGAGCAACTTCATCATCAATTTCTTTTTGATCCCTAGCTAAGTTATCAACTTCAACTTTTTGAGCTTCTATTTGAGCCTCTACTAATCCCTCTTCTTTTTGCATCAATAAGCTCTCTTGCTCTTGTCTAGATAGCTCCTGATCATTTATTATTTGCTCTTCGGAAAGCTTAAGATTATCAGATAATTCAGCGATTTCTTCAGTCTGTCTTGTGATCTCTAGCTGGCTTTGCTCCTGTTCCAACAAACTAGCCTCTAGAGTAGCCTTTTCTTGATCAAGTAACTCTTTTTGAACACCTAAAGCATTTTGATTATCAGCTATTTCTTGAGCTTCTCGTTCCATCTCACGATTAAGATTATCAATATCACCAGATTTGCCTAAAGCATCTAATTGCTTAGATTCAAGACCATTATCCAATTCATCAGGCTTAATGTCATCAAGTGCTAAACTATTAGATTCTAATGCTTGTTTTCTTGCATCATGTTTTCTAGCCTCTTCATCAAAGTCTTCTTGCATTTTATCTAATTGTTGCTTTTCAGAATCAAGGAACATCTTTCTGGCTTTATCACCAGCGCTTGGGCCGCCATCTGGACCACCGCCAAAACCATCACCACCTGGTGGGGATCCTGGTGGAGGCATGCCTGAGCTTCCATCATCTGTAAATCCACTAGCTTCAGGAGTAGATCTGCCGCCGGGACCATCACCACCTGGTGGGGATCCTGGTGGAGGCATGCCTGAGCTTCCATCATCTGTAAATCCACTAGCTTCAGGACCACTAGCTGGTGGAGTACTACCCCCATCTAAAAATTCTTGATGATTCACTTGCTGCTTAAAAATTTCCGCATCTACAACATTTTGTGTAACATCCAAATCTCTCTCACCCCATATTCTTCCAGAAACTTTGCCCATGTCTTTCATATCCTTGTTAGCAGAATCAAAACGAGCAGCAGCTTCTTCAATTTCATGGCTTTCTAACCTTTTCATTTTTTCCTGAGATCTTGCTAACTGATCTTTAGCTGCCTCTAAATCTATCTCATTATTCTTTAATTTTGTATTATAAACTTCGCGCACCTCTTCATCACCATCTTTCAATTTTGACATTTGAAGTTCTAACTTTGTTCGATTTTTTTCCACAGCCTGTATATTTGACTCATCTATATTGACGCGTCCCTGAAGTTCGGTCTTTTTCGCCTCAATCTCTGCTTGCTCACGCATTTCTTGAGCACGGAATTGATCTTTTGCACCCCATGCAGAACCTGCCTGATTCTGTCTAATTTTCTCTTCCTTATCTCCAAACTGCTTTTTATACTTACCACTTTGACTCAAACCAGGAATTGTAGAATACTTAGAATATTCATCTTTCATCTCTCCATCTATTCCACGATTCTTAAGGCTCTCATATATCTTATCTTTTAATTTTGTAGACTCTTCTTTTAACTTCTCTTTATAGGCATCAGACTCGCTCCCATGCTGTTTCTTAAGCTCTAATTCCTTAAGCCCTATTTCTTTTTGATATATCAATAATGCATCGCTACCGGTTTCAAGCTTTTGCAGACGCTCTAATGATTTATTATGCAATGCCTCTTTATATTCTGGAGAATCTTTATCTTTATATCTAGCCTGTAATTTGCCCTCTATATTTCTAAGATCATCTTTATATTTGTCATACTCATTTCTTGGACGCCCACGGTTATACCTATCACTATATTTAGCAGCTTTTTGTTTATCACCTATGAGTCCAAACATTCGCTTCTTATAAACTTGTGATCCAACAAAAGCCTTAGCACCGCCAACTTTATTCTTTAACCTTCCCAACCTTGTATGCTCTTTATTATCTATAGTTGCTCCCATTTTTGCCTGTAAAGACTTTGAAAGCACTGTACCAGAATAATTCCTATCTATATAACTATTAACCTTTTTTTCATCACCCTTAAAGGTTGCTCCAAGCTTCTTTCTAAGTTCAGCCATTTTTTCTGGGTCTGATAAACTCGTTCCCTTAATTTCCTTAACAGCCTTTTTCACCCCCGAGTTAAATCTTTTTTGCTGTTCTTTACGCCTCATTGCTTCTTTATCAGAAATCATTCCAGTTGCTTCACCAAATTCTCGCCTTAATTTCTTTCTATTAGATTCTAAAACTGAATCACCAATAATTTTCCCTGAGGCCAGATCTTTAGTAACTCCTGCAGTTGTAATACCAAGTTTAACAACCTCCTTAGTAAGCGCTTTTCCAGAACCAAGAAACTCTTTTCCAGTACCAATTCCAGTATCTTTCAGATGCTTACCTACATTAGCACCTTTATGTATTGCTTTTCCAGCTAATTCAGATGATTTATTAAATAAGCTGCTGCCAGCCCTTCCACCAGTAATCCCACTTAACAAAGTACCAGTTGCACCTGCACCAATTGCACCTGCTGTATAACCCGCTCCTTTTGCAGCCGAAAATCCAGCTCTACCCGCTCCTTTTGCAGCCGAAAATCCAGTTTTAAGAGCTCCTTTTGCAGCCACACTTCCAACTGCTAAAGCTCCTCTGGCAATTGGCATTGCAGTTTTATAAGCCATTTTACCACCAAAAGCTGCTGTTCTAAATCCTACTTTGGCAGACATAGATGCAGCAGACTTCATAGATGATGTTATATATTTAGAAAGACCACCTGCGATATCACTCATGGTAACACCTGCTGCGCCACCACCAGCGATTGAATCGGCTAATTTAGCCGATGAGTCTGTAAAACGCAAAAAGAAATAACCTAATGCAAAGAAATATGCAGCAGAGTAAAATGAAATTGTTTGCGCAGCATTATATTCAGCTGAATAACGAGGATCTATTCCTGCTGCACGCCAAAAACTAAGCATTTCAAAAGGAGGAATACCAGGTAGATTTATTGATAAAATAGTTCCCCAACAAACACCAAAGCTAAATACATCAAATAATGCAGCTAAGAGCATATATCCAAAAATATTAATAACAAAAAATAGCATAGCCAATTGCAGTGAATAACTAATAATCATATTTAACCAATTACGGAAAAATTGTTTTGTTGATTCAAAAACCAGAAAAATAAAGAATATCGGACCAATTATAAATAAAATAGCCAATATAACCTTAAACATCACATAATAACAGATAGCTAGAATAATGGATGCTATAACGCATAATACAGCACCAAAAACTAAAGCAAATAAAAGCCAGCCTATTAATAAAGGTGAGAATAAAATCGCAACTAATTTAATAAGAATTACCTCCTGCAGTAAATAGTAAAAGAAATAATCAAAAACTACAAAACTACTCATAACACCTAAGTCTTCATTTTCGAACTCAGGAACCATTGCGTAAGTAAACAGCTCAGCTAGATCTTCTGCGCCACCCTCAAAAAACTGAATGATATAAGTATAGAAGAATTCCCAACCGCCAGGAGATACAAACATATAAACAATACCTATTCTTATCAATCGAGATACTAACTCCCCTTGAGAAATATTTGATAATCCAGCAACAAACATTAATCCCATAAATGATATGTATAAAGTTACGACTATTTTAAGAATGGCTTGAAAATATGAACCCTCACCAACCAAATTAGCAAAGACACTTTCTTGAAAGTCTGAATTAAAAAGATAATTAAATGGTTCCACAATATATGGAACTATATTTGTTAGTTCAATTTCGTCCTCAACAGTAACAATGTTTAATAAAAAACTACCAGAATTATTCTTCATTGCAAAATCATATTCTGTTTGATTATCAACAAAACATTCACCCTCTTCATTCTCAAATGAATCAGCTATCCTTGCATAAATTCTACCAGTATCTGGGATTGTCTTTGAGGAGGACATGCGTGATAATTCTGCTAGAGTAACTTCTGGTTCATCGCCTATTTTAATTCTAACTAACTCACTTCCCCCTGTACATGTATCCAATGTATAAATTGTTGCAGATCCACTTCCAAGATTATTTTGGTAGTTATTATAGACATATTCCCTACCCTCCCATTTAAACGCAGAATACCATACTATCGTGCCCCAGAAACCCTTCGACGTGGTTCTATCTCTCCACCAACAACCCCGATCATAACCAGTAACCAGATCCCATTCACTCCAGTCCCAACTTACATCACTATCACCCCATGCATGATCCCAACCCATCTGCCAATGTGGGGAGAATGGACTGCTCGAGTGATAGCCACCTCCTTTAAGACATACTCTATTCTCTGTATGTGGTTTATTATATCTAGCCTTAAACCATCCATTGACAGGAATTCCATCATAATGTAATATGTGAAATTCATTCACATTTATATCGGAAACTGAAATCTCATAACAAACATCTTCTTCCGTACAATCAACATTACTATCAAACAAGCATGCACACTCATCCTTATTAATTAGAGTGAAAACATCTTCATCATGCAAATGCACCCATTCATCACCAAGCTTAAACTCAATAGATTTACTACTACTAGTATTAGTATTACTTGGTTCCTTATATATATATACCCTTTCCTTTTTCTGATTCCAATATTGAGTATCATTTCCGTCTGAATCGGTAAGGCAAGTTTTTCCTCCTGCATATAAACAGCATTGGGTTTGAATTTTGCCATGATTAGAGTCCTCTGAACTAGATACGCAATTTTTAGTGCATATTTCTTGGTTATCACATATATTGAATTCTGCTTGACAGTCAGTTGTATTAGATCCTGCGGCAGCTTCACAAGCATCTAATTCGGCCTTGCAATGAGATTTATCCCCTATAATACAATCATAAATATTTCCATAATAATCATCCCCTGTTGTTTCAGACTTTTCCTTACATGTCTTGTAACAACTTTGTGTTTCTTCACCTTGTGCTTCATTATAAAATTCACAATCCTTTGAAGTTGCATCCCCGACACACGCTCCAAAGCTTTGATATTTCAAGGTAGGATCAGTATAACATGTGGAACCTTCAATCGAAGTTTGGTCATCAAAACATTCAGTCACACTTTCATAACCTAAATCAAAAGATGCATAGTCATCACAATAACTAAGGCATGCATCCAATGTCATATTGTCATGATAATATTCACATTTATTAGCAATACAGCTATTATAATTATCTCTTTTTGCAGAGCATGACTCAACATCTGCTTTATAACCAGCTTCGGAACTTTTGCATAATGTAGTTGTTGAACCAGTTGAATCGCACTCACCACCCACGCATTCATACTTAGCTAAACTACAGGCATTGATGTTACAATCTGTATCTAATGTAATTTTTTCCGCTTTATCGTTACTATTTACTCGCTCTGCCATTATAGGGAAAGCACCATTGTCTGCAGTAACCTTATCAGCACTATCAACAATAAAACCTGGCCGCACAGAATCTAGTGCCATTCGTTTCATCTCAGCTTCAGGGAAATTAATGTCCTCGTAATCATCATTAAGTTTTTTTATCTCCTTATAGGACTGCATTACCTGATATTCAAACTTACTACAAACTCCATCTCCTGTGGTTGTATCAATAGCAAAATTAGTAGTTGTAGCATAATCAAAATAACCCTTTACTGATATATCATTAACAGCAGAATTTATAAAATCTATTTGACCAGCCTCATAATCTATCACTTGTTTATACGCCTCTGTACAACCAGGTGCAGTACACTCACATATACCACTTGCATTAATAAGTGCCCCTCCACCAGTATTACATTCAAGACTTTTAATGACGCAATTACAACCAGAACATGCATTATCAGGGTCATCTTCAAACCCCTTAGCTGTACAAGCGCTACATTTATTCCATGCCCCACCGGATTTTTTATCTTTATAATCAGATGAATATTCTCCACAGCTTGCATTATCTGAATCCTCATTAGGAAGACATATTTTAGCAACTAAAACTAAAAACTCGTCATGATTCTGAAATTTAAATGACGAGTTAGCAGTTCCATCAGCTGAACAAGTAAGTTCATTATCTGCAAAGAAAGGCTGCACACCATTTTTAGAGGAATCAATTAATATTGAAGATTTCTTACATTCACCCGCATCCTCTTGTACCGATAATGTACAACAGTCAGAGCCTGAATCTGTTGAGCAATCAATATTTGCACAATCACTATTATCACTTTTTTCATAACCTGTTGCAAAGGATGTAGAGCAAAAATCTCCATAACCATGAGCCTTGATAGAAAGTGGGTTATTCGTATTAGTATAATCTACACCAGTGTTATAATATTCAACCACATACCCTTCTGTTCCAGCAGCAGCATCCTGACATCTTTTATCATCAGACTTTTCTGTATCGTCGGGATCCCACTCCATAGGATTTACTTTAAGATTGATTTTTACAGATACAATATCACCGAAATCAATTGCTTCTATACAATTTGGGGTAGTACCAAGTAATTGAAACATTCCCTCACATGACATTAGGGTCAGAAACAATAGAGATATAAAAATTTTATGTAATTTATTATATAATCCCTTCATCTATATATCATCCTTACTATCATCTATCTTATTTTGCCGTCTTTTAAGCTTGCGATTAAATTTCTTGGAACCTAGCACTTGATCAATTTGTTTATCACTAAACTTGTTTTCATTTTTTAATTTATCTCTAGCTCTATCTTTAAGATCATCTTCAAAATCAGCAGGATCCTTGCCCTCACTAGCATATTCCTTCTTCATATCGCTGAACAAATCATCCATTCCCTTAGCAGCTGCTTTTTGATCTTTCGTAACTTTTCCAGTGATTAAATTATCGACTTTTCCTATTGTAGCATTCTTTAAATCCTTTTTGAGATTTGTTTTCTTTCGGTTATATGCACCCTTCTCATTCACGGCTTTATCATACATTTTGCCAACAGCCTTATCACCAAGATTAGCTGCCTGCCCTGGCATTGCACTCATGGTTTTTGTAAAATCTTTTCCAACGCCCGCAATAGAAATACCTCCAGCTAATTTATCTGAAAGAGATTCAGAAATATCAAGGAATTTATAGAATAAGATAACTATTATAAAGAAACAACAAACCTCTATAAAATCAGGCCCTGTTGCCGTTACTTCATCAATACCAAATCGCCTATAATCAAAGCTTGCTGGTGCAAAGAATTGTAACAGAGAAAACTGAAATGGTAAAAATGTACAACAATATAATACCGTTTTCCAGCAAACTGCATAATTAAACATATTATAGGCATATGCATAAATAAAATATGAAAATAAAATAACCGTCATACTTAATAACATTAATTTAAAGGCAGAACCAATTATCATATCTAACCATTTGCTAAAAAATTGCGAGGTAATAGGCATTAAAGCAAAAATAATAAAGAATGGTGCTAAAATTATTGCTAATGATATTAGCAGAATAATAACTACATATTGTATTAAAGCTGTAATCATGCCCTTAAAGAAAATAAAAATCGAGTAATATAACAGCATTACCATCAATGCACCCATTGGTGATGTAAATAATAATCCCCAAATTTTAGCATGGACATCACTAGAGAGAAAAATACCACTTACATTATCAAGCATATCAAACATTGATGCCTTTTCCTGTGATGTAGAGGCAATATTATCAGCAACAGCTAAATTATCAGTCAAGAATTCACCGATCTGAAGCGGTACATCTCTAACAAATACAATTACATTATCTCTAAAGAACTCCCAGGAATCGGGCGATACTAATAAATATACCGTACCAATTTTAAGAAGACGACCCACTAATGCCCAGCTAGTCATTTTCTCTAAGCCAAACATAAAATTAATTCCCATCATAATAACTAGAAATTGCAGAAAAATATTTATCAATACCGAGAATAAGCTAGGGTTATCCTCAGTGCCGATTACTATTTGCGTATAAAATGTATTATAGAATCCTCCACAATGTGTTGGTTCTCCATGCTCATTCACATCCTTACAATCAAAAATATCAACTATTGGATCAACTATATAAGGTTGTAGTCCTGTGATTAAACCTTTAGCATCTTTTTCTTCCTTTAACGAGACTGTTATAACTCCTGATTGAGTACTATAAAGAGCAAAATTTGTATCTGTAGTATAATCACAAGATAATCTAGAATTCTTAACCCTAAAGTAAAAATGATCTCCCGTTGCCACTCCATCAGGCATATTAAAGAGGCCCTCTGTTACAATATCGGAGGTAGCTATTGTAAAATCAGTATTTATATCGGTACCATATGCAATTTGAATATCATTAAGACCAAAATCATCATTACATATTGGCTCATATATATCCCCAGCTGCTCCACCATTTGTATTCTCAAAAGCGAGTTGTGCAATTTTTTTATTAGCTTCTGTTTGAGCCGCAGAGTCTTTCTTTTCTATCGCAGTAGCCAGCTCTCGTTGGGCTGACTCTAATTCAGATTGGAAAGTGGAGTATATCATATTTGTTGAGCCCAGTAAAGATACAACATCATTAATATCCTCCTCCGTAGCTGCATCTGAGAATAATGCGAAATGATTAATATAACCTTGAAAAAATTGTGATGGTGTAATTTCAAAATCCCATTCCTGACCTAGTGAGAAATATTTAACCTTTCTGTTATTTTCCATAGGAATGTCGTCGCCAAGGTAGAATGTATCTTCATCAAGCTCAATCTTAACATTATCAACATTGCGAGTTATAATTATAGTAAAACTTTCATTATAGTAACTAGTAGTTCCGAGATCCTCACCTGCAAACTCCAAAATGCCATCAGGCCCGATAGCTAAGTAATCCCCTAATTTATCCTTATCATCTTGATTAGCGGCAAATATCATACGCGATTCAGTCTCCTTTGCTATACTGTCACAATCATCATCTGTCGTACTAGTATACTTATTACCGTCACAAGAGGGAGAAGCTGAAACTAAAATTGTATAACCGCTATCCTGTCTTAGGTTATTAGCAATATTATCAGAAATCATAAAATTTGATATACCATCAAAATATAATGCCCCTTGCTTTACACCTCGACCATAAGCAATTTTATAAAACTCAGGTTTATAATTTTCCTCATCAGAATATTTTTTAGCAAAAACACTTAACTCTTGATAAATATCATTATTTTCAATTTTAATTGATCTAATTTGATCATGAAAATATTCAACATTACCAGTACATCTACTTTCTGTCATACTCCCAACATACTGCCCTTCATAGCCCCTTCCTTTCCATAGTTCAGTTGCCATTAAACACATTAATGCTGGCGCAAATACCTCAGAATCATAGGTTCTATTATGAGGCCTTACGATATCTACTGCATCTTTATCATTTTCCGACGGACCATCAGTTAATATCAGTTGACACCCTTCTGGCACAGCAACTGATGATAGACGATCACCAGCAACATTGCTACCCGAAGATGCAGCATTCCATATCATAGAATAATTTAATGTACCACTAACAATCATCTCAGCCCCACCAACATAATGCTGCCAAAGATAAGTTTTTTTACTATTATCACATAATTCATATGAACCTGGATCCTGAACAACTTTTAAACCTGTAATACAATCATTTATTCCCCATCCTTTGTTCTTCCCACATTGCGACTCAAGGCCTGTGCTATCAAAACGATAATCAGGCATTATATATAAATATGGTGTTGGTGTCACAACTGGTACACTTATCTTAATACCAGCATAATTTGATGCGTTTACTCCATTCTGAGCCTGATAGAAAGTCACTGTACAACCTCTTGGGATTTCTACCATAGAAATGTCCGCGAAACGTGTGTTTATGGTACAACCCGAACTATCACTACATGTATAGGACTGAACATCCCCTACTGCATCATCCTTCCCATCACTACTAGTATAATAATTACTATCAGCATACACACCACCAAAATGCTCATATATTATCACCTCCTTACCTAAGCAATTAAATTTATTACCCTCTAAAGCTGCAGCTGTTGAAAAATTATAACTTGTTGAAGTTGAAAATGCCGCATTGAAAGAACTAATTTTAGTCTCATCATCCTCATCAGACATATCCACTCCATTTATCATATCGGCAGTAAGGATTAATTTCGCTGAGCTAGGCGCTGAGGGTGCTGTACTACAACTCTCAACCGAGCCTGTATAAGCAATGCTATAATTATAACTAGCATTATACGTCAAATTCATTTTACTCCATATAGAGTCGCAAATCTCTCTTGAATTATAATCAGCTAGATAATCATAAGATATATCTGGCACTATCACCCTTGTACTTGTACTTGTACCTACAATAGTAGTTACATATTCTGCTGGGTTAGCATCTACATCAACTGCTGAGACATCTGATGAGCCAATTGAATCAGCTGAAACGCAGCCAGAATCACAATTCCATAAGAAAAATAAAAACAATAATATTAATTTTGACCTATCGAAGCAAAATAGTTTTGTTAATATGTTAGGAAAATTAAGATTCATCATTTATCCATACTATCTCCCATTAACTTCGCACGCTTTTTTTCGCCGCCCATTTTTTGTAATCTATCTTTAGCATAACGACCAGATAATTTAGCAGTATTACCAGTAAACTTTGCTGCACCGGCTGCAGCGCCGGAAACTGCCTTACTTATATCAGGCATATTACCAACATTTGCACCGGTTAAACCTTCAAGGATTTTAATAGCCTTAGTGAATAAGCTTGACATTATAACCATTGCAATGGTGAATTTAATCATTGAAATTACTAATGTAGAAAAATCAGATGAGCTTGAAATCTTATAACCTACAATACCAAGTCCTATCTCAGACTCGCTTACTTGCGAGGAAAAAATTTGTGGCATTGTAGTCATAAATAACTGATCTAAAATAGCATATGTAAATGATAATAAAGCAAATAATACCATCGGCTGCAAGCTATAACCGAGTAAAAGGCTGAGCCATTTATTAAAAATTGATTTTGTTTGCTCAAACAATACTAAGGGGATAACTAATGGCGCTATATATATTAATATTGTTATATTAAACAATACTAGAATACCTACATATAATGCCGTTAACATAATTACTAATGACGAGAATATAATTGCAAGAGCTGCTATTAATGTCATAAATCCTGTAGATACAGATAGTAACATTCCCCAAGCAAATGATACTATATAAGGAAAAGTTTTAGTTACTGTAAAGCCTGTATATGTGGCAAATTTACAATCTAAACTATCCCAAACAGCATAATGCTGATCTTCAGCTGTATATTCAACACCATCATAACCAGAATCACTAGTAAAATTACATTCTGACAATGATCCTGATAAAGCTGATGCAGAACCAACAGCAGTTACAGAACATTCAACTGTGCTAAGACCAGTAGATTCGCTCATGGTCGTCTGCATTGATCCAGAAACTGTTGCATAAGCCACATCTGATAGGGCATAATATTCCGCACCAAGCTCTGATCCCATTGATAATAAAGTAGTATAATAACCATCTTTCCATGCATCTCCCATGGCGAAATACGCTACTAAAGAAACCTTCATAATCATTTTAAATAAATCTGGAAAAGCATAATTTGCTCCCATCATCATCCTTATTCCAACAAAGCTAATAAAGAGTATTAATAGCATACGAATTATATCCTGATAAGCATCCATGGCTTTCATAAACATCGAAGAATCACAAAAGCCGCTACTATTGACATTTCCCTCAGCACATTCAAGAGACATGACAATAGCCCCATCCTCTATTAAATACTTACCATCCTCAGCATATTCAACTACCTCTCTAGTACCATAAAATACATTATTTAAAGTCTTCTCAAAGCATCTCATCAACTTACCCGAAAAAGGGAATGGTGAATAACCAACATTAACTCCAGCATCGCAATATGCCGAAATAGCTAAAGGAGCTAGTACAGGTGGATCTATATCAAGCTTTTCTATTCCTCTTGGAATACAATGAGCTCTATAGCGTTCATTATAAGTGGTACAGGGATAGTCATTTGCTAATGCCGTGCCATCCGCACTAGATACAGTTGACACATCACAATTTGTCGGTCTATCTACAGTACCAGGACAACAAGCACATTCACAACGGCCTTTACCAGCTTTGTAATCATCCTGTGCTGAGTCAGTCCATGGGTTTTTGCCGCAATTTCTTGTTCCATCACTAGAGTCAAATATCGGATCCGAAACATAGCCGCTAACTTTGTTAAAAAAGAACATTCCAGGTGCCACAAATTTTATAAATTGAAATACTTCAAGTGAAGTGCAAAATACTATATCTGCACAAAGCTGACCATCTTCTTCATATGCACAAACCCATCTAGGCGCCGAGAACTCAATACCAAAAATACTACCAATAACCATACTTAGCGTCTTACAATCATATGGAGAGACCCATACATACTGGCTAGTATCAGGACTTCCTGTTGCTAACTTACCAATTATATCTGCACCATACTCACCAACATTAAGATCACGTCCGTCATCAAAATAAATAGCTATTTGATTAAAATGCTCATTTGTAGTATATACAGTCTGATTACAATCAGAATATTTACTATTAATACTACCAAATTTATAACGTTTATTCCGATGATCAAATTTCTCGCAATAATCCGGCTTACCCTCATCAAAATTATTTAATATGTGGGTACGCCTACGGGTCTCCTTTGCCAATCTATCCATATCATACCAAGCACCATATAAAGCAGCTGCCGCTGCAATTTCAGCTAAAAGAACCCATGTATATGACAATGCCCATGCAGCACCACATGTAAACGCAAGAGTACCTCCTGAAGCAGCACAAGTAGCTGTCAAATTTATTAACAAAGCCTTTAACATTGTCCTCATTGCCCATCTTGTGGCAACCCATATTCCAATCAAGAAAGCGCATTGAGCCATATCTGCTGCTACCGCACCAGATGTATATCTATGGTCTCCAACAATCATGCCGGCATCAGCTTTTTTAGCAGATGATAAATAAAGACCAGCAAGCATAATAATTATTAACATAAAGCTCATGCTCTGCTTAAGCGCAGGACCAAGACCAGATTTAAACCAATTTGATAATTTACTAATATAGCCATCACAGACTAATTTATTCTCATCTAATAATAATTTAGGAATAACCTCATTATTTTGCTCAAGTTCTAATTGATACATATTACAAGAATAACTTGGAGTGTTATATCTAAGGCTTAAATCTATATCACCACAAAATGAATCAAAGTAATTCTGAGATATATCAATATTTATATCTTTTTTACCAAAAAAAACAAATAATCTGCTTATTGCTGTATGATATAATCTTTTAATCATTTAATTCCTATTCATCACTTTTTAAAATAACCACCTGAAGAACCTGATCCCACCCTATTATGTATAGTATTTTTAGCTCCAATTCCCGCCTTCTTTACAGCAAGCAAAGAAGCAGCACCGCCTTTTTTCATCGTACCCATTAACTCTTCACCTATATTTGCATTTTCTGCAGCATCAAATAAAGACCCAGAGATTGTAGTCATTGCTGTCATTGCTATCATAAAAGTAATACCTATAAAGAAAAAAGCCCTTACAAAGGCAAGAGATATATCTCTGAATAAAGTCATATCAACCATTGCAGTGAATAAGCCCGTTATCGAATCACCTGCTTTCCAGCCAAAATCATAATAACCTATATCTAACTTATGAAAAATACATGGGAGAAATGATGGCTTGCAATTATCAGCTATTGCACCCGTGTTAGGATCAAACATTCTTTCTATATCAGCACCAGCTCCATATAATGCTACATCCATAAACACTGCTAGGATTGCCAATATAGTCCAAAGTACAACTGGCTGAAAGCTATAACCTATCAAAGTCTTAAACCAGGCGTCATAGATACCCTTTGCCTTTTTAACACTCTTAAGCAAACATAAAGGTATTATCACAGGGGAGATAAAAATTAACAATGTAATTACAAAAAAAGCTGTCAGAGCAAAAATTAAAAATTGCGCAGTAAAAAACAAAAAAAGAAAAATAAAACCATATAAAAAAAATACCACAGGAAGGGCTATGATAATACCAAAAGGTATAACTTCTGTTAATATTTTGCCAAAGCTTGAAAAAGCCGCTCCTCCAGAGGTAAAGAATCTTTCCATTTTACAATCATAAACATCCCAAACTGCATAATGCGCTTCATTATCTGGGTATACATAATCATTAGAACCAGTAGCCACAAAATTATCTCCTGATTCCTGAGTAATACTAAAATCACAACCATCTGATAGATTCACCCCATATAATTTTTGATAATTCAAATTAGAAGAAATTACCATACCAATCGTCCGACCGGCTGTAACAACTGCATCGTAATAACCGTCTCTCCAACCATCTGACAAAGAAAAATAGAAAACCAAAGCAAAGGTAACAATATAACTTAAAATCGATTTCACATCAGGCAATAAGCCAAATAAAATCATAACTCCTAAAAACGAAATAGAGAGTGTCATCAATGCTATTATAGCATTATGCATGTGATCTTGAAACTGAACAAAAATACCCGCTTTACACTCAGACCGCAAATTAACAGAGCTATTATCATTGCTGCAATAAATACCAGTAATATTAGTACCATCTGCTTCTTCAAATGCACCAAAGAACATATTCTGAATCGATAGCTCAACACAACGCATAGCTCTTCCAGAAATACTCATATTACCAGTATCAACAATAGCCTCTCCTGTGCAATATTTTGAGATAAAATCTGGCAATTCATAAACAGACTCAAGATCAATTGCTTTATCTAAAGCGCAATGTCTTAGATATTCATCATTTGGGTAATATCCACAAAGCTCATTATCAACAACCGCACAAGGCTCTATAAACAGGCCAGTAGTTTGATCAATGCAAGGAGTAACATCACCACAGAACTCACAAGTCCCTACAGTATCTATATTATCCATTGAGCAGGGATAATATTCACCAACGGCACAGAGCTCCTGCTGTGCCTGCTCTATTGAACATGTGCAAGTGCTTTCCGTAGCCTCATCAACTAATTGCTGACATGTGATAATGGCTGGAATACCAGGATCCGTAGGATCTTTTCCCTCATGTGTCCTACCATCAATCGGTGAGTAATCAAAAGCATATCCCAAGAAGAAATCACCTATATCTTTAAAACCCTCACCATCTATTGTTGCATCTCCTCCACTTGCATCACCAAAAATTGTAAAACTACAGAAAACAGCTTCTGAGCAAACAAGCTCGTCCATTTTATATGCACAGACGGTATAGTCCTCTATAGCAAAAAATGATTTATCTTTAGTATTAATCCCACTACACTCGCCTTTCTCTATGCATTTCTCATCTCCTTTATGATATACTAGAACCCCACCATTGCATAAATATGCTTCATTATATATCTCATATGTAAAGCCATATAATCCATTTCCACCACATACATTATCTGCATCCGATACAGAGCATTCTCGACATCCATCTAGTATTTTAACATCCTCCTTTGAGAGCGTAACATCGTAATAAATAAAACCATTTTCAGGATCTGTTCTAATAACCTGCTTATTAACTAAATCGTCACAAAATGACACATTCTTTATACGCATCCAATTTATATCATTACGATTGGCCAGATACTCATTATATCTAGCAGCATTATTATTGATCGCAGCTAAATTAACCCATTTGGCATAATCATTATATAGATCGTTATTTAAATCTATGTGATTTAGAACATAGCTATCTTCTTGATAGTGAAGAGCCCACTTCTCTAATTCCATTCTAAGAACACCATATGCAGTTAATGCGATTACACCGAGTGCGAACTTTGTGAGCCTTGGTTTCTGGCTATACATAATAAAGTAAATAGCCAGTGCAGAGGCAAACAGAGGAGAACAATATGCTAAATCCACTTCTACAGCCTCAGCTGTTGGACGCCTGGAATATTCATTACCAGCATAACTATTTGCAATAGAGACAGATAGAAAAATAAGTAAACAAATTATTCTAATAGCAGAAGTCATTCGGAGTGTAAATATTGGCATTAGAGTGCTATAGCTTATTCGCAACATTCCAAATGCCCTAAATAATCCAAAAATATACAAAGAAAATTTATTATTTTCAAAACTACTCAATTATCAAACTCTAACAACTATTATAAACTTAAAGCCAGGCTATATTTGTAAATGAAATCATCATTATATGAAAGACATTTTCTCTCGATATTACAAAAATATGATAATTGCCTAAAAAGTCAGATCGAGAAGAAAATCTCGTAACCTAGAATATCGGAATTCTATCCCTATAATTCTGCTACACGCTGAAAAAATGTCTCCAGCCAATTATTTGGATCAGGACCATGCTCCTCAATTAATTCATCCAAAATAATTACAGTGTCAGCCCGTCCAGATAATATATTAATTATATTATCCATACCTCGTAGATCAATTCTAGCTACAACTGAATCAACAGCTTGTTTTACTAAAAAGAAACGCGAGCTTGGATCTGTAGTTTTTACAATCTGGAATTCACGCTCAGAAAGCATGAATATATCCTTATATGCATCAGTGGCCTTAAGGTTTGGCAAATATATTTGCGTTGCCGTTTGCTGCACCAAAGTGTCACTAATCGAAGAACTTGCAGCATCCTCTACAGATTGAGTCGCAAATATTACAAAAGCATTTAATTTTCGTAATACCTTAAGCCAATCCTTAATCTTTGGTGCAAATACATCATTATCAATTAATGCCCAAGCCTCATCAAGAACAATCATTGTAGGCCTACCATCCAATGCAGAGTTTATCTTATGAAATAAATATAGTAATATTGGCCCAATACTTGCCTGATCCTTTAACACTTGGCCCATTTCAAAACCAAATGTAGATGCTTTTGAGAAATCTAGCTTATCTTCTATATTATCAAATAATGCCGCATGAGATCCATCACCATGCCACATGGCCAACCTTCCAGCAATAGTACCAGGACCACCAAGGCCTAGAAATGGAGCAATATTTCTAAGTACCCTTTCACGCTTAGGTAAATTAAAGTTGCCATCTATAGCCTCCTTTAGCCTTTCTAGATCCTCCGCACTAGTAGGGTCACCATTCACCGAAACCAAAGCCTTAAGCCACTCAATTAGAAATGTCTTATTTTCTGAATTCTCCTCTAATTGCAATGGGTTAAAACCTGTAGCATGACCGGGATCTAAAAATGAATGCACACCTCCTATTGATTTGATAAAAATCTCAGCACCTCGATCCTTATCAAAGAAAAATGTTCTAGGATTAAACTTCAAAGCCTGACAGCACATAAAGTTCATTAAAACTGTCTTACCAGCACCTGTTGGACCAATAATCATTGTATGACCAACATCGCGGACATGAAAATTGAAAAAAAACGGTGTACCAGATGTTGTATTAAAAACAGTAACAGCATCACCCCAAAAATTACCAGTTCTATCACCTGCGGGATAATTATGAAATGAAGCAAAGGCTGCTAAGTTTAACGTATTAATTGTTGCCTTCCTAACCAAATAATCACTATTACCAGGTAACATCCCCCAATAGCATGGCTCTAAATTACCCTTTTCTCTAATGGCGTTAATTCCTATATTAGAAAACTCAACCATAAGCATTGATAAGGCATTTTCTAAGGACTTTACACCATCCTCAATACACATAACGCCTAATGCATGCTTACCAAAAGCTATCTCCCCACTCATAGCAATATCCAATGCTTCAGATATTTCCGCAATCTGCGAAACGGCCAAATCGCCAGATTGCTGCATTCTATTTTGTTGTAGCTGCATCGAAGCAATAGCATCACTTCGACTAATAAACTCAAAAGTTTGAAAAATTATAAATTCAAATGGCAACCTTAAAAAACCATCTAACATCCCTGCGTGAGTATGAGGGCGATATTCTTTTACACTCACAATTCCAGCATATCTATTTGCGATAGGATCCTTACATTGAACTGCTTTTGCACCAAAGAATAATCTTGAATTTCCAATATAATGATCAATTGGAGTTGTAGGAACAATCATAGGCTGGGAAAAACCACAATTAGTTAAACAGCCCAAAAACTCTAATATCTCAGAATATACACCATCTTTTGTTTTTACCGTACTTAACATTTTAGCTCCGTAAGATGCATAAGCATTTAATACCCGGTTAGCGACCTCATCTAGCTCACCATATTGATCCTGCATCTCTCTTTCATTGGCGCTATTATCAGTTCTTTTCTCTATCGACTTAACAAAGCTATCAATAAAAGTATCCTCACCCGATGTTTTCTTACGAATAATTGCAATAAAATGCTCATTGACAAAAGTGTGTTTATCTCCATGACGCAAACGCCATTCTTCATTAGTATAAGCAGAAAATAAATTAGGCATCTCTCCACCTGGAAATGCCTCCTGACGTCTTCTTACTGTATAGAAATTCATCACAAAACTTCCCTGTCCCATACCTTTAAAAAGAGAATTTCGTAATTCCTTCTTGTTATTTAAATCATAATCATCCGCAGTTTCAAAAGAAAAGCCTCTAACTTTAATAACCTTAAGCATATCTTTATTTTTAAGCAAAATAGTATCACTAGTTAAGTGACTCTCATAAGGTATAAAATTTGCAACAGAGCATTCTGTCTTAAAATATTTTTCGTTCTTAGCTTTTGCTCCAAATATACTAGAAAACATGGTTAATATGGATCATATGAGTTAGCGCCATAAAAACTCTTATTACGACATTTTGAACATTTGGAGCCCTTTATCATCATTAACTCAATTGCAAGAGGCTCTTTTAGGCAAATCATATATGCAATACCATGCAAGAAAGGCATAGCAAGCAATGCTTTAACATCACCTGATAATACAAAATAAAGCATACAGCCAAGACCATTCAGCACAATAAAAGGGTAAGAAACCCCTAGCATCAATGCAGGACGAGTTAAACCAAGAAAAAGAGGATCTGGCGAAATTGGCATAGTTTCAAGTTGCAAATATTCATTTATGGATATAAAGCTACATAACTTCTTTTAAATATTAAGTCTTTTATTTTTTTATTTTCAATTATGAACACCAATCCTTTTATTGCAAAAAAATTATCTAATATTAAACCCTCTGCTACCCTAGCTGTAACTAGCAAAGCCCAAGAATTAAAAGCCCAAGGTATTGACATTATATCACTTGGAGCAGGCGAGCCTGATTTTGACACTCATGATAATATTAAAGATGCGGCAATTAAGGCAATAAAAAGTGGATTCACAAAATACACTGCTGTTAGCGGCACAAAAGAACTTAAAGAGGCTATAAGAGAAAAATTCATGAGGGATAATAATATCACTTATGAATTAGATGAAATAACCGTGGGTAACGGTGCAAAACAGCTAATCTACAATGCATTCATGGCCACCCTAAACCCTGGTGACGAGGTTATTATACCATCTCCATATTGGGTCTCATATCCAGATATGGTTGCTTTATGTGATGGTAAGCCAATAATTATAGACTGTCCTAAGGAACAAAACTACCTTTTAGAGCCAGCCCAATTAGAAAGGGCTATTAGCTACAAAACTAAATGGATAATTTTAAACTCTCCTTCTAATCCAACTGGCATGATATATTCAACAGAACAATTATCTGCCCTACTCAAAGTGGTTGCTAAGTTTCCTAATATATCAATTTTAAGTGATGATATTTATGAGCATGTAATTTATGATAATTGCACAGTCAAAACTTCTGCAGAAGTTATGCCTCATCTTAAAAACCGTATTCTAACTATAAATGGTGTATCAAAATGCTATGCAATGACTGGCTGGAGAATTGGATTTGCCGGCGGTAGCAAAGAACTAATTAAAGCAATGAATGTAATTCAATCGCAAAGCACTTCTAATGCATGCTCAATTAGTCAGATAGCATCTGCAGTGGCATTAACAACTGACCAAGGCTATATTACTGAAAGAAATAAAGTTTTTAAAGAAAGACGCGATATCGCTGTTAAAGCTTTTAATAACATTAAAGATGTATCTGCCCTAACTCCATCTGGTGCATTTTACGTATTCCCTGATATTTCAGGTTTAATCGGTAGAAAAACAAAAGATGGCACCATCATCTCTGACTCAAGTGTCTTTGCAACTAAGCTATTAGAAGAAGCAAATGTTGCTGTTGTGCCTGGATCCGCCTTTGGTGCAGAAAATCACTTTAGAATTTCATATGCATTAGATACAGACTCATTAAAAGACGCCCTAAAAAGAATCGCTGAATTTTGTGAAAACTTGGTATAGCTTTTAATCATAAAAGCCTGTCGCTATAATGTTAAATAAAGGGGAAAAAACTTTTATGCCTTTTCTTATCTAGACCAAGCTAAAAGCTAGAAAATCTCATCAATAATATATTTTGCAATATTAGATTTTGCCATTTCTGGCCAGTTTTTATGATAATCAGGAGCAATAAAAGTTATTTTAGTGTCCTTGGCACCAAAGATTTTACTAGCTAAAATATCATTAGCTAAAATATAATCACAACCTTTCTTTAGCAATTTTAATTTGGCATTTTCTATTAGATTATCCGATTCCGCAGCAAATCCTATAACTATATCCGGTCTATTACTAGACTGACATAAATCAGCTAGAACATCTGGATTTCTAACCAAGGATAAGCTGATTTCATCTTCGCCATCTAGCTTCTTTATCTTTTTACTCTTGTAGTTCTGTGGTGTATAATCAGCAATAGCTGCAGATAAAACTGCTAAATCCATTTTACTAGCATTCTGCAAAACTTCCTTATGCATATCCCTGGCGGATAATGCTTCTATCGAGTTTGCAAAATCAACATCTATTTCTATATCCATTTTGCCATAAATAAATGTTACATTAGCGCCCAAATCATGAAATGTTTTTGCAATCTGATAACCCTGAATACCAGAAGAATAATTACTTAAATATCTAACTGGATCAATAGGTTCAATTGTCGCACCAGCAGTTACCATAATATTCTTGCCAAAAACTTTGGCTTTAGATTGCTCTAGCTCATCAAGCTTAGAAAAAACTATACTCCAATCTATTAAACGGCCCGGGCCCTCCTCACCACAAGCCAGCATACCATCATCAGGCCCCAAAAAAATATGGCCTTGCTTCTTTAGTTTCTTAATATTTTCTTGCGTAATATGATTATTATACATCTTACTATTCATAGCTGGCATGAATAATATCTTTTTATCGCTCGCAAGGATTGTAGCCAAAGCCAAGTTATCGGCATAACCTGATGCAACCTTATTTAAGAAATCAGCCGTGAGAGGATAAACCAAAACATAATCATTCTCTCTAGTTAAATTTATATGATGCATCAATAATGCCTCATCTTGGCTCCATAAATTATCATGAACCTCTTTATTTATTAACCTTTCAATCTCAGTCTTACTAATAAAGTTTTGTGCTGATTTAGTTTGTATTACACTGATATCATAACTGTGATCTTGCAATTCTGATATTAAATCTAGAGCCTTATAAGCGGCAACCGACCCTGTGATAATAATTAATATTCTTGGCATAATCAAATCTCATATCAATAACAGAAAATACTCAAAATTCCTAGGGGATCTTATTGAGCAATCTTATGTAATTTTTTACTGCATTTAAAAAATGGAATATTCTTTGAGTTAATTGCAACATACTCCCCTGTTTTTGGATCAAATAATGTACGCTCTTGTAATTTCTTAAGCTTAAATACACCAAAATTTCTTATTTCAATACGATAATCACGCTTTAAAGCTTCAGCTATATTACGAAAGAAAAGATTTACAACTCTTTCAACTAATGCATCGCCTAACTCGGGATATTTAGTATTTAACTTATTGATTAGATCTTTCTTAGTCATTAATATAATGATAATATGTTAAAATTATTTTGTAGAACTTTATATATAGGTGATAATATATTAAATAATGATGAAACATCATCTTTTTTCAAA
>JABJMA010000050.1 GCA_018659605.1 Rickettsiales bacterium
AATCACTATTGCCTAACCGATTTCGGAACAACTAGTAAATGCACATAATTATCCATTAAGCAATACGCATGTATAGCCAATTGTTCTTCCGTAGATAATTTTGACAATAATAATAAATATTTATTTAATAGCTTGCAAAAGTAATTATCTATTTGCGATACTGTAATTAGTATTACAAGGGTACTAATATGAATATTAAGCAAGAATTACATAAGATAAGCGAAAAGGCTTTTTGTGATGAAATCAAATTACTACAATCACTTCTTTTAGAAACTACTATCTACCAACAAAATATTGATGTGATAGATAAACGTGCAAAACGTTATATTACAGAGATTAGAGCTACAAATAAACTTGGCGGTGTCGAGGAATTTATTAATCAATTTGGCCTACAGGAAAAAGAAGCCATAGGATTATTATGCTTAGCAGAAGCATTGCTTAGAATCCCTGATAATAAAACAGTAGATGAGCTAATCAGTGATAAGTTAAAAGGTGCTGATTGGAAAAAGTTCATCAAAGAAAAGGCTGGTTTTTCGGTTTATAGTAAAGCCTGGGGCTTGATGCTATCTTCTAATCTAGCAGAGTTTGAGGATAGTAAAAATCCAATTGAGAATATACTACATAGATTAAGCGAGCCTTCTATGCGCCTGGCCTTTAAAGCAGCTATGCAAATTCTAGGTAAGGAGTTTGTTGCAGGAACTAATATTAAAAAAGCGCTTAAAAACACTAAATCTGACTATCAAAAAGGTTATTGCTTCTCATATGATATGCTTGGCGAAGGTGCTAGAACCGAAAAACAAGCCCAAGAATATCTAACCAGTTACCTTGATGCTCTTACAGCATTGAAGGATATTGACAAAGATAAACCATTATTAGAACGACCAAATATTTCAGTAAAATTATCTGCTCTGCATCCAAGATATGAATATCTGCAGCAGGATCGAGTAATGAGCGAGCTTTATGATCGGATTAAGCAGGTGGCTATGCTAGCGCAGAAATATGGCCTAACCATATCTCTTGATGCCGAAGAATCTTATCGCCTAGATAGTGAGCTCGAATTATATGCAAAATTAATCTCAGATAATGATTTTAAAGATTTCCAAGGTATAGGATTTGTATTACAAGCCTACCAAAAAAGAGCTATACCAACTATTAAATTCTTAATTAACTTAGCTCAAACATTCTCTAAGAAAATCCCTATTAGATTAGTCAAAGGAGCCTATTGGGATAGTGAGATCAAATGGGCCCAGATGGAAGGATTAAGTGGTTATCCTGTATTTACTCGTAAAAGCCATACCGATGTAAGCTTTCTTGCCTGTAGCTCATTACTACTTAATAATACTGAGTATTTTTATCCACAATTTGCTACCCATAATGCATTAACAGCATCAGCAATTATAACTTTAGCAGAGAAATTAGGTAAAGAAGATGCCTATGAATTCCAACGTTTATATGGAATGGGTAGTAGCTTTTATGACCAGATGATTGCCAAAAGACCTTGTCGCATTTACTCACCTGTTGGCAGTTTTAGAAATTTACTGCCTTATTTAATTCGTCGCCTTATGGAAAATGGCGTAAATAGTAATTTTATTAATCAACTAATTGATGATAATATTGAAGTAAAAGAATTACTAAAAAACCCTATTGAAAAAGCAGAATTTAATATAGAAACATCACGAAAATTGCTTAAGTTACCTCAAGATATTTTTGACGGGAGGGTAAATTCTTTAGGTTATTCCTTGGGTAATAAAGCTCATATGAAGAGCCTAAAGGATCGTTTAGCACAATTTCAAAATCAGCATTATATAGCTGGATCAATTATTAATGGTAAGGTGTTAAGTGGCAAATCTCTTGAGGTTAGATCTCCTTACGATCAGAATCAATTGGTTGGTAATATTGCTTTAGCAAATTACGATGATTTAAATCAGGCTTTAAAAATTGCGAGCGAATCTGCTACAGATTGGCGGAGGCAGTCAGTGGAATCTAGGGCTAAGATTTTAGAAAATATGGCAGATCTAATTAAAGAATCTGAGGTTGAATTTATCTCACTCTTAATGCGTGAAGCTGGTAAAACCCTAAATGATACAATTGCAGAAATTAGAGAAGCTATTGATTTTTGTAATTATTATGCAATGCAGGCTCGAGCTTTATCAGAGCCAGAAAAGAATCAAAGTTATACAGGTGAAGATAATTATTTAAGTTATCATGGGCGCGGAGTATTTGCTTGTATTAGCCCATGGAATTTTCCACTTGCGATTTATCTAGGCCAGGTAGTTGCTGCATTAGTTAGTGGTAATAGCGTGCTTGCTAAGCCTGCAGAATCAACATCAATAATTGCTTTTAAAGCTACAGAACTTTTATATAAAGCAGGAGTACCAAAGAATGTCCTGCAATTTGTTCCTGCGGATGGTAAATTATTTGGTGAAGTTATTTTAAGTAATAATATAATATCTGGTGTTGCATTTACGGGCTCTACTGCAACTGCTCATGTGATCAATCGTACATTGGCAAAGCGAGATAGCCCTATTGCCAAGTTAATTGCCGAAACAGGCGGACAGAACTGTATGATTGTTGATAGTAGCGCCTTATTAGAGCAAGCTACTGATGATATCATAAATAGTAGCTTTCTAAGTAGTGGCCAAAGATGTAGCGCTCTTAGAGTGCTCTATGTTCAAGATGAAATAGCGGATGATTTGACTGAACTCATTAAAGGCGCTATGGCCGAATTACAAGTCTCAGATCCAAACTTATTTGCAACAGATCTTGGGCCAGTTATCAATCAGCAACCTCAGGATAATTTAAATAACCATATTAAATTAATGAAAAAGAAAGCCAAATTCATTGCCAATGTGAAGATACAAGGCAGTAAAACTGGTTTTTTTGTGGAGCCTCATTTTTTTGAAATTGGAAATATCAACCAGCTAAAACAAGAAAACTTTGGCCCCATTCTACATCTAATTAGATACCAATCTAAAAATCTTAATGATGTAATTTCTGATATTAACTCTACAGGATATGGACTTACTTTTGGTATTCATAGTCGTATTCAAGAAAGAATTGATTATATTTCTAGTCGTATCAGAGCTGGTAATATTTATATTAATCGTAATATTACTGGTGCAGCAGTTGGGGTGCAGCCATTTGGCGGCATGTTGTTATCTGGCACTGGACCAAAAGCTGGAGGTCCCGAATATCTAAAGGCTTTTATGACAGAGCAGAATATATCAAATAATATTACTGCCATTGGTGGTAATTTGGCATTAATGAACTACTAAGTCACACCCTTCTAACAAGAATGCCACCGTAAGATTAAGCTTTCTATATTTTTTGCTTATCTCTACATGCATCTCTTGTTACATTTTAAATATTATTATAATTATAGTTGTTTTTTTAGTAGGTTATGTAATATCAAACTTATAAATTAAGGAGGAAACATGTTAGGATTAGCATCAAAAGTATTATCCCTAGGAGAAAAAATTATTGAGCGAGTGATTCCTGATAAGAATCAAGCTATGAAAGCTAAATCAGAATTACTTAAACTTTATCAAGAAGGTGAGTTAAAAGTTTTAAATTCACAAATGTCTGCAATCCTTGCGGAGGCTAAAAGCCAAGATAAATGGACTTCAAGAGCCAGGCCATCCTTTTTATATGTAATTTATATAATTATTCTTAGTGCAATACCATTTGGTATTGTTTCGGTAATTTCTCCTGATGTAGCTACAGCATTTCAGGCTGGTTTTAAAAATTGGTTAGATTCAATTCCTAAAGATGTTTGGACATTATTTACATTAGGTTATCTTGGCTATGCTGGCGCTAGGAGCTATGACAAAAACAAGCAAATAGAAGTATTTAGGGAATTATAACTCATGTTTAAAATTATTTCCAATGTTGCCAAAAGTCTTGTATTTGATGTAATTGTTGACCAAGCAAAAGATTTAATTGGTATCTCCTCCCCCTCCAAAGAAGAGGTAAAAATTATCAAAGAGAAAGAGGTGATTATCAATAATATTATTGAGAAAACTATTATCCAGAAACAGGATTGTAAGGAAGTAATAGATTTCCTTAATAAGGAAAATCAAGTACTGTATGCTAACCTTAATAAATTACGCGGTAGATTTACTAGATCTCTTATTACATGGCTTGTTGTCCAAACGATAGTTTTCTTCTTATTTATTGAGCATATTGTTCAATATTTTGTTTTAGTTCCCAAGATTCCATTTAGTTAATCGTGGCAATATTACAAATTATCTATGCACCAGATCCTATTTTTAAACAAGTAGCTGTAACTGTTAAAACTATAGATGAAGAGATTAAGAATCTTGTAGAATTAATGTTTCAAACAGCTAAGCATGAAGGCGCCATCGGCCTTGGTGCTAATATGGTTGGCATTCGAGAACGCATTGCCATTATTGATTGGCAACAAGGCAATGAATCCTTTGCAATGATTAATCCAGAAATTTTATCTCAATCAAGTGACCAACAGGAATTTGAAGAGTCTTCTTTATCATATCCAGGCATTGCTGCTAAAATCAAACGCCCTCAGTCAATAACAGTGCAATATCTAGATATTGAAGGCAATCTCCAAGAAAGAAATGCTGAAGGTTTTCTTGCTACTATAATCCAACATGAAATTGATTATTTAAATGGCATCGTATTTCTGGATCATCTATCAAAACTCAAAAGAGATAGATTATTAAAGAAAATGCATAAACATCTAAAATTACATCCACCCCATATTCATGGTACAGGCTGTAATCACTAGCTGATTTGCCTAATTAGCTTAAAACTCATTCTCTGGCTTTATGCCACAGTTCCTTAACATTGGACAAATCTCATAAACATTATAACCAAACCCCCATATAGTTGCATATTAGATACTTATACTGTATATTACTTCACCCAATTAGAGATGAAGTGATGACACAGCTTAAAAACTTAATTTTATTCTTTATATTTACCCTAGTAACTTTTTCTGTAAGCATAATTAGTTATTCCGGTTATCATATAAATATTGCAGATATACCAGATGGTCAGAAATTCACCGCTATTGATATTAAAGCGCTAGAGGATTCTGATAAATCTCCATTTGTTATCAGTATTGATAGAGGGAATGGCTATAAAAACAGATCAACTTATTTAGTAAGATATAAAAAAACTGAAGAGCATAATGCTGAGAAAGGGTTAGAACTAGAAAGTTTATATTGGAGTAATATTATTTATGGTGGTTTAGATGGAACTATTATTTTTGATAGTGAGAATGGTGAGATGTATAAATTATCTGACAAATTAAATGCTCAAACTCTTACCAAAATATAAAATAATCTTATATTTATATAGCCACTCCATTTGTACCCTTAGTTAGCTCCAATTCTGCTACATGCCCAGCTGATTTGCTTATTTCAGCTACGGGATTTAAATCAGAATAAAATTCTGCTGTCAGATTACCATCTGGAGTAATATATTTTTGATCAATCAACTGAGGATCAATTGCTATATATATAGCATATTCAGGAAAATAATTATCAAAAGCTTGCATAAATGATTCTGCCTGAAATTCTGTGAATTCCACAACAGATCTCCACGCCTTTAACCTGACCAGCTCCTGGCTGTCTTTATTTTGCTCAGAAGAAGAACATTCCTCAATCAACTTATCAACCCCTGCTAATAATTCTTCTTTACTCCTGCAATTAGAAAAATAATTACTTAATTTATCTAACTTAAGCAATGGCTGATTTTCTTCTTGATCTAATATAGCAATTTTATGAGTCTGAAGAAACTCCTTACCCATCGTAACCATTTGATAACCCAAACTAGACACATTATCCCTTATGGCATCAATAGAGGTATGGTAGAAAAATTGTGGATTTCCACCATCCGGACATGAATCCAAGTAAATAAAACTACCAGGATCACAAAACACATTTTCTTTTCCTTCTTCTCCTTGCTCTTCGGACATTCTAGCAAAGACCTTTGGTAACAAATCTAAATAACGATCTTGATCATATTGAGGATGATGTCCTTTAGCTATTTCTATTAATATAGCTTGTCCCTCCTCAGTTTCATATAATTTGTTTTTATCTAAAACCGTTGCTCCCTCTAATAAATCCTGTCTGTATAAATTAAATATTAATTTCATGCGTCCAAATCCATTAATTGCTGCCATATCAGACACCATCCCAAAGCCTCTATCTTTAAAACCAGCTAGAAACTCTTGAGACCTCGAAGCTGAAACAGATGATAATGAGCCATAACCAGAAAATACTATATCTTTTTGATCATCTAGAGAGGTTGCCATCAAATCCAATGTCTCACTTATATCCTCCGAACTTGTCATAGCTTTAGCAAATGATGACATCTCAAGAAATGATGCTTTTTCATTAAATCTTTCTACTCCTTCACTAGATAAATCAAAGCCTACTATTTTTAGTCTTAACTCTGGTAATGAATGCTTAGCATCATATTGATTTATCTTTGCTAAAGCATTTTGATAACCGACCAAATATCTACCATCACCACAACCAAAATCGGCAATACCAATATCAATGCTTGTAACAGCCTTCTCAGATGTCTGAAGTTTTAATAAATATCTTAAGAAGATTGCATTAAATATATAGTCATCTTCTAATTTTGAAGTAGTTAAACCACCTGATCCATGATACCCATTACCTTTTGTGAATCTTTTATTGTAATTATTAGTAGATGTTGACTCTCTTTGATCTGGTTGACCTTCTTTCATCATTCGATTCTTTTAAATTTAACAGGTAATATCGCTAATAGATTATTAATTAGGAATCAACTTGAAAAATCAATAGCTTGAGACATGTCGAATGGATTCATAATCTGATTAGAAATTAATTGTCTAAATAGTCCGTTTTCAATTAATTTTCTAAAGCCAGAACACAATATCCTAATTCAATCAGGGGGATTTAAAAACACTAAATTTCTAACTTCGTTACTTACCATAATCAAAGAATTTAATTTATTAATTTTTGACGCTTATTACTTGGAAAAATATCAGAGCTTAAACTGCTAGAGTCAAGGCTATCATCTCTTTTATGATTCTTCTTTAATATCCCTTCAATAAATTCTGCCCTAGGAGTTGCTGAGCTTTCACTTTCCCCATTTCTTTCATCTACTTCCATAGCTGCAGATTTTGAATTGTCAGGCCTTTGAGAACTACTATAGCTTGGACCACTAGATTGGGCCTGACTATTATTGCTTGATCCTCCTTGGTCCTTTTGCTCCCTTAGAACGTCATAAGCAATCTGTCCTCTTTCATGCTCGGTTAGAGTATCATGTTCGTTACCTACATATGAAGCAATCACACTCATTACATCAGTACAGCCATGTAACATTTTTGATAGTTTACTTACATCTCTTTCTCTCGCTTCAGACGAGTCTTTATTCTTTCCATTTAAAAACTTTGTTTTTGCTCTTATTATAGAAGCCTCTCTATCTGCTCCAAATAACCCTATTGCAGCATTAGTTATTTCATTACTACTACTCTCATTATAAAATTCGATTAATGCTTGATGCCTATCAAGCATTTCTTGCTTGCTTTGGTGAGTATCAGCCATTAATTCTGCTGCACCATGCATTAATAATAAATCAATGGTTGCGTATGGATGATTGTACTTTAGCGCTTCATCTAGAGTATGTTGATCAAGAACTGCACCCCTATCTAAAAGTAACTGAATCGTTTCGGTTGGATTGTTGTGACATATAGCTTCATCTTGAGCATTACTATGGCTTGCCCCCCTATTTAAAAGTAACTGAATGGTTGCGATTAGATTGTTATTACGTAGAGCTTCATTTAGAGTATTCTGATTTGGAGTTACACCCCTATCTAAAAGTAACTGAATGGTTTCAATGGGATGCTTACGCTGTAGAGCTATGTTTAGAGTATATTGATTAGGAGTTGCATCCCTATCTAAAAGCAACTGAATCGTTTCGGTTGGATGATTGCGCTGTAGAGCTCTGTTTAGAGTAGTTTCATTAGAAGTTACACCCCTATCTAAAAGTAACTGAATGGTTGTGATTGGATGATTGTGAATTAGAGATTTATCTAGAGTAAATTCATTTGGAGTTACACCCCTATCTAAAAGTAACTGAATGGTTGCGATTGGATGATTGTGAATGAGAGCTTTATTTAAAGTATATTGATTAGCAGTTGCATCCCTATCTAAAAGCAACTGAATGGTTTCAATTGGATGATTGCGACTTAGGGCTGTATTTAGAGCATATTCATTAGGTTTTGCCCCCCTATCTAAAAGTAACTGTATGGTTTCGATTGGATTGTTATTACGTAGAGCTTCATTTAGAGTATTTTGATGAGGAGTTGCACCCTTATTTAAAAGTAACTGGATGCTTGCAGCTGGATTGTTTTTACGTAGAGCTTGATTTAGAGTATTTTGACGAGGAGTTGCACCCTTATCTAAAAGTAACTGAATTGTTTCGATTGGATAGTTGTGACTTAAAGCTGTATATAGAGTAATTTCATCAGGAGTTGCACCCTTATTTAAAAGCAACTGAATTGTTTCGATTGGATGGTTGTGACTTAGAGCTGTATTTAGAGTATCTTCACTACTAGCCAATCTAGCTGGCCTATTTTGGTAATTTCCCATAACAATCATCTCTTAATAATTTAATAGCCATGGTGTTAGTACAGAACATGGAGTATGTCAAATAGAGCCGCTTAGCACATAATCAACAATCATTTTACGAAATGATATAAATATTATGCTGATAATTAATGACTTCTTCCAGATGGATTGTTAGGGGCTTGTAAGCTAGAGCAATGACCTCTGTTAGGAGTTGTATTTAATATTCCTACAAGAAAATCTGCTTTAGGGGCTGAGCTAGGAGCTACATTAACCTTATCAACTGCCGTAACTGCAGCCTGCAACCTTTGATTAGGCGTTAAAGAATCAGGGCCAGTTCCAACATAACTAGCAATATTGCTTATAATATCTCTATTACCATTAACATTAAAAGTAGTTTTTTTATCTTCTGACTCTTTTTCTGGAGATGAGGGCTTAACCTCATTATTATTCAAATCAATGTCTGTCAGTGTAGCTGCTATATCAGATATTTCTTCAAGATTCCTCTGGGCATTGCGCGCTATTATTAATTCTTGATGCCTATTAATCATCTCTGGCTTTCTTGGGTGAGTATCAGCCATTAATTCTGCTGCTCCATGCATTAATAATAAATCAATAACCTCGGTTGGAATGTTATCTTTAAATGCGACTCTAATAGAATTCTCATCAGGAGTTGCACCATGATTTAAAAGTAACTGTATGGTTTCGATTGGATGCTTGTAACTAAGAGCATAAGATAGAGTATCTTCAATAGGTGTTGCACCATGATTTAAAAGCAGCTCGATGATTTCGGCTGGATATTGGCTATGTAGAGCAAAAAGTAGAGTATTCTCCTTAGGTTTTGCACCATTACCTATAAGCAACTGGATGATTGCGGTTGGGTAGTTGTGAATTAGTGCCAAATTTAAAGTATTTACACCAGGTGTTGCACCATTACCTAAAAGCAACTGGATGGATGCGATTGGATGATTGTGAAGTAGAGCTTTATTTAGAGTATTTTCATTAGGTTTTGCACCATTTTTTAAAAGCAGCTCGATGGTTTCGATTGGATAGTTGTTCTCTAGAGCAAAAAGTAGAGTAACTATATTAGGTTTTGCACCATTTTTTAAAAGTAACTCTATATCCTCGGTTGAGGCTTTGTTTGCTAAAGAATTAATTAATTCTTCAGTACGCGCTCTTATTAAAGATTGATGCCTATCAAGCATTTTTTGCTTTCTTTGGTGAGTATCAGCCATTAATTCTGCAGCTCCATGCATTAATAATAAATCAATGGTTGCGGCTGGATGGTTAGAAATTAGGGCTGTAATTAGAGTATCTTCATTAGGAATTGCACCCCTATTTAAAAGTAACTGGATACCCCCAGTTAAAGATCTATTTTTTAAAACTTGATTTAGTTCTTCACTACTAGCCAATCTAGCTGGCCTATTTTGGCAATTTCCCATAATTCTCATCTCTTAATAATTTAGTAGCCATGGATTATAGCATAGAGCATGAATGAAGTCAAATAGAGCGGTTCAGCTGTTCAGCCGTTTAACGGCTTAGTAAGAAGATCTGGGGACAGTATACCTAACTATTGCACCTGCAATCTTAACAAGTTAGAAGTAGTTTTTTTCATATCATTTTTATGCCTGTAAGATGAGTCTGATTATATATTTTTGCCAGACAGGTCCAACAAATAATTAAGTATACTGTCCCCACATCTTCTGTCCCCACATCTTGCCCAGATCTTGAAAAGCATAGATTCACTAAGCCATATGATGGTTAGAAATTATCACTCACATAATTCATTAATTCTTTGATGGAGTTAGGAGCTGATAATCTTTCCGTATTAATTGTAACATCCGGATTCTTCGGCTCTTCATATATGGAATCTATCCCTGTAAAATTACTAATCTCGCCATTTCTGGCCTTTTTGTATAAACCTTTAACATCGCGTTTTTCACAGGTTTCAAGGGAGGCTTTTATATGAACTAAATGAAAGAAATCGCTAGTAATCCTAGCAACCTTTACTCTATCTTTTTCATATGGTGATATTAATGCAGCTATTACAATAAATCCGGCCTCGGCAAATAATTTAGCTATCTCAGCTACACGACGGCAATTTTCAGATCTATCAGCCTCCGAAAAAGAGAGATTATTACTAATACCACCTCTTATATTATCTCCATCTAATACATAAACATTATAATTTTTATTAAATAGCTGAGTTTGTAGTTCGTCAGCTAATGTTGATTTACCACTAGATGAAAGCCCAGTAAACCATAATATCCCACCTTTATGACTACTCTTTTGTACCCTGTCATTATAGGTAATTTTGCTTTTAACCGCTGTGATATTATTATTTTTCAAACCCATTTTATCTTATATTTCCTGTGACAATAAACTCCGGAACTTTAAAATCATCAATGAATTTATATTGAATCTCCCGACCTTCATAATCAGTCATTAATCCTGATGCTGCATTAACAATTGCATGGCCGGCAGCTATATCCCAACCACAAATAGAGACTTTGCGCGGATAAATATCAGCCTTACCTTCAGCAATAAGACAGAATTTTAATGAAGATGATACGCTAAGCAATATTTCTGGCTGTAGATTTTGTTTAGTCAGATAAGCTAAGACATCACTTTTCTCAGGCTCTCTTTTAGTGCAAATTACTCGATAATCTTGCATGCGCGAGGCAACTTTAATTGGCTGGTCATTTTTATATGCTTTAAAATCCGCATCAGTAAAATATAAATCACGACTGACAGGTAAGTAAATCACACCAAAAACTGGCTTATAATCTTTAATTAGAGCTATATTTACGGTAAATTCATCTGACTTATTAATAAAAGCTCGCGTACCATCAAGTGGATCATTGAGAAAAAACACTGAATTTTGTGCCGCCTTTAAATTATCATTCACAGAATTTTCTTCTGATACAATTGGAATATTTGGGAATAATTCAGTAAGACTTTCATTTAGATATTTATTGGCGGCAATATCAGCAGCTGTTACCTCACTATTATCTTGCTTAGCTTTCACTTCCTTATCTTTACGACCGAGATAATATTCTAGAATTATCTCCCCTGCATTAACTGCAATTTTTTTGATTTGATATATTTGATCATTTGTTAATTGCATTGTTACTTTGCAATCATTGATAGTGCTAGTGGTTCACCAAATGCTAAGTCTTGATTTAATTTTTTACCAATCAGATTATTAAGTTTCTTTGGTACAATACCATAACCTGGGCGCCTTATAATCAAATCAGACTCCTTGATAATCTCATCTTTTCTTAGATCCCTAGTAATCCATATTGAAGGTCTAAAAATTAATGACTTTTCTTCTTTCACTGACCTAACATAACTAACCTCTCCCTGTGCTCTATAGGCTTTTTTACTTTCTGTAACCAATGCATTTAGTTCATCAGGCTCAAGTGAAAAGGCTGAATCAACACCGCCATCAGCCCGCCTTAAAGTAAAATGTTTTTCAATCACTGTTGCACCATGACTAACTGCTGCAACCGAGACACCAATACCCGTTGTATGGTCAGATAAACCCACTCTACAATCTGGAAATTTTTGTTTTAAATCTGCAATCGTCAATAAATTTGCATCACTACTATCAGCAGGATAACTGCTAGTACATTTTAGAATCGTAATATCATTAGCCCCATTTGCTCTAGCGGTTTCGTAAGCATCTTTTATCTCATCGAAGTTAGCCATTCCTGTTGAGAAAATCATTGGTTTGCCAGTTTTAGCAACCTTAGCAATTAGAGGTAAATGCACAATTTCAAAAGAAGCAATTTTATAAATCGGACAATTAAGTGATTCTAGAAAATCTACCGAAGTCACATCAAAAGGTGTCGAGAAAACAAAAATATTTAGCTCCTTCGCTTTATTAAAAATAGCCTCATGCCACTCCCAGGGTGTATGAGCTTCCTTATATAAATCATATAAATTTCGATCTTTCCACAAGCTATCCTGATCATTAATTCTAAAATGCTGATTATCAACATTAAGAGTCATAGTACTAGCTTTATATGTTTGAATTTTTACAGCATCAGCACCAGCTTTAGCAGCAGCTTCTACAATCTCCAAAGCACGATCTATACTCTGATTATGATTACCTGACATTTCAGCGATAATAAATGGAGGTTGAGCTTTACGATTAAAAATTTTGTTCATTGGTTTTATCAATTATTTAATTGTCTAATTATCATAAAGCCTTCAGCATATTTATACCCGGAACATTCGCCTCTTAAAGTTGCCAATGCTTCTACTGCCCTTAGTGATCTAGAATGAGGCGATTCTCGCATCTCATCTTTATATGCATTTAACGATGCTAATTTTTTCTCCATAAAATCAGTAATGTTAACAAATAAGTTTGGAACAAACTGATTCGCAGCTGATGAAGATGTCCATTCAGTTGATGATAACACCTCAAATGCTATAATTTGTGTTACTGACCGTCCAACAATTGGCCTACATGCAGTCAAAGCAACCTTATGCGCAATCTGATGATCGATATTTAAATCACCTAAATGATGTGTTATAATAACATTTGGGAGAAACTCAGCTATTACTCTTTCAACTTCTTTTATTACTTCTATCAATGGAACTGTATCAAGTCTATTATCTGGAAAGTCAAAACTATAAAATTCGTGTATGCCCAAGATCTCAGAGGATTTAGTTAAAGCAATATTTCTAGCTTTAATTTCATCATCCCCTATTTCATCACGCGCCGAAACTCCATTAGTTAAAAATACAGCTTTTATCTCAGCACCTTCTTCAGCCTTCTTGGCAATATAGCCTCCACAACCTAGCGCCTCATCATCTGGATGAGCGGCGATAATCAAAATTTTTTCCTTAGCCATTCTTTGTTATCCTAACACTTGCAGTTAATTTAGATCCATCCAATTTAGCATCTTTAAATTCAATTTTGAAACCATTTTTTTCAATAAATGCAT
>JABJMA010000051.1 GCA_018659605.1 Rickettsiales bacterium
AAGATTGCACCGATACCTAATACAGTAGCAATAGCAACACCCCAGGAAACTTTTCCTAGAAATAATGATACACCAATAAAAATAATGGCAAAGGCTGCGATAGATTTACCAACTCCACCTTGAACAATAGATAATGCATTACATAATATTTGCTCAAGATCTCCACCCTTACCTACTCCCGCGGTGGTCGAAGAACCAGTCGCAAATGCCGGATCTGTTATGATCAAAGCTGCAAACAGCCCTAAAGCTATGGTTAATATGCTTGACAAAGAAAAGCCTTTATCAAATTTTGTTGAAAAAGTGGACATTAGTTACCTCAATTATAGATTTAAATAATAATAAAACAGCTCAGAAAGCTTCTTAGAAACTTATATTAACATAAATTAAAAAATAAAGAAGTAATTTGTTATTTTTTTATGAAGTAGTTCTATTTCTCGCTAGCCCTTATAGTTTTTATTGCCATTAAATGGCAATAAATTTTAACTTTGAGATTTTTAGCTTTGAGAGATCATAGATTGATTGATATAATTGCTCCTGAGAATATAACATGCTACTTGCAAGGCTAGCTGCCTGCGTATGTATAATGAGTGTGTTTATATCCCCTTGCTGAGTTATTTTATAGGGTGAAGAAAATTTTGCAATTTCTGGAGAAGTAAGTAATGCCCAATTCTCTTTTATTAAAAAAAGCTGGAAACTTTCTTTTTTTAAGCTGTTCTTATAAAAGTTATCAATAGAGTGGTTAATTTTATGCATTATTTAAAAATTTTCTTAAGCAAGCCTTTATTCCTTGTGTTATTATTACTGTTTATTCTGCTTATCTTAGGTTTTTATTATAAAAGAGGCAAATTAAATAAACGCTCTATAATAAATATAATTTTTATTTTGGTCATTGTAATAATTTGTTCCCTCGGATCTATATATTACATCTCGGTAAAAGACAGGCAAACATCCTATCAGCCTGCGAAAATTATAGATGGGGTTATAAAAAAATAAAGTTTTTACTAAATTATGCTTAGAAAATTAGATGGAATAATTACAAGAGAGCCAGCCCTAATCGAATTTAGGCGCCTATTCTCTGAAAAAATAAAGGATTTTCGAGTTGTCGGTGGATTTGTTAGAAATTACTTAATTGGCACAAATAAATCTGATATTGATATAGCCACAACGCTAACACCAAAGGCATTACAGGAATTTTGCCTTGATAAAAATATTAAGTTTTTTGAAATAGGTGGTGCATATGGCTCAATAGGAATCAACATTCTTGGTCAAACAATTGAGATAACATCAACGCGACTTGATATTAAAGCTTATGGTAGGCAGGCGGATGTTGAATATGTTGCGGATTGGCGGTTAGATTCAAAAAGGCGTGATTTTACCATTAATGCATTATATGTTGATTTTGATGAGATCTTATATGATTTTCATGGAGGTCAAACAGATCTAGCAAATAAAAAGATTAAATTTATAGGCGCGGCTCAAGATAGAATCAATGAAGATTACTTGCGTATAATTAGAGCCTTTAGGTTTTCCTGCGAGTTACCTGGCTTTACCATAGATGGAAAAGATATAGCCAGCTTAGAAGCTAATATTAGCAAAGTAAAAGAACTTTCAAAAGAAAGGATAAAATCCGAATTATTTAGAATATTCCGCACTAAAGCAGCACCAATTTATTTGCAGGCATTTCAAGAGAATGGCTTATTAAGAGCATTAGATTTAGATTTAAACTCAAAGTTAAATTTTGTTCATAAGTGGGAATCTCTATCAGCAAGGTCGGAAATAATATTTATAGCAATTCTAAATCAAGCTAAAGATTTCAAGCAACTTAAATATAATCTTGCTTTATCAAATGGCGAGCTATCTGAGATAAGGCTAATTATTAAATTTATGAATTGTAAAATTAGGCGTAGTGATATCTGTCAGCTTAGGGATGAAAATAAAATGCAAGTAATTGAAGAAATTCTTACAGCTAATTATTTAATATCAGAGATTTCCTTAGAGAAATATCAAGAGCATTTGGAATTTGCACATAATTTAGAATTAGAAAAATTTCCAATATCTGGTAATGACTTAAAAATTAAGGGCATTACCGATGGTATAGAAATTGGAAAAGTTCTAAAAGATCTAAAATCAAAATGGTACCAATCTGAATATAAATTAAGCCGCGAAGAGTTGCTAGAGATGGTTGAAATGTTGTAGGGGCGGGAGGAATACATATATTCCTCCAATTTCATAATTCATATTTTATACTGGATGATGCAACTTGTAGGGGCGGGGTCCTCCCGCCCGTTTTTAAACAAACATAAATCTTTGTTTGTTTACGGGGGGACGATTTAATTACCTCATTTCAACAATTGGGTATAGAATCTTGTTCCGGGCGGGAAGGAGGAATACACATATTCAGCCAATTTCATAATTTATATTTTATAACGGATGATGCAACTTGTAGGGGCGGGGTCCTCCCGCCCGCAGAGCAAGTGAGATTTAAATCAGCTTCATTAACTCTTGTACTTTAGCTACAGATGATTTGAACTCCTTATCCTCGGCTTCAGTTAAGCTAAGTTCAACTATTCGCTCAACTCCATTACCACCAATAACAACTGGCGTTCCCACATATGTGTCTTTAATTCCATACTCACCATTTAGGTATGCTGCGCAAGGCAAGATAGTTTTTTGATCAAATAAATAGCTTTCTGTCATTTTTATTGCTGATGATGCAGGCGCATAAAATGCAGATCCAGTTTTAAGAAGCTTTACTATTTCGGCACCACCATCTCTGGTTCTTTGTGCAATTTCATCTACTCGTTCTTGAGTTATCCAACCCATTTTTATTAGCTCTGGTAATGATATGCCAGAAACAGTGGTATAACGAATTAAAGGTACCATTGAATCTCCATGACCACCTAAAATAGTTGTATCAATATTTTCTACAGAAACATTTAACTCTTTAGCTAGGAAACATTTGAACCTTGCTGAATCAAGAACTCCAGCCATACCTACTACTTTCTCTGGTGCAAAGCCTGTTGCTTGCTGCATAACCCAAACCATTACATCAAGAGGGTTGGTAATAACAATTACAAAAGCATTGGGTGCATTTTCCTTGATGCCTTTTGCAACTGATTTTATAATATCTGTATTAATTTTTAAAAGATCATCTCTGCTCATACCAGGCTTCCTAGGTATACCAGCGGTGACAATAACTACATCAGATCCAGCAATCTTGCTATAATCATTAGTTCCAGACAGGTCATTATCGAAATTTTCAACAGCACCACTTTGAGCGATATCTAAAGCCTTTCCCATTGATGTTTCTGCAGATAGATCTAATAGTACGACATCTCCCAGGTTTTTAAGAGATGCAAGATGAGCAAGGGTTCCACCTATGTTTCCCGCGCCAACAAGTGCAATTTTATTTTTAGCCATAATAAAAATTTAATAATTAAATTAATAATTATCTGCCAAAAGGCAGAGTCGGGTAGCTTGTAGCGGATAATAGTAATTTCTCAAGAAAATTTATTGCAAGAACTTAGGGGTATCCCTTGCGGGTAACCGTCTTGACGTATACGGGAAAATTCTCTTATTCCCTGGCGCCCACAAGGGGATGCCCCTACGATATTAGCTTTGAGTCATTGAGTCAAAAAACTGAGGGTTACTTTTAGTTTTTTTAAGCCTTTCCATCAAAAACTCCATTGATTCTATAGTGCCCATTGATCCAATGATTTTTCGTAAAACCCACATTTTGTTTAATACATCCTTTGGCACAAGCAGATCTTCTTTTCGTGTCCCAGATTTGTTGATATCAATAGCAGGAAAAATACGCTTATCTGCAACTTTCCTATCTAGAACAATCTCACAATTACCGGTTCCTTTAAATTCTTCAAAGATAACCTCGTCCATTCTAGAGCCAGTTTCAATCAGAGCCGTTGCAATAATTGTTAATGATCCGCCATTTTCTATATTTCTTGCTGCTCCAAAGAATCTCTTTGGTCTCTGTAAGGCATTCGAGTCAACACCACCTGTTAAAACCTTTCCAGAAGAAGGAACTACGGTATTATAGGCTCTGGCTAATCTTGTTAGAGAGTCTAACAAGATAACTACATCGTGACCTTGCTCAACCTTTCTTTTAGCCTTCTCTATTACCAGCTCAGCAAGTTGAACATGGCGAGTTGCTGGTTCGTCAAAAGTTGATGAGACAACTTCACCCTTAACTGAGCGGGCCATATCAGTTACTTCCTCAGGGCGCTCGTCAATTAGTAAAACCAATAATTCGCATTCAGGATTATTCTCTGTAATTGAATGAGCTATATTTTGCATTAATACAGTTTTTCCAGTTCTTGGAGGAGCCACAATTAGAGCTCTTTGGCCTTTTCCCAGTGGAGATACTATATCTATTACCCTTGTGCTAAAATCTTTAGCATTAGAAGTTTCTAGATTTAGTTTTGAGTCAGGATAAAGAGGTGTCAGATTATCAAAATTTGTCTTTCTTCTCGATTTTGAAGGGTCTTGTTGATTTACTAGGTTTGCTTTTGCAAGGGCAAAGTAACGCTCACCCTTTTTTGGAGAGCGAATTTCTCCTGTAATAGTGTCACCAGTTCTAAGGCCTATTCTTCTAATTTGATTTGGCGAAACATAAATGTCATCCGGACCGGACATATAGTTGGTTTCTGGAGATCTTAAAAACCCAAAACCATCATTTAATACATCGAGGACTCCGCCACCTAATATTTTATTACCCTTATGGGCATGGTGTTTTAAAATTTGGAATAGCAAGTTTTGCTTTATTAATGTATCCGCATTCTCAATGCCTAAATCCTGAGCAATGGCAACCAAATCTGCAGGGGCTGATTTTTTAAGGTCATCAAAAGTAACAGTTTCCTGTACCCTAGGAGGAGTATCGCCTCCAGTGCTTGCGTTATTTTTTTCCTTGTGATTCTCGGACTCATCAGAGTCCTTATGCTTGGATGTTTTGCTAGAGGCTTCAGAAGGAGGTGTGTTAGACACCTTATCTTCAGATAAGTTGGCTTTTTTGCCTAACTCTTTATCATCAGCATTGTTAAATTCAGCTTTGGTATTAGGTGTTGAAAAAATTCTACGAACGGTTCTTCTCGTACCGGTGGTTTCATTAGTCATAATTTTTGAAAATGTTTTGGAGGGTTGTTTGAAACAATAAGACTAAATGGTATATGTCCAAACTCAGCTTGTCAACAAGCTTTTTACTTGGTCTCCGTATTTTTGCTAATAATTAAATCAAAAAGGCTTAACTACGGCCATTATCACAATGACAATAAGGCAGATAGTAGGTATTTCATTTATAATACGGTAGAAGCGCTCAGAATATTTATTGCTATCCTTATAAAAGCCCTTGCGAAGCTTTGCTAAAAATCCATGGAATCCAGCTAAAATAATAACAAAGGTAAGCTTTGCGTGGAACCAGCCGCTTTGCATTAAGATATCACCATTAATTTTAACTAATAATATGCCAAAAATAAAAGTAAAAATCATTGCAGGATTAGCAATATATCTCAATAGCCTAACTTCCATTATCTTTAACATTTCTGAGCTATCAGATTTAGGTAATGCGCTAGCATGATATACATATAATCTGGGCAGATAAAACAACGCGGCCATCCAGGCTACTAGGGAGATTATATGAAAGGCTTTAATCCATAAGTAATAAGTGATCATCTTAGCTAATATAAAATTCTATTATTTTGAATAAGGCTAAATGCACAAAGTAAATTTGTAACGCATATTTTCCTAAGAAATATACGATATAATCAACAAGGGCTTTGTCCTTAGGGTATGATTGAGGTTCTATTCTTCCCATAATAATAAATATTGTTACAATATAGCTGAATAAGAATAAAGGTTCTATAGTTATATTGGACAATAAGTTTAGAGCTAAGAAATATAAGGCCCCAAGAAAGATCATGAAGAAATTCTTCTGCGGGTGATTGATTCGAGTAATATGCCCTAATAAATAAGGCATAACGGCCAAAGATGAATATTCAAAAATATGCAATGTTGGAAATGTTATAAACATTAAAAATGCTATAGCTATAGAATCTGATAGCGAGAACCTAAGATCTTTATTTGATAAGATGCTATTAAAGTAACGCAAGATAAATAATGTGATTAATATATTAGGAGCAAGTTTACCAAATAAAATGAAGTCTATAATGGTAATGGAGAGTCCCAGGGTTATTAGGCTACAATCCATTTTTTTAGAGTTGGAAAATGCAACTAGGAAGAAAAAGACGGGAGCTGCACCACGCCCAATGATTCGAAGCATTGCAAGATCTGGCATAAAAAAGGCGCCAATATGATCAATAATCATTGCGATAATAGCAAAGCTCTTCAGCAGGTCGTAATTATAATTCCTCTTTGCAGAGATTATGTTCCTTTTCATAATTATTCACTTAGTAACGAAGCCTCCCATAAAGCTCTTGGCAACATAAGTATTTATACTGGCTTTAAATTAGTTTTGCGATTGATCAACTAATTTGTTTTTAGTAATCCAGGGCATCATTTTTCGTAAATTTTCACCAACGGCTTCAATTTTGTGCATTCTAGCGCTATCACGCATTTTGTTCATATTCGCAAAACCACGGCCTGCATCATCCATATATTCTTTTACAAACTCACCATTTTGAATGCGTGTAAGAACTTTTTTCATACGTTCTTTAGTTCCGCTATCTATTATTTTGGGACCAGATGTGAAATCTCCATATTCAGCTGTATTTGAAATAGAATATCTCATATTTGCAATGCCGCCTTCATAAATAAGATCTACAATTAGCTTGGTTTCATGCAGGCATTCGAAATAAGCCATTTCTTCAGAATATCCAGCTTCAACAAGGGTTTCGAACCCGGCTTTTATTAGGCTAGTTAGGCCTCCACATAAAACAGCTTGCTCACCAAATAGGTCAGTTTCGCATTCTTCTTTAAAAGTGGTTTCGATAGTACCTGACCTTCCTCCACCAATTGCAGAGGCGTATGATAGTGCCAGATCCTTTGCTTGTCCTGATTGGTCTTGAGCAATTGCAATCAAGCATGGGACTCCTCCGCCTTTTTGATATTCTCCACGAACTGTATGACCAGGGCCCTTTGGAGCAACCATAAATACATCAAGATCTTCCCTTGGAGTAATAAGATTGAAGTGGATATTTAGCCCATGAGCAAACATAAGACTAGCACCTTGTTTTAGATTGTCTTTTAAGGACTCGTTGTAAAGCTCAGCTTGGCTTTCATCAGGTATTAATATGCAGTTTATATCTGCCCAAGCGGCAGCTTCTTTAGCATTCACAACCTCAAAGCCAGCTTGCGTTGCTTTTTTGATAGAGTTAGATGTGTCTCTAAGGACTATTTTAACATTATTAGCTCCTGAGTCGCGAAGATTCTGTGCATGAGCATGAGCTTGCGAACCATAACCATAAATAGCTATGTTTTTGCTTTTGATTAATTCTTGGTTAGTATCTTTATCGTAATATATATTTAAGGACATAGCTCTAAACTGTTTGTTTTAATTGAAATATGAGTTATTCATTGTGTAATAACAATGAGCATAATATCATATGCTCGCAATCTATTTAGAATATTTATATATAATTTGCAATGTCAAATATCATGCAATATTACCAGCCAGAGCTTACCAGGCTCTCTGGTCTATATCAAAAAAACAATATGCATTCCGCCTTGTTGATAACGGGGGCGGAGGCTAGCTATCTTGATGTTTTCTGTAAGCATCTTGCATGCAGCATGTTAAACATAAATGTTGAGCAGGATTTTTGTCCTGATTTGCAAATCATAAAATATGATGAAACAAAAGTACAAAAGTCTATAGCTGTAGATAATATCAGAAAAATAAATAATTTTATGTTGCAAACCTCTTATAATGGCGGTGCTAAGGTTGTGATTATAAATAGCGTTAATCATTTAAATAAAAATTCGGCAAATGCTCTGTTAAAAATTTTAGAAGAACCGCCTAAAAACAGCTATTTTCTATTAATTTGTCACAATAAAGATAATGTGATGGATACAATTAAGTCTCGAGCAATTACTATAGACTTACCAAGGTTAGACTTGTCTAAGACTATAAGTATCTTGGAGTCTAAATTCATAGATCATGATCAGGCAGTAATTAAAAATGCAGCTATGATTTTTTCAGGCTCAATTGAATATGCGGCAAAATATCTTGAGGAGGATATTGATAAAATCTACAGCCAAATAGATATATTGAGCAGCAATACTCATTCGCTTGATATTGAGAATATGGTCGGCAAGTTTAATCTCAAAGATGAATTTATCTTCATGTCGATCATAAAGATAATCTATCATCTTTGTTATATTAAGATTGCCCCACCTCGAGACACACAGGATCTTTTCGCAGTATCTGATGTCGAGCAGGAGCAGTTTAAACTGCAGCCAAGAACGGTAGAGTTTTTGGATAGTTTTACCACCAATTTAGATGAGTTGAAAATCTACAATCTAGACAAAGCTAACTTTCTGCGTATTTATCTAACAAAATTCAAGTCTCTTTAAATAATCATGGATAATTTCTATATTACTACTCCAATTTATTATGTTAATGATAAGCCGCATATAGGCCATGCCTACACGACTCTAGCATGCGATGTGGTAGCACGTTTTAAAAGGCAGGATGGTTATAATGTAAAATTTCTAACTGGTACGGATGAGCATGGTTTAAAGGTTGCGCAATCAGCAGAGAAACAATCCATAGACCCTAAGACATTTACCGATCAGGTGTCTCAACATTTTCGGGAGCTTACTCGAGCAATGAACTTTACGGAAGATGATTTTATCCGCACTACCGAGGATAGGCACATAAGGGCAGCAAGTAGTTTTTGGATAGCTTTGCAAAAGAATGGTTATATTTATAAGGGCAAATATGCTGGATTTTATTCGATTCGTGATGAGGCTTATTATAACGAAGAGGAGCTAATTGACGGCAAGGCTCCTACAGGCGCTGAAGTTGAATGGAGTGAGGAAGAGACTTATTTTTTTAAGCTTTCTGAGTTTCAAGATAAGTTATTAGATTTCTATCAAGCAAACCCGGATTTTATTAAGCCAAAATCTCGATATAATGAAGTTGTATCATTTGTTAGAGGTGGCAAGGATTATAAAAAAGGAGCATTGCGAGATTTGTCAATTTCTCGAACTACATTTAGCTGGGGAGTGAAGGTTCCTGGTGACGAGAAGCATGTTATGTATGTATGGCTTGATGCTTTAACTAACTATCTATCGGCCTTAGGATTTCCAGAGACAGATAATAGCGAATATCAGAATTTTTGGCCGGCAGATATTCATGTAGTAGGCAAAGATATTTTACGTTTTCATGCGGTATATTGGCCTGCATTCCTTATGGCAGCAGATTTGCCATTACCAAAAGCAATTTTTGCACATGGTTGGTGGACTAATGAAGGTGAAAAAATCTCTAAATCAATAGGAAATGTAATTGACCCATTTCAAATAAGCAATGAATTTGGCCTAGACCAAATGCGCTATTTCCTACTTAGCCATGTTATATTTGGTAATGATGGTGATTTTTGTAAAGAGGAATTAATCCGCAAAACTAACTCTGATTTATCTAATAATATTGGGAATTTGGCGCAGCGAATTTTAACTATGGTGGCCAAGAATTGTAATGGGCTAGTTCCAAATAACAAGAATCTTAATGATGAAGATCAAGAGCTAATAAATAAGGGTTATGATCTAATAAATATTTTACGTCAGCATATTCAAAATATGAATTTTTCTGCATATCTTGCTGAAGTTATAAAGTTTAGTAATTTGGCCAATGAATATGTTGATAAGAACGCTCCTTGGCAGTTACGCAAAACCGACATTAAGAGAATGGAGTTGGTGTTATATACAATCCTTGAGGTAATTAGAATTATAGCAATTTATCTACTTAGTTTCATACCGGATTCGGCAAATAAGTTGCTTGATTTGGTCGCAGTAACTGAGGGCGAGAGAGAATTAAGCAGAGTGAATAGTAAGTTTGCGCTAATCTCTGGTGTTAGGCTACCTTCTCCGGCACCAGTTTTTCAAAGATATTCTATATGAGAAAGGCTTTTACCCTTATAGAGCTAGCGATTGTCATGATAATAATAGGGATTTTAATAAGTACCATTTTATTTGCTTCTGAATTTAGAAGATCTGCAGAAGTCAGGGCAACTATGAAGCAGATATTAGATTATCAAATAGCTTATAATAATTTTCAGGATCGTTATGAATCAAGGCCCGGTGATTACAAGAGAGCATATGATTTTTGGCCAGATAGCTGCGAATCCGAAGCTTTTTGCAATGGTAATGGCAATGGTTTGATTGACACAATTAAAGAAGCCCATTTAGCTTGGCTACATTTAGCTAATTCTGGATTTGTACCAGGTAATTTCGCCGGGAAGGGTTATGGTGATGACGATACACAAAAAGCCGATTATAACGCACCTTATGGACATTTGCAGGGGACTCAAGTTTCTCTAATTTATACGAATATAGATGCATTTCCCTCTACGCATTATTTAATATTCGGTGGTCATAAAGAATCTGACCTTGGCTATACTGCTATTATTACACCTCATCATGCAGCAAGAATAGATGGTAAGCTAGATGATGGTACGCCAAATGGAATGCTGCTAGGTCGCAATGGCTATATTGATGGAGATTGGGATATAGCTCAGTGTATCGTCGATGAGTCAGATACTCATCTCGCAAATACTAGTGACCTTGAGGGTGCATCTTACTATGAGAATAGAGGAGACTCTCAGGAATGCATTTTAGCCTTTGCTTTAGAATAAAGTTTTTTGCGCTCAAAAATATAAATCTTCCGGAATCTTGGTACTTGTGTTATAATGAGTACATGCGGGGGCGTATTTATTATGAGCAAAGAGGAGTTAAAAAAAGCATTATCAAAGGGACAAAAATCTCATATAACTATAGGCGCAGCAGAGGTGCTGTCAGAGGTGGGAAAGCAAGTGTCAGAACAGATGGGTGGAAAAGGTGGTGGCGAAGAGTCTCTAGCAGCAAAGTTAGTTGATAAAGCGGCAGATGCAGCACGTCATGCCGGTGCAAGCTCTCACGCTATTAAGTCGGTAGCCACAGGATCTGGAGGCAGTTTGTTGATATTAAGTGGAGCAGTAGCAACATTTAAAGGATTAAGCACATTTAGGAATGCATCTGGTCTTTGCGTAACATCAGAGAGTGTTGAGAAAGCCTTGGAATCGGCAGAGATTGAAATTCCAGATACAGAACTTGAAGATTTTTACACAAGTTTGAAATCAGAATTATCAGATCAAGGAATAACAAAGGCAGGTGGCTTTGTAAAGGGATCAATGCGCACAAATCCGGAGGGGATTGAAAAAAAGTTTAATGATGCAGTTAAAAATACGATTGAGAAGCATCAGCCTAATCTTAAAAATAAGGAAGATTTAATTAGTAATATTACCAATTCAATATCTGCTGATCTTGGTTTTGTAAAGATCGATGGCAAAATGGTTTCATATGCTGGTCAAAAGGGTGTTGAAACAAATGCCTATAGGCCAGAACCAGAGACTTTGGTCAATAAACTTGGTTTTACAGAAGAAGACCAGTCAAAGGCAGGAAGCTTTGAGAGGGCATTAGAGACTAGTGGAATTATAGAGAATGGTCGTTGTGTAAAATCCCCAACTAAAGCAGATTTACAGGCCTGTTATAAGATGGCAGATATTAATATTTCTGATGATAAATTAAAGGAGGCCCAGGGCTTTTTTAAGGAAAAGTCTAAAGCCGTTGCTGAGGTCCCTAGTTGGAATAACCGTGTCAATATGAATGAAAAAATGGAGGGAGGGCTTATCACCACTATGGGAATAGCCTCTGTAGCAGCTGGTGTCCTTGTCCTAGTAGCTAGTTTTGCTGGAATAGCTGGTTTAGCTGCGGCTTCTTTTGGTATTGCTGTTGGTGGTATAACAGCAACAGCAACTTTAGTAGCGAGGGATATTTACAAAGATGGAAAAGAGGCTAGGGCAAATAATCAATTAGCTAAGACTCATACGGAGCTTGCTAAGGGAGAAAAGCTAACGCCCAAGCAGAAGTTAGAGCATGAAAATAAAGCAGAATTATATGAAAACAAAGCTAAAGAAAGTGGAGGAGTTTCTATAGGAAATACACTTTTTATGGCCTCTATCGCATTAACTATAATGACTTTAGTCATAGCTGCTACAGGAGGTGCTGCATTAGCTGGAATTGCTATGGCAACAGTTGGAACCTTTGTAGCTGGAGCTGCTGTGACTGTAGCAACAAAACGGATATATGGTAGTAAAATTCATAAGGCGTCCGAGGCTTTACAGGAGGCTAAGAAAAACCCCGAGAAACCATTAGAGGCTGAAGTAACAAAGGCTATAGAAGTTTCTAGGCAGTCTGAGATAAATATAAAAAAAGATGTTGCTGAAAAAAATGCTGATAATGATTTAACAAAAGTGAGCTCTAAAACACCAGTAGCACCGGTAGCAGATTCAAAAACGCCGATAAATGTAACGGTAGCAGAAGCAATAGATACGACAGCGCAGCCGAAAACACAAAAAATAGAGCCAGCAAAGGCAACACCTGTAGTAGCCGATACGAAAGCAGATCTAGTACAGGCAACACCGGTGGTAGATCCGACTGCACAGACGAAAGCACAGACAGCAACGGTAGTAGAGGAGCCGGTAAAGGTAGAAAATTTAGTATCTGGAGGAGGGGGGATAAAAAAAGAGTTAGACAAATTGCATGATAGCCTTTTGCAAAATGGTGTTGGCAAAGTAGATGATGTGAATTCTGCAGCTCATTCTGCAGTTCATTCTACAGATCAGCATGGAGAAGAAGTTAATACAGGAAGGGGAAAATAGTTAAAATATAGCTCTAGGTAATATAGGAGATATTAATGAGTAAAGAAATATTCGGTAGAAAATTAAATGCAGGTCAAAGAGCCCATATTGTGGGCGGGCTCTCGGAGAATGCTGCTGTAAATGCTTCTTATCTAAAAAATATAGGTTCTGCTAGCAAGCTACCAAGCTCAATGCCTAATGTTTTTAGCGCTATAGGCGGCTCATTATTAATGGCAGGTGGTATTTTTACTGCGATTAAGGGATATAAATTGATGCGAAATGCATCAGGCTTACATGTTAATTATGATAATGTAGAAAAAGCACTTGATGAGTCCGGAGTGCTGCCTACAAAAGAATTGACAAATGACTTTATGAAAAATTGACGTTCTTCATTATATGAACAGGGAGTTTGTAATGAAAAAGGATTTGTTAATCCAGATAATAGATTGGCAGTAAAAGACCCTAATTTTGCCGAGGGTAAATCAATAGCAATTGGAAGCCATTTTAATCAAGCAGTAAAATCGGCTATGGCTAATAGCGGCTTTGATATCAGTGATAAAAATAAGGATGCGATTGAAAGCCTAACCAAATCAATAGCTCAGGATTTAGGATTTATTTATTCTAACAAAGATGGTCAAACATCATTAGTTTCATATGATGGTAAGAATGCCAAAATGGATAATGCTTATAACCCTAAAGAATTGGAGCATAAGGATCAGGGGATTTTAAAAGATACATCACCTAAGCAGCAAAAGGCTTTTTTAAGCGCAATGGAAACGTCAGGAATAATTGATAATGGTCAGGTTGTTAAGGCTGCATCTAGGTCTCAGATTATTGGCTGTTGTAAAGTTGCTGGAATTCATATTAATTCGGACTCTCGGGAAATGCAAAACTCGATTAAGCATTTGCAAGAAAAGGCTAAGTCCGTAGCTATTGTTCCAAGCTGGAATGATAGGGTAAATATGAATAAAAAATTAGAAGCTGGCTTTATAGGCGCGGTGGGAACAAGCTCGGCAATTTTAGGTGCAGTTTCTATTCTTGCTATGTTTTCTGGTTTTGCCGTATTGGCTGCAGCTTCAATGGCGGTGACCTTTGCTGGAATTACTATTGCTTCAAGCTTGGTGGTTAGAGATGCTGTCAATGAAGCTAGTGCTAGTATCAAAAACAATAATCTTACCAATGCGCATAAAGAATTAAAAGAAGAAGCTTTGAATAAATTTAAAACCGCCAAAACTGATAAGGAGAAACAAGGGGCTAGAAGTGAGTTTGTTGAGCATCAAATGCAAGAGAAATTATATAATATAAGAGCGCAGGAAAATGCAGGAATTTCTGGTGCAAATACAATATTTATGGCCTCAATAGCAATTGCTGCAATTACTGTGTTAGGCCTGTTTGGTGGTATTGGTGCTGGAATGGCTGCTCTAGCTACAGGTGCTTCGTTTATTGCCGGTACCGGGGTGATGGTCGGAACAAAAAAATATTTTGGAAAAGAGGCAAATCATGTTTCAAGAGATTTAAAAGAATTTGATAATTTGGTAAAAAATAGACAGGAAGGTAAGCTAGTGGATAGCCAGATTCAAAGGTTAGAGGAGCTAGAAACAAAGTATATAAATCAAGAAATACAAGATATTGAGGCAGAAATAGATACTAAAATAAATGTTGATAATCCAGCATATAAAAAGGAGGCAAAACCGACTCTTGATGTAAATAACAGCAAATCTCAACAAGCTGCCCCAGGCAACAATACGACACCAGAGCAAAAAATTGTAGAATTATTGGGAAACCATAATAATAACATTAAATGCCCGATTAGAGAGGGCTTAAAATCTGTCAAATTGCAAGGTAAGAAAACTTTAGAAGAAAGCAAAGCTACTAAGCATAAAAGTGAGGAGAATAACAAGGAAGGTGACAATATTTCTATATAATGTAGAAAATACGTTGAAAAAATTTAACAAATTCATATGTATATCTATTAGTTCATAGCTAAATTTTTAGCTATCTTGAATTTATAGCAAATAATTATGATATTATGGCAAAAAAATATTTCGGAACTGATGGTATTAGAGGCACTGCAAATCAAGGAAAAATAACTGCAGATAAGATTTTAAAAGTTGGTCAGGCAGTAGGAGTTAAGTTTCAAAGGGGTGAGCATACTCACCGAGTCATTATTAGTAAAGATACAAGGTTATCAGGCTATATGATTGAGAATGCTTTAACGGCAGGCTTGATATCTGTGGGCATGGATGTGATTATTCTAGGCCCAATGCCAACTCCAGCTGTAGCAATGTTAACTAAAGCGATGCGCGCTGATTTAGGTGTTATGATTTCTGCATCGCATAATCCATATTATGATAATGGCTTAAAGTTTTTTGGCCCCGAAGGCTTTAAATTATCCGATGAGATAGAACATGAGATTGAAGATTTGATGGATAAGGATCTTTCGAAATATCTAGCCGATTCCGATAAAATTGGTAAGGCCACTAGAATTGATGATGCTTCAGGAAGATATATTGAATATGTCAAAAATACTTTTTCCCGGGATTTGACTCTAGAGGGTATGAAAATAGTAATTGATTGCGCTAATGGTGCTGCCTATAAAATCGGACCAACAATTTTATGGGAACTAGGTGCTGAAGTAATTGCTATGGGTGTGACACCGAATGGTTTTAATATTAATGAGAATTGTGGCGCAACATCCCCAGAGAGCTTAGCTAAGGCTGTAACTAAAAATAAAGCTGATATTGGCATTGCTTTAGATGGAGATGCAGACCGTTTGGTGATATCAGATGATAAAGGAAATATTATTGATGGTGATCAAGTCATAGCATTAATTGCCGAATATTGGCATAAGCACAATAAAATAAAAGGCGGCGGTATTGTTACTACCAAAATGTCGAATTTGGCGCTAGAGAAGTATCTTGGGGATATAGACCTTGAGCTTAAACGTACCAATATAGGCGATCGTTATGTTGCCGAATATATGCGAGAAAATGGCTTTAATATTGGTGGTGAACAATCGGGCCACATAATTTTAAGTGATTATTCTACAACGGGGGATGGCCTGATAGCTGCATTGCAGGTATTGGCATGTTTGCAAGAAAAGCAGGTAAAAGCTAGCACCATAACTAACAGTTACAGTCCAATGCCACAAATATTACGAAATGTAAAATGTAATCAGGTGGTTGATATAGAGGGGCATGAGATTCAGGATGCAATTAGAGATGCAGAAGAAAGACTAGGTGATCAAGGCAGGGTTTTGGTTAGAAATTCTGGTACAGAACCTATAGTAAGGGTTATGATTGAAGGCAATAAGGTAAGTGAAATTTCAAAGCTTGCTGATAATATCGTTGCGGTAATAAATCAAGGATCAGGCGCCCCAAATAAACTAATTAAGCTCAAGAATGCTATCTCAAATATTACTAATAGGAGGTTCGGACTCAAGTGGCCTCGCAGGAATTCAGGCTGATCAATCTATTTGCCAGCATTATACCATTCGCCCACATATTGTGACAACATCTGTTACAATTCAGGATAGTATTAATTTTTATAATCGCTTTGATCAAGATAGTGGTTTTATATCTGATTCTATCCTAAATATTCTCGAAAATAATCAAATTGATGTTGTAAAAATAGGTATGCTTGCAAATTTGAAGATTTGCCAGGAGATTTTCTCTATTTTTCATAAGAGCAAAGTAAGGGTAGTGCTTGATCCAGTTTTTAAATCTACTTCAGGTGGCGCATTACTTGATCTGGATGCGATGGAGTTCCTTAGGGAAAAAATATTGCCAATTTGTTATGTAATAACACCTAATATTGCTGAGGCCGAGTTATTGACAGATCAAGAAATTATTAATTTAGAGACAATGAGGGATTCTTGCAAGGCGCTAAAGGCGTTAGCTACGGAGTCTAATATAATAATAAAAGGAGGGCATCTTGAGAATTCTGAGTTTTCTACAGACATTCTATATGAAAATGAGAACAGGGTCCATGTCGAGCAAGTTCAACGAGTAAATAACAAGCTTAGAGGAAGTGGGTGTAGGTTTGCAACAGCTGTTGCGTGTAATCTGATTCTGGGAAAGTCATTACAGGAAAGTTTTTTAATTAGCAAAAAGCTAATCGCATCATTGTTTAATCAAGAAAAAAACGTAACCTATGGCGAATTAAAGGCTTGGTAGAAGACTTATCTATTGCAACTTAAGTTTTACTAATATAAAAGTTATTCTGATTTATTGCAAGCCATAGTAAAATGAAAAAAGATATACATCCAGACTACCATGACATCACCGTTCTTATGACAGATGGAACTAAATTTAAAACTAAGTCTACTTGGGGTAAAGAAGGTGATATAATGACATTAGATGTTGATCCTTTAACGCATCCGGCTTGGGTTGGTGGTGTAGCCTTCTTAAATGAGAATGTTTCTAAGGTGGCTGAATTTAAAAATAAATATGGGGCTTTCAGTTTTACGGGCGCAGCTTCTAGCAAGTCTGATGGTTCTAAGCAGTAAAAACTAAACTAATCTACAAGTCCTATTCCTATGTATTTAGAGTGCTAATCTAGCATATCCGATACGATTAACATATTCTCTATCCAGCCAATAATTATCTTTATTATTACTTATTGAGTATACTGACTTTGGCTTCACCCTAATTTGTCTAATATAAAATTGTAGAACTCACAAAATTATGATACAGTATATTTTAGAGTAAATTTTCATAAAATTGGGGTTAAATGAATTTCTTTAAACAATTTAAGAGCCTAGGTGGTTTACAAGAGGATCTCAATAAAATTAGCGGATCTAATGCAAAGGATGAAATAAAAGCAAGCTCGTCATTCTTTGGAAAAAGAATAGATTTATGGAGATCAAAACGCAATGAACATAAGAAGTTTGATATAGAATTAGTTAGCTTTACTGATACAAAAGGCAATACAGATATTACTAGCCTTGTTGTTGAGGGAAAGCTTGTTAGTCTCTCTGAGGCTAGAGAGATGCTTGAAAAGCCGGCATATCAAGATAGTAATTTATCAGTAATAGTTAATAGTTTAAATTTAGGTACAAATTTCAAGGCAAAGACATCATCTGGTCTAAAAATAGGCTCAAAGTTATATAGGGATGATTTAGGCAATGTTTTTCTTAGTAAGCCTGGAAATAATCAAGAGCCGCTAGCAACTATAAAAAGTGATTCAGTATATTTACAAGAAACAACGTCATTACTAAAAGATATGGGGGGTAAAATCTCCTTAGCTGGTATGAATTTGGATAAGACTGCATTTAAAGAGCAAAAAAGCCTTATTAAGGGCCTTATGGAGCGTATGGAATCTTTGGATAATCTATCTGATGCTCATAAGACAGAAGAGTTAACTAGGTTACAAGAGAGCATTAGTGTAAAAGCAAAGGGCCTTGGTAGTATTCTGGATGAGATTACAAGCTTAGACAATCAAGTGGAGGCTAATATTAATATAGCCATAGAACAGCTTGATTTCCTAGATTCTGAGAGCCCGAAGAAATCGCAGGAGAAAATAGCGGATATTGTTGAGACATTAAGTCGGGCTGCTTCTGGGCCAAGCTATGCTCAATTAGATAAAATGTTTAAAGAGTCAGGCCTTGTTGATGAACTCCAACAAGAAGAGATAAAAGGTTACTTTAAGTCAAAAGTTAGCGCAAATGATGCTTCGCGTATAAAGGAAGCATTAGTTAAGCATCTAACTATTTTAGATCAGTCCTTTTCATTAGCTGATAAGGCAGCAAATCCAGATCTTGAAGCTAATATTTCGTTAAATTCAATTGATTTGTCAAATGATGCTTTCGTGGCAAGATTAACAGGGCTTAATTCTCTAATGGAGCAGATAAGCGGCATAAAGAATATTGAAGCTTCATATAAAGGGCCTGAAATAGAAGAGGTTATGGGCTCAATTACTAGCAAGGCAACCGAGGTCAAGGATATTTTAAATGAGATGATAAGCCTTGAGCAAAAGGCTGGAGATAATATCAGTATAGATATTGATAAATTTGACTTTCTTGAGAATGATAATTTAGAGTCGTTACATGAAAAAGTCACAGAGATAAAGGGCTTGCTGAAAGAAGGCTTAAATGGTCCAAATATGCAAGCTATTGAAGATTTACTTTCTAAATCAGTTACTCTGACCCAGTCTAATAAAGAGGCGATGGCGGGATATATCAAGCATAAAGTTGATGAGAAAGACAGAAGTCCCGTAATGCAACATATTGTCGACAGTCTGACAGTTTTTGAGGCTTCAGTTAGTTTAATAAAGGAGCAAGAATCAACAGTTAAGGATATAGGTGAGTTCTTGGTTAGTTATGTTAATTTTCGTGACAATGCTAACAAACTAGAGTCATCAGGAAAATTATCAGAAAAAGATAAAGCAATCTTTGATAAAGTGAATAGTAAGTTATCGAAAAATATGGATATACTTATCGGGCGCTATACTGAGCATTTGAAGGATCTTGATTATGAGCATAAAACAACACATGGTACAAGCTTAAAAGCGGAGCAGGAGTTCCTCCGGGGTGTAACACCTATTGTGCCTGAACTTGAGTATGCAAGAGATATTAGCTCTGATCTGATCCATTTTGCTGAGCATGCCGGCTTTAAGGGAAAAAAGCAAATGTCGGAATTGCAAAATGATGTTAAAGAAAAAATATTAAAACATTATGCAGCGGGCACCTTCTCAAGGCCTAGGAGTGAGTCATTTGACGAAGCTTCTCGGCGTGATAAATCCCAACAGATGTTTTATTCGAAGAATATGCTACAGTCATTAGATGCAAAACTGCCTCATGATAAAGCGGGTAACAAAGATATAAATAGTGCGAATCTAATGCTTTCTCCTATTTTATCAGGTGATTATCAAATGGTGGCAATGGCAACATCATCGCTAAAAAATCCAAATGACCTCTCGGGAGCTTTGTTAGATGATTATGTTTTGCATTTTGCTGAAACGGGTACTGAAATTAGCCATGCAAGTGATGATGTAACTCTTGATATAGCTATGCGCAAGACTCTATTGGAGCACCAGATTAGGGTGGCGAAAAGAGATTTAGCAAGCTTTATAACTACAGATTCATTAGGGTCAATTAAGTTATCAGAGTCATTAAATGCTGCAAGGGCAATAGGAGTTGATGCTACGGCCCAAGATATAGATTTATTGTTTGTCTATGCGGCATTATCAGAAATTAGGCTAGATACTCTTTCTGAACTAGAGAGTGGAAATATAAAAAGCAAAGGTGAGGAGGAAAAGATTTTTGCACGATTAGTAGATAAATTTATTAATGAAATGGGGCAAACAAAGTTAAGCTTTTTAGATAATCCAGAATTTAGGAAATTAGGGCTAAATCCCCGAATGGTTGACCAGGCTGATATTATAACTGCAATAGCTAGAACAGGTTTTTCTAATTTTAAAACACTGAATCAATCTCTGCAAAGAATGTCAATATCCGCTAAAATATTAGCCTCTGATCCAGCAGTTAAGGAGCTATTAGTAAAGCAGTTTATGGCAAATGATGTAGATTTATTAGCACGAGAATTGCAGTCAAACACTATGACTAAATTATTTAATATGGGCCATATTCAGAAGGCTCAGCTATCATCTATTTTAGATATTCAGGGAGAGAAGCTATCAGGAAGAAGAGATAATTATTATGCAAAAGCTGATGATCATGTTCCTATTGAACGGCGTTCAAAGGAGGTAAGCGGTCTTAAAGTAGGGCGTAGGCTAACAAATTTATTTTCTAGTTCCGGGAAAATCAAAATGCCGAATGGCAAAGAAGTTTCTTATTCAACCGTAGGAGATGCAATGGATGCATTGCGAGAAAATCACTTGGAATTATCCGCTAGGCTATCTGACTCTGGCTCTGATTTTGCAAAGGATAAAGAGCAGCAAAAGCCATATATAGATTTTGAAGATGCAACATTAGATGCTATTTCAGGAAATGTTAAGTCTGTATCTCAGCTAACGCATATGGCGTTATTATATGGTTATGATCAATTGAAGGTAGCGGATTCAACAATTGATTTTGCAGGATATTTGGACAAATTAAATGATAATCCTTCACAGATAAAGAATCATCTTATTGATAAGTTTAAGATGACAGAAAATGCTACAACTTTACTTGATCTACAAGCTCGTAAATTAACTTATTTAACTCCTAAAGAAAGAATGCAAGAAATGCTAGAATGGCATGATGATGTGCATATAAGCAGTAAAGCAAAGGAACTCAAGGTAGAAGTTGATAAGCAAAATGCGGCAATAGGTTCCGATCATTTGTTTTCAGGATTATCGGCAGTTTTAGCCCCAATGAAAGCAGGTGATGAATTTATGATTGATCAGACCGGTAAGCTTACAGTTAAAAATGATCAAGAGTTTTTAAACTTGGCTCAAGAGGCTTTAACAGAAGGGGCTGTTGAGGTTGTAGGAAAAATATCGGTAACAGCCTCAAATGGATTAAAAATTGTTAAAGAAGAAAAAGGCTATTCAGTGATTTTTAATAATGCCTTAGGTGTTGAGTTTGGCTTAGGTATTTCAACGGCAATGGGTCTGGCAGAGTCATCAGCTTCAGTTGGATCAGGGGTTGATAAAGGTTATAAAATTACTTTTGGGAATAGTCATGAGCAAGAACAGGAATTAAATCAGTTTATCAGGAAGGTATTTTTCGAGCCGGATTTAAAGGTAGATGATTTAGCAAGAGCTGAATCAATATATTTGACTAATGGAGGAGAAATGCACGCCTCAGCTGAGATCTCTTTTGGGTTGCCATCTGTAATTAATTCAATAGCTGTTGGTACAGGCTTTATGCAGAATAACCAAGAGGCAACAGAAGCTAGAGATGAGCATTTAGGAGCCTTATCAGCAATGTATCGCGTTGGTCAGGCTGCTAGTGTCGGCAAAAAGGTTTCTCGAGAGACCAGGCGTGGCGAAATAGTTGTAACTCATTCATATAGAAACAGTTACGATTTCTCAGGCGTAGATGGAATGGAGGGGGTATTAATTGGAATGGGGGTAGGTGCCTCTAATTTACATTCTCAATATTCTGCAACTACTAAAACAACTGAAAAATATGGCATGATTACAGATCATACCATTAGAACTGAAATGACGGTTGAAAGCAATAGTGATAAATTACAGCAATCCGATAAGTCATTATTAGCATTAAGTGGTTTATTAAAGAATAGTTATGAACATGACATTTTTATGAATGATGAAGATTTTAAACGCGGATTTAGTGAGAAACTAGAATCATATGAAGATAAGTCTCCAGTTATTATTGTTGAAAGAAAGGTAAGGCAGGATGTATTAGAGGATCTAACCGCAAAGTCTCAAGAATTTATGCATGAATATAAAAAGGATGACGCTATAAAGCGCATTAAAGATCTAACCGAGAAAGCTTTAAATAATCCTGATAATATAGAAATAAGTCGAGTATTAATTAGGTCTGAGCAGAAGGAGCTAAGATCAGCAACTTTTAGAACTACAGAAGTTAAGGCCCAAACATCTGAAGAAATAAATGTTAATAGACGAGCATTAGAAGAAGAGCGTGCGGCAAGAAAGGAATCCCATTTTGCGGAGCAATCTCATGTAAAGGCAACACATTTTATTAATCCTGATCTAGAAGGGGGTGAAAGAGGAAGATAAAGTTAGCTCTTATGTGTAGTTTAATCATATGTAGATTGGTTTGCACTACTATCAGATAAGAATTATTACTTTACATGTAAATTTGGAGATAGTATAAATCGCCTCTTATTTTTAGATTTAAAATGACAGAACAAGAACCCAAAGATCCTCAAAAAAGAGATTTTGTAGTTTTATCCGCAACGGCAATGGCTGGGGTATGTGCTGCAGCAACTACCATACCTCTTGTAAGCTCAATGAATCCATCTAAAGATGTACAAGCTTTATCTTCTATTGAAGTGGATATTTCGGGATTAGAGCTAGGCCAAGAGAAAAAGGTTATGTGGCGTGGTAAGCCAGTTTTTATAAAGCGCAGAACAAAACAAGAAATTAAGGAAGCTCGAGATACACCCATGGCTGATCTTATCGATCCAGAAACAGATGAAGCCAGAGTTAAGGATCCAAGTGGTGAATATTTAATTGTAATAGGAATTTGTACGCATCTTGGCTGTGTGCCAATAGGCAAGAATGATGGCTGGATTTGTCCATGTCACGGTTCCCATTATGATACCTCTGGTCGAGTTAGGAAAGGTCCGGCTCCGACAAATTTGGTTGTGCCAAGTTATAAGTTTATCTCTGAGAAAATTGTTAAAATTGGTTAAAAATGCACAAAATAGATTCAAAGAACCCCAATAATTATAACCCAATCGTAAAATGGGTAGATGATAGATTGCCAATCTTCTCTTTTGCAAAGGAGCATCTTGCTGATTACAGGGTTCCAAAGAATCTAAGTTATTTCTGGAGCTTTGGTTCATTGGCAGGGATAGCTTTGATGCTTCAAATTATAACGGGAATTTTCCTAGCAATGCATTATACACCTCATGCTGATCATGCATTTAATTCAGTTGAACATATTATGCGTGACGTTAATTTTGGCTGGCTAATTCGCTATACTCACGCTGTTGGAGCCTCTATGTTTTTTGTCGTTGTCTATGCGCATATAGCAAGGGGATTATTTTTTGGTTCATATAAGGAGCCAAGAGAAATGATTTGGTTTCTAGGAATCATTATCTTTTTATGTATGATGGCAACCGCATTTATGGGATATGTATTGCCATGGGGCCAGATGAGTTTCTGGGGTGCAACTGTAATTACAAATCTTTTCTCCGCAATCCCAATAATTGGCGATAATATTGTCACATGGTTATGGGGTGGTTATTCTGTTGATAATCCAACATTGAATCGCTTCTTTTCATTACATTACTTATTCCCTTTCATAATAGTAGGTTTTGTTATTTTGCATATTATTGCATTACATATCCCGGGTTCTAATAACCCATCTGGGGTAGAAATTAAAAATGTTAAGAAAGACACTATCCCTTTCCACCCATATTATACAATTAAGGATTTATTTGGTCTTGGTATATTTCTTATATTATTTTTCTATTTTGTGTTCTTTTATCCAAACAATCTAGGACATCCGGATAATTATATCCCCGCAGATCCATTAGTTACACCCGCTCACATTGTACCAGAATGGTATTTCTTACCTTTCTATGCAATATTACGTGCGATTCCTGATAAATTGATAGGAGTTCTGCTAATGTTTGCATCTATCTTAATTTTATTTTTCCTACCCTGGCTTGATAAGTCAAAGGTTAAGAGTGGCTACTATAGACCATTATTTAAATTATTTTATTTAGGGCTGATTTTAGACTTTGCTCTACTTGGGTATCTAGGTGCGCAACCTCCTGAGGGGATCTATGTCTTGTTGGCGCGCTTATCAACCTTATATTATTTTGGATATTTCCTGGTTATTTTACCTTTTATTAGTAAGAGGGAAAAGCCTATAGCATTGCCAAAATCAATTGATGAATATTATAAGGCAACCCATAATTCTAAGTAAGCGATATTATGAAATGTAAAATACTAGCTTTAATTATAGCATTACTTGTTCCAAATACAGTTTTTGCATCATCAGGTGCTCAAAAATTACTAAAACGTGAATGGCCATTTGAAGGTTATTTGGGACATTTTGATAAACCCTCTATACAAAGGGGCTTTAAAGTTTATCAAGAAGTTTGCTCTGGCTGCCATTCCTTAAAAAGAGTTTATTATAGGAACTTAACTGAAGTTGGATTCTCTGCGGACGAGGTCAAGACGATTGCAGCAAATGCAATTATAGTGGATGGCCCAAATGATGAAGGTGATATGTTTGATAGAGCTGGCTTTCCATCTGATCATTTTGTCTCACCATACCCGAATGATAATGCCGCTAGAGCATCTAATGGAGGGGCATTGCCACCAGATCTCTCTCTTATAACTAAAGCCAGACAAGATGGTGCTAATTATCTATATTCGTTACTGAATGGTTATATGGAAACACCTCATGATTTAAAAATGGCTGAAAATATGTCATTTAATATTTTCTTTCCAGGTTACCAAATTGCTATGCCTAAACCATTAGAGAATGGTCAGGTTGAGTATCAGGATGGTAGCAATGAATCAATCGAGCAAATGTCATATGATTTAGTTAACTTCTTACAATGGGCAGCAGAACCAGAAATGGAGCAAAGAAAAAGAATGGGCATCAAGGTCTTATTATTTCTTTTAGTCTCAACATTATTTTTCTTCGCAGCTAAGAAGCGCATCTGGGCCGACGTAGAATAATATATCTTATTAGGAGCGGGGTAATCCCGCCCGGAAGCCTGGAGTTAGGATAATCACGGGTGGTAGAATCCCATCCCTACAAGATTCAATATCGATTACGAAATATGGATTATAAAATTGGGTGAAGAGGTGATTCCCTGCCTGTAACATACAGGAATGTTAACATTTGGCATGAGATGGTTACCCCGATGTCAAACATGAATTTTTCGTAGACGTAAACCCAAATGATAATCCGTCTTAACATAAATTAAATCTTACTTGTTATTCGGGCGGGAGGACCCCGTCCCTACAAGATTCGACATCGATTACGAAATATGAATTATAAAATTGGGTGAATATGTGTATTTTTCCCGCCCGTAAACAAGATAAATGGTCAATATTATTGGTATGTGGTGATTAAACCGTAGGGGCGGGGTCCTCCCGTCCGTAACATGTGCGATAAAGGCTAGGCCTATTTAAGTAAATTTGTATTTTACTAAGAAACTTGTTTTTAATTGTCAGTATGGGATATTGGCTTAATTATGTATGAAAGATAAATATGATATTAGAAGTAGCAATTTTAGATGTAATTGAGACAAAAACTCAAGAGTTTGAGCGTGCGTTCAATAAAGCTCAAAATATTATAATATCTATGAAGGGCTATATATCGCATGAATTACAAAACTGTATTGAGCAAAAGAGCCGATATATTTTACTCGTGAAATGGCAGAATCTAGAGGATCATACGGTTGGTTTTAGAGAGTCGCCAGAATATCAGGAATGGAAGCAGTTATTGCATCACTTTTATCAACCTTTTCCAGAAGTAGAGCATTTTAAGAGAATAGATGTACTATCTGGTAAGAAGCTATGAGTATGAGATATTCATTTCAAATTGGTAAATCATCAAATTTTATAAATCTTAATAATGTGCTTAACCCATTAATTAAGGCATAAAATATGATAAAAGCCCAAATGACATTATATAGCTATTTCCTAACAGCTATGGTTACCATATTATGGGGATTTAATTTTGTTTTTGCTAAAGTAGCATTACAGCATTTTGAGCCATTTACTATGTTGGTACTGCGTTTTTTGATAATTGCAATTTTGTTAGGGCCATTTTTCAGGACTCCTCCAATAGCAATAAGTCGTATTATCTATCTAAGTTTTACCTTTTCAATATTACATCTAGGAACTATGTTTTGGAGTTTAAATAAAGGAATAGATGCTGGAACAGGTATCATTGCATTGCAAACACATGTGCCATTCCTATTGATATTAGGTATAATATTTTTTAATGATAAATTTGGCATAGAGAGTGCTATAGGAATTATACTATCATTTATTGGCTCAGTTTTACTGATGCAGGCACCAAATAGTATAGCTAATCCATTCGCATTTTTCTTAATGATCTTTAGCGCATTTTCAGTAGCTATTTATGGTGTTCAGCTAAAAAAGCTAGAAAACGTTAATACTGTAGCTTTGATTACTTGGATTGCGATTTTTTCAATCCCAATGATGTTGCCTTTTGCATTATTCTTTGAGGATAATCACATTAATATGATACTAACCGCAGATATTAAGGTTATAGCCTCACTTTTATATGTGACAATTGGCTCTGCTATTATAGGCCACTCACTTTGGGCTTATTTGCTTGCACGTAATCCAGTTAGTGCAATAGCACCAATAACATTACTGATCCCTGTAATAGGTGTATTAGGAGGCGCATTATTCCTAGATGAGACATTATCCCTGGTTATGATAATAGGGGCCATATTAATGATTATAGGAGTAGGGATTGTAATTATTAGAAGGCCAAAGATGGTAGAATTAGAGGTTGATTTGTAATAAAGCTTTTATCTCAAGTGATTTTCATTACGATAGTTATAGAATAACCATTAGTTTTAGAAGGGTCGAGTAAATGTCGAATGAGAGATCTCAAATAACAGGAATTTTATGGATGCTATTCCATTGTTTATTGATCTCAATCATGTCGGCAATGGTACGAGAAATATCAAGTCAGTTTCATGTATTTGAAATAGTTTTCTTTTATAATTTCTCTGCATTCATGTTGATACTGCCTTTTGCTTTGATATCTGGGCGCTATAAAAAGTTAAAAACAAATAAATTCAAACTACATATTTCAAGAGCAATATTAGGTGTAATTTCACTTACCATGTATTTTTATGCATTTACGGTAATACCGCTAACTGAAGCTCGGGCTATTGCTTTAACCGGCCCATTAGTTAGCTCATTATTTGCTATTGTTTTTTTAAAAGAAAAAATGGGATGGCATAGGGCAGCTGCGCTCATTATTGGATTTTTAGGCGCATTATTTATTTTACGCCCTGGAACGGCAAGTTTTTCTTATGTTTATATAATGGTGCTTGCATCTGTTGGTATGTGGGCAGTAATAGATTTAATTATCAAAGTTATGACCCATAGTGAGTCAGCATATAATCAGGTTTTTTATTTAAGCGGATTAATGAGTATATTGTCACTTCCAGGAGCAATATATTATTGGCAAACACCAGCAAGTTATGGTGAGTGGTTTGTGCTTATTGGTTTGGGAGCTATATTCCTAATAAATATTATGGCAATTTTTAATGCCTTTAAATATGCGGATATTACTGCTGTGATGCCATTTGACTTTAGTGGCATGGTATTTACTACAATTATTGCCTATATGACCTTTAATGAAGTAATAGATGTGCCTACGGCCATAGGATCGGTGATTATTGTGGTAAGTAGTGTTTATATTGCCAATCGCGAGGCAAAGCAATCCAAAGCAATACACGCCGTACCGCCTAAATCTGAGTTATAATTATAAATATACGGGCGGGACAACACATATTCACCCAATTTTATTTTTATTTATATTGCCCAATTGCATATTGGCTGTTGATACTTGTAGGGGTGGGATCTTCCCGCCTGCATAGCAAGAGAGATTTGAATCTCTGTTAAGACAGATGAAAATATGGAGTTGCTTCAACGAAAAATGTAAGTTTGATTTTGGGACAATCAGGGGAAGGGCTTTCCCGACCCTACATATGATTTAACAATCGCCTGCGATTAGGCCGGATCTATTTTGTTTTAAGGCGTATTTTAATGCAGTCTCACCATGAATCGATCTAATGTTTATATCAACTTTCTTCTTTAAGAGGAAACGCACTGATTTCTCAAATCCTTGCCCTGATGCATAATGAATAGGTGCAAATCCAAGGCAGTCTATATTGTTATAATTATAATTTACCGTTTCTAATTGATGCAAAGCTTCAAGAAAGTTTTTATCATTTACACAATCATAAAAGGTCATTGAAACGCGAGCTCCAAGTAAAACTAGATCACTTATAATATCGCGTCTTTTTATAGATATAGCATAATCGAGTGCAGTTTTATATGAGTTGTCACGCTTATTAATAATTTTGTAATTATTATTTACGATCTCAGTTACTTTTGCTAGGTTTCCTTTAATGACATAGCTATGAAACATTAGGTTAGTTTTATCAGAATCAACTTGCCTGCTTGTATCAGTTAGAGAGCGGACTGTTGCTTTGATTTTGTTTTTTATCTTTTGCCTCATTTATTTTCTTCCCACTCTAAATCCACATTTAAATCATTAAATAAACGCTCATTTAATGTTCCTTCTGATTGATCTATTACAACTGATACAGCTAAATCTCCAGTTACATTCACTGTTGTTCTAACCATATCTAGAATACGGTCAACACCTGCAATAAGAGCAATGGCTTCTATAGGAAGGCCAATAGCTGTAAAGACCATAGACATCATGATTAAGGCCACACCTGGAATGCCAGCGGCACCTATTGATGCAATTGTTGCAGTAAAAATAATAGTTACAAAATCCATGAACACTAGGTCTACCCCAACTAATCCTGCTACAAAAATTGAGCAAATACCTAGATATATAGCTGTACCATCCATATTAATAGTGGATCCAAGTGGTAGTACAAACTTAGCTGTACCTTTGGATACACCTAATTTCTCTTCGGCAACTTTCATAGTAATTGGCAAAGTTGCAGAGCTACTTGATGTTGAAAATGCCATAATTTGTGCATCAGCAATTTTCTTGAAGAAAATTAAAGGATTTAACCTAGATAATAATCCAATAAATAGACTATATACTATCAGCATATGAAATATACATGCGAAAATTACTACGACCACTACCATACCTAATGATGTTATTATTTCAGGTTCTTGAGTACCTACAACCCAGCCAATAAGTGCAAAAACACCATATGGTGCAAATTTCATAATTATGCTTGTAAGTGAATAAGTAACTTCAGCTGCAATGCTAAATGCTTCAGCAACTTTCTCGACCTTTTTTCCGGCCAGATTAACTGCTGTACCTAAAAATACTGCAAATACGATAATTTGTAAGACATTACCTTCGGCCATTGCCTGCACCGGATTAGTTGGCACCATATTAACAATCATAGAGGCTAAGGACACCTTTGCGGCATTACTAGATTCAGCATTACTATTAAATTCTAGGGTTGTCTGAACGCCAGCTGAGGGATCAAAAATAGTAGCTAAACATAAAGCAATTACAAGTGCTATAGCCGTGCTAAATAGATAGAGGATTATACTTTTAGTACCAATCCTACCTAAGGAATGAGTATGCTCCATAGAGGTAATAGCCGCTGATATCGAGAAAAAGATTAAAGGAATAACGATCATTTTAATCATATTCACAAAAATATCGCCAATAGGTTTAAGCATTGTTGCTTTATCCCCTATTAAATAACCAAGCATTGCGCCTAATATCATTGCGATGAAAATTTTCTGCCAAAGATGAATTTTAGTCATATTACACTCTTTTGATTAAGTTGGTTATTATTAAAGAGATCCTTCAGGATAATGGTATCCTCTCTTTTTGGGCCTGTAGAAATAATGTCAATTGGAGTAGATAGAAAATTCTCAATATATTCAATAAATCTTTTTGCATTATGCGGTAAATTAGCGTAATCTTGGATACCAATGATCTCCTCATCCCAGCCATCAATAGTTTTATATTGTGGCTCTAATTTCTCTAATATGCTATTATCGCTCGGAAGATAATTGATAGTCTCATCACCATTTTTATAATGCGTGCAGATATTTATTGTCTTCATACCACTTAGAACATCAATTTTAGTTAATGCTATGCTATTTATACCGCAAATTTTTATCATTTGCTTTAATTGCGCAAGATCAATCCATCCGCATCTACGCTCCCTTCCTGTGACAGTACCAAATTCATGACCTTTGTGCTGCAAAGATTTGCCATTCTCATCATTTAGCTCTGTTGGTAGGGGGCCCTCGCCAACTCTTGTTGTGTAGGCTTTAATGACTCCCATACTATATTGAGGAATCCCAAAGCCAAATCCTGAGCCTATTATAGCTTGAAGAGATACTGTATTAGAGGAGGTTACATAGGGATAGGTGCCATGATCAATATCTAGCATTACTCCTTGAGCTCCTTCATATAAGATTACTTTATTTTCATTATTAAACTCATCCAATACTTTCCATACAGGAGCTTGGAAGGATGTAACCAGATCTTTTATGCTGTCTAAGTCGCCAATTAGATTCTCTCTAGAAATCTCAATATTATGATATTCTAGAAATGGCCTATGAAATGCAATTATGTCATCAGCTTTTGTGTTAATTGTAGTAGGATTAGATAAGTCGCAAACTCTAATGGCACGTCGTGAAACTTTATCTGAATATGCCGGCCCAATACCTTTACCAGTTGTGCCTATCTTTGAGCTCTTCCTAATATTCTCAGAAATACTATCTATGATCTGATGCACTGGTAGGATAAGACAAGCATTATCAGCTATAACAAGATTAGCCTTAGTGATCTCTACGCCAATTTCTTGTAATTTAGCAATCTCTTTTTTTAAATGAAATGGGTCAAGCACAACGCCATTTCCAATAATTGAAACTTTGTTTGGGCTAATTATACTTGAAGGCAGTAGGTTTAATTTATACTCAATGTCATTAGCAATAATAGTATGTCCTGCATTATTACCACCCTGAAAGCGCACTACTACATCAGCATTTTGGGTTAGGTAATCAACAATTTTGCCTTTACCTTCGTCTCCCCATTGTAATCCAACTATAGATAAAATTGTCATAATTAAGATCCACAAATATATACAAAGCTAAATAAAAATAGCCATACAACGTCAACAAAATGCCAATACCAAGCGGCGAACTCAAAGCCTAAATGTGCTTCTGGTGAGAATTGCCCTTTCTTAGCACGAAAAAAACACACTAGTAAGAATAATGTTCCGATTAACACGTGAAATCCATGAAAGCCTGTAGCCATATAAAAGTTTGCCCCATAGACCGAATCTGTGAAGTTAAAGTTCTCATGTAGCGCATGATTATATTCATAGATTTGGAATCCAGTAAAAATGATTCCTAGCATTACAGTAATCCCTAGTGCCAAGACTAAATCCTTTTGGTTCTTATGTATTAAAGAGTAGTGGGCCCACGTTACGGTTGTGCCAGATAGTAACAAAATTAGTGTGTTTAAAAACGGCACATCCCAAGGATCTAGAACCTTTATAGCTTCTGGAGGCCACACGCCAGCCTTAATTGGCCAATTTCCATCTAGTATATCAACAGGAAACATGCTGGCATGAAAATAAGAAAAGAAAAAAGCAAAAAAGAACATAACTTCTGACAGAATAAACAATGCCATTCCTATTCTTAGGCCTTTTTTGACATTAGGAGTATGAGCTTTGTCAATTTTACCTTCTTTTATAACGTCTCTCCACCATAAATATGCTGTAGATACGGTTAGCAATAGGCCTGCAGACAAAGCCCAGAGACCAGAAGGATTGCTATGCATGGACAAAACTGCTCCAAATAAAGTGCAAAATACTGCGGCGGATGCAACTAATGGCCATGGGCTCGGGTTGACTAAATGATAGTCATGCTTAACGTAGGAATCTATATTTTGAATTAACATTCTTTACTAATTTACAGTTCAATTTGTACTAATGCTGCCTAATCATATCAGGCAATCTACGAATATAAAATAATTCTTCATAGATCTCAAGCCTTTAATTCGTTGTAATAATATTAGGATATAATCAATCCAGATCAAATTAGGTAATAATTAATTAGGAATTATGATAAGAAGGGTTTTGATGCCTCGTTAACAGTTCCGGCAATAGATCATCTAATGATTGTGGTTGTACGGATAGATCGTAGAATGTAGCGGAGTTACTTTGTGTTACATTATCTGCCATCAGCATCTTCACTTGGTCAGAGGTAAGTTTTGGGTTAGGAAACCTGCCAAGTATGTTTCCTAGTAATAGTGATAATTTTAGGGGAATGCTAACCAATAGGCGCTTCTGCTGTAGAATATCCAGAATCATCTCGGTCATTTTGCGCATGGTATAGATATTTGGCCCTCCAATTTCATAGATCCTTTCATTATACTTATCAGTTTGAACTATTTTCGCTATAGCTCGAGCAATATCATGCACATAAACTGGCTGAAACTTCGTCCTCCCACCTAATAAAAGAGGAATGATAGGGGATATAGCTGATATATTAGCAAATTGATTGATAAAGTGATCTTCATGGCCGAACATAACGCTTGGTCTTAATATTACGTGATTGTCAAAATTCTCCTTTATAGCATTTTCTCCAGATAATTTTGTTGCAGCGTAAAGAGAATACTCATTTAGCCCAACTCCTAAAGCTGAAATATGGATTAATTGTAGCAATTGATGCTTCTTAGCAAGTTGTGCCAGTAGCTCTGGAAATTGCGCGTGTAGCTTTGCAAATTCACCAATATGACGCTCAAATAAACAACCTATTAAATTTATTAAAATATCTGATTGCTGAACAATTGATTCAACGAATTGGCTATCTGTTACATCACCTTGAATAATATTTAGCTGCCCTAATGACAAGCCTACTTTAAGATCTGCAGCTTTTTCCTGGTTTCGAGTTACGACGTTAATTCTACATCCAAGATCGGCCAATTCTTTTACAACATAACGGCCAAGAAACCCTGTTCCGCCAAAGATAGTAATGGTTTTATTCCTAATAATCATTTTATGAAACTTTAATGCTGAGGAATCACGCTATATGAAAGTGTAATTTTATCAATATTTTTTAAAAAGGGATCTTGCTCAATTGCTGAATCCAGATAAAAACTTACTGGTAATTGCTGAGTGCTATTGGCCGGGAATATTAGCTCTTCATAACAGAAACATTCAACTTTGTTAAAATATTTTGCAGCCTTTATCGGCAGGACATTATATAAGGATATAACAGTAACTTCCTGATCGGAAATATTGTTAAACTCAAAAATTGCTAAATTGTTCTTACCAGTTTTTGTGACAAGATTCTTGGAAAGGGCTTTAAAGTTCCATTTTGGATCCTTGGGAGTGTCTATATTGAAGGTCACAATATATTCTTTGGTGCCAATGATTTGCGCCGCAGATTCGCGTGCTGTACCTGAGTATCCCGTGACTTTACAAAATAAATTATACAATGGCACTGATGCAATAACCAAGCATATCATTGCGAAGATTATTGAGAGCAAATATATAACGGTTTTATTAGTGGAAGTTATCATAAAGAATATTTTTTAGCTACATATTCACTGAGGTTAAAAAAAGTCCCAAAATGAAACATTCTCAATATTGAGATCAAAAGCATCACCTGAGTTATTATAGCATGATCCATGCCCTCCTTTCTCAAATCTTCTAGCTGAATTTTGGAGGATAAAGCAGTCTATAATCTCGCCAGATGGCTTGGAAACTAGTCTAACAAATGAATAGTCATAACCCTCCCTACCGTTGTTGGGTAGATTTATGAAACTGGCAATATTCATATTTTTTATCTGCTTTGGCGATAATAGCTTGCCATTTATATATTCATTTTTCAGCGATTTACCAGAAATGGTAACCTTATTATCTGATATAGTATAATTCATATTAATCATTTCACCGCTATAGCGTGAAATTGCATACATATTGCCGACAACATATCTCCCGCAGGAAATTTGCAATAAAGTAAATAGTATTAATAGTAATTTTTTAAAGGAGCTATAATGTTGTTGACTAAACATTTTTGATAAGAATTAATAACGTTGAATTTTAATAAAGAGTAAAAAATGATCAATAAATTTTATACAATATTTTTATTTACCTTATATCTTTTATGTTCCTCAAATACATATGGGCAGAAACTAGACAAATCTTTTGGCGACTGGAATGTTTTGACTACAATAGTGGATTCAAAGAAAATATGTTATATAGCATCCTTGCCGGTTAAGCAAGCAGGAAGTGCCAAAGATACTACCAATGCATATTTCTTGGTCAGCCTATTTCCTGAGAGATCACCTGAGGTGAGCTATTCCCCAGGTTTTGATATAAAGATAGATAGCAAAGTTAAGGTAGATATTGATGGATTAGATTTGTATTTAACAAAAATTGCTGAGCAAGTTGTTTGGGCTGGAAACTCTGATCAAGATAGTAAGGTGGTATTGGAGCTTAAAAAAGGTATAAAACTAAAAGTTTTGGCCCCAGATAACAAGGGAACTTATTCTTTAGACAGCTTTTCTTTAAAGGGCTTTACAGCAGCATATAATCACATGCTAACATTGTGTAAGTAGTAAATTTTGCGCAAAGGCGGGGTCCTCCCGCCCGCCATTAACCAATTCGATATTTCAAGTTGGGAGGAATAAAAACATATATTCGCCTAATTTCATAATCTATATTTTATAATCGATATTGAAACTTGTAGGGGCGGGGTCCTCCCGCCCGTGATTAACCGAATTCGATGCATTTTGGTAGGGTATGATATTACAGCAACGGTATATTTTCAACTAATAGAAATCACTCTCATTACCGGTCCCGCATGTTGCGGGCGGGCGGGAGGACCCCGCCCCTACGGGGTAATCATCTCATGCCCAATATTAACATTCCTGTACGTTCCGGGCGGGGAATCACATATTCACCCAATTTTATAATCCGTATTTTATACTGGATATTAAAACTTGTAGGGGCGGGGTCCTCCCGCCCGCATAACAAGTAAGATTTAATTTATGTTAGGACGGATTAGCATTTGGGTTTACGTCTACGAAAAATGCATGTTTTACATCGGGTCAATCACGGGCGGGAGGACCCCGCCCCTACGTATTTTTGTTCAGACTTACCAATAAAGCGCCTTCATTATTTTTATGATATGAGAATGATTTTATATATTTAGCAATTTTTGAATGTTCTAGCCATCTAGGCACTTCTTTATATAAAATCCCGGTTTTCTGACTGTTTTTGATATTAGTTCCTGTAATTACCACCATTTGCTTTATTCTCATGCTGCAAGCATTTTTTATAGCGGAATGCAAAGCTTCAAAAGCTTCTGATTCAGTATAACAATGCAAATCAAGTACTAAATCTATAATATCCTCTTGCTCAGAATTATCTTTTCCGTCTGGATCCTCAATTCTTATTTCTCCTTTGGTATATTGCTGCCATATATCATCATTATTTGCCATAAAGAGTCTTGCTTAAATTTTTAGTTTATATATTTTGCATGCCCAAATAGGAACTATAAAAGCATATGCAGGTTTATATAGCTCGTAACCTGAGATCTTATATATAGCAAATAATTATAATAATGACTTAATATGGACAATATTATCCCTTTTGACAAACGTGATGGATTTATTTGGTATAATGGAGAGTTAGTTGAATGGAAAAATGCTAATACTCATATTCTAAACCATGGGCTACATTATGGCAGCTGTGTATTTGAGGGTGTTGCTGTATATAATAATAAAATTTTTAAACTGAAAGAGCATAGTCAAAGATTAATAGATTCTGCCAAATTATTAGATTTTACAATTCCTTATACAGTCGAAGAAATCATGGCAGCTACATGTGAGATTGTTAAAGTGCAAGAAGTGGATAATGGCTATATCAGGCCTTTTGCATGGCGAGGTTCTGAGAAAATGGCTATTTCAGCAAAGCATAATTCAATAAATCTAGCGATAGCAACCTGGAAATGGCCACCTTATTTTTCTCCTGAGGCTAAATTAAATGGCATTAATATGGTCTTTGCTAAATATAAAAGACCTTCGCCAGAGACTGCACCGATTGCTTCTAAAGCTGCTGGTTTATATATGATTTGCACTTATTCTAAGCATGTTGCTGAGCGCGACGGTTATAATGAGGCAATAATGCTAGATTATAGAGGTTATATAGCAGAAGCTACCTGTGCCAATATGTTTTTTATCATTAATGATGAATTACACACACCAATAGCTGATTGTTTTTTAAATGGAATTACTCGTCAAGCAGTACTTGCTCTTGCCCGAGACAATGGCATCAAGACGGTAGAGCGCCATATAGAGCCAGCCGAGCTAGCCAATGTTCAGGATGCATTTTTAACTGGCACTGCTGCAGAGATTACCAGAGTTAATTCAATTGTTGATGATAAAAATAACAAAAAATATAATTTCACAAAACATCCAATAACATTAAAATTGAGTGATTTATATTATCAAGAAATTCGTAAATAATTAAGATGAATCATAAGAGATCAGTTCAAGATTCTTATTATGTTTATGGCCTAAATCCGGTATCTCTCATCGCTGAGAAGGCTCCAGAAAGAGTTATAGAAATCAAGGCCATTAATAATTTGGCGCATAAGTTCAAACATTTTAATTGCAGTATTGTCTCGCCAAAAGAGTTAAATCATTTATTCCCCGATTCTAATCATCAAGGTATTGTCGCAACTATCGCACTTAAGCAGCATTGTGATCTGGATGCATTAATCAGTCTCGATGAAAATGATAAAATAGTCGTGCTAGATAGGATTACAGATATTGGTAATATTGGCGCAATTATTAGGTCAGCTTTGGCTTTTAATATTAAAAAATTTATCATACCCAAACATGATGGCTGTAGTAATATGGCAAGATTGACTAAATCATCGAGCGGTTACTCTGAACTTGCGGATATTTGTGAAGTTGTAAATTTAAGTCATGCAATTGATGAGCTAAAAGAGTCTGGTTATTGGTGCCTTGGTTTAGACGGTTTAGGTAAAGCTGATATATCTAAGTTAAAAGATTATCCAAAGCTTGCTATTATACTTGGTAATGAGCATCAAGGTATTCGAGAGGGGCTTCGCAATAGTTGCGATTTATTGGTAAAGATTCCAATGACAGGAGAGGTTGAAAGTTTGAATGTTTCTGTTGCAGCAGCAATAGCATTTTATAATACTATTTAGCGAGGCATGTTGAGAATGACAGGAAATAATATAGCTATTAAGGCCTATGTTGAAAGCTGGCCGATTGATGGTGTTTTTAATATTGCACATGGTAGTAGAACCGAATCGCAGGTAATTATATGCGAGATAACAGATGGGCATATTACAGCTTATGGAGAAGCTTATCCCTATAATAGATTTAATGAAACGATAGATTCAGTGCTTGCTGATATAGATAATTATCGAGATCAAATAACGAAAAATCCTAATAGGGCAGCCTTATTAAATATTATGCCTGCTGGCAGTGCTAGATGCGCTATTGATTTGGCCTTATGGGATTTAGAGTCCAAAAAAAGTAATAAGCAAATTTGGCAATTGGCAGATTTGCCACAGCCTAGAGCCATTACTACTGCGTTTACTATTTCAATTGGATCACTTGAGGAGGTGACAGCCGATATTAAAAAGAATAGCGATAAGAAAATCTTAAAAATCAAATTATCCGGTGATGAATTAGATAAGGAGCGTATTATCATCGCCCGCAAATATTCACCTAACAGTAAAATTATTATAGATGCTAATGAATCATGGGATTTAGAAAAATATCATGAATTAATTAACATCTGTCAGGAGAATAATATTGCGATGATTGAGCAACCCTTCATGGCTAAGCATGACGAGCTACTTAGAAATTTAGAGCGGCCTATTCCCATATGTGCAGATGAAGCCTGTCATACTAGTCAGGATCTAAGAGGGCTAGTTGGAAAATATGATATGGTTAATATTAAGCTAGATAAAACAGGAGGCTTAACGGAGGCAATAAATTTATATTATGCCGCTAGAATATTAGGCTTTAAGATTATGCTGGGTTGCATGGTCACTACCTCATTAAGCATACGTCCTGCATATTATTTGGCACAAAAGGCAGATCTTGTCGATATAGACGGTTTTGTGTTATTGGAAAAGGACCGAGAGGGCGGGCTTCAATTTAAGGACAGCATGGTATTTGAATAATTTGCTCGTCGCCCGCCTTTGAACAAATAGATCTCTCTTATTTATGGTCCTGTATGTTCCGGACGGGGAATCACATATTCACCCAATTTTATAATCCGTATTTTATACTGGATATCTCAACTTGTAGGGGCGGGGTCCTCCCGCCCGTGATTAACCAAATTCAATGCATTTTGGTAGGGGGTGATATTACACCAACGGTATGTTTAAACTAATATAAATCACTCTCATTACCGGTCCCGTATGTTACGGGCGGGCGGGAGGACCCCGCCCCTACGGGGTAATCATCGAACCCAATAATTAACATTTCTGTATGTTCCGGACGGGAAATCACATATTCACCCAATTTTATAATCCGTATTTTATACTGGATATCTCAACTTGTAGGGGCGGGGTCCTCCCGCCCGTGATTAACCAAATTCAATGCATTTCGGTAGGGGGTGATATTACACAATTATATGTTTAAACTAATAGATATCACTCTCATTACCGGTCCCGTACGTTAAGGGCGGGCGGGAGGATCACGACTATACGATATGAATTTAAATAAAATCTTCGATCAAATGCTGCAATTGATGATATGATCTGGTAAGGATGCTATTATGATCAGCGCCATCTATTAAAATTAATTTAGAATTCTTGATATTCTTATCAAAAATATAGCCAAATTCAGGTGGGGTAACACTATCTTCAGTTCCATATAGTAACAAAGTTGGGCATTTTACATCTGCTAATTTAGGCGTTAAATCCTCCGTAACGGCTTTGATTAATATCTCGCGCATCAAACCATGCGCTGCCTTATAATCACTACTGCCAAACTTATTGCCAAATTTAGCCTTTAATTTTGTAGCTAATAGCTTATCTGAGATCTTACAAATATTACCCAGAAGTTTTAATAATTTTGCGCGTATTTTAAAAATTAAAGATCTTTCTCTAATAAGTCCTGCTCCAGCAATAAATACAGATTTATGAACTAACTTAGGATAATGGCTAGCAATTTGGATTATAACTCTTGCGCCATAGGAATGACCAATAAAAATATTTGTTTTTTCTGTGAGGCTTTTTATAAATTCTTCATATAGATGTGCATAGGTAAGAGAATCAAAAGAGGTATTAGGTTCATTTGATTTACCGCAACCATATTGATCAATAAGGATTATTTCGTATTTATCTGTAAAATACCTAGCTAAAGGCAATAATATTTGATGATCCTGGCCCCAGCCATGCAAGAAAACTAATCTTTCCTTGGCAGATTTGTTCTCAATAATTTTATAATAGAAATTTTTATAAAGAGGCATTATTTAGGTTAGAATATTTTATAACGATGCTATACTTATTGCTGGTAATTCCAACTGATTTACATAAATCTTGTAATAGATCTAATTAAATATCTATTTTACGCTATATATTTTCTAATTATTTTGCCATTTTTTTTGAGGGATCGGGGCTTTGATGAGCAAGCTTTTATGATTGGGGTGGATAATTCTGCGCAATTTACTCTTTTTTCAATGCTGTGTTTTTTAGGATTTTGGGAATCTATATTATTTAATTTACTAACTCTTATGGGATGATGAACTATTTGCTGCAAGAAAGTAAGCATCATTAGGCTGCAAATTAAAATTCTTAGATATTTATAATAACGTATTCTATTCCTCTCTTTAGCAATTTTCATGAGGAAATATTGAAATAAGCTGATGAGCTATGATTAAATGCTCTTACTTGTAGAATAGCTTTATCATTATTACTCTCGCAATTATTTGATAACTCTAATTCTATAATATCTCTATTTTTTATCTCTTTGCTTACATCAATTGTTACAGGATTATCATCATATTTAACACAAAGAGATTCTTTATTATTTAATAGATCGCATAAAATAGCATTTTTTGTATTTGAGCTATCTTTATCTGAAATATTAATGATTATGTCATTACTCCCTGATTGCATAAGGGAAGATGCAGATATTGATGTAGTTGCCAAACATAAGACAATATGTAATATTATGATCTTAATTATAATCATTAGATACCTCCTAAACCTTAAGGTTAGCATAATTTGGTTCAGAGGTCAAATATCAGGGCTTATTTTACTTTAAATCTGATTTATCTAAACCTATTACTGTAACTCACGATCTTGCCTCGATAAAAAAAACCTCAGACAATATTGCTATGATTCATGATGCAAAAATTATCTGGCAAGGGGTTTATAATGAAGTAAAATTATCTACTATTCCCAGCGTAAGAGATTTCTTTAGCGCTAGAGGAAGCCTGGCCTAATAAAAATGATTGTTGATAACTATCAAAGCTAATATCCTGTGATTCCGCTTGATAACAGGTATTTGCAGAGTCATATATTTCATAATGAGCAGTCTCGTTGCGGATAAATATTTGCCTATATTTAGATATTATATTTTCTAGAACCTCTCCTAAATTTTCTTTCTGATCAGGCAGAGGATTTTGTAATATAAATATTAACTTATTATATATATCTAATGCCGATCCCGATCCCGATCCCGATTGAGTCGGACTTTTTGAATATATGCTCTCAATAAGTGCTGACTGATCATTCAAAATATCTAAGTTACACCTTAACATTGCTTTTGGAATCATATTAAGATAGCTCAGATTATATTCATATCTTCCTATCTCTTGTACAAGACACGTATGGATAGAAGCTTTTATTTCAGGAAATGATGTTGTCGTAAAATTAGGGGTTTTTTTAGATTTGAGTGAATGGATTTTAGGTATGATATATGTATTAAATGATACTGCCGTGATGTTTAAGTTAGTTAAAACTGTTTGAAGTTCTGGATATTTAGCTGGCTCCAAAGAAAAATAATGATCTTTAATATATAGTAACTTCTGAGAATCACTTTTTGGTGCATGAGCAGAATCCTGTGGTAGGCTGTTATACAGACTGTCTATAAGGCCTTGATTTTCCTTAGTTCCCCTAGAAGCATATTGTAAAGCTACAAAACTATCTGTAACCCATAAAAAGATCAAATTATTGAGTAATGATCTATCCTTGAATCTTTCATTAATGGCAGGAATCTCATTTGCATCTATTTTACCACTATCTTGACCGGGATCATCTTTCTGCTCTGCATAACTATCTGAATCAGAGCCATCTGTAGTTGAATACTCATTTACA